>JAILOW010000024.1 GCA_024690635.1 Butyrivibrio sp.
CACTCAAGTCCTGCGTGAATAGCCTGAAGAACCGGCTCTTTTCCGTAAAGCTTCTTGTATACCTCAACCATGTGATCGCGGAGCTCTGACTCAACTCTGTACTTCCATCCGGGATAATCTCCGCTTACAGTAACGACTGCTCCATAGCTCTCTGCTATTGTCTTTATCTTTCTTATAAGGAACTTCTTTGAAGATTCGACAGAGCTTCTTACTGACTGAGTTATTCTTACCTTGTAGTCTTCAGCCAGGATAACTCCCAGATTAAGAGAGGTTTCTACAAGTCCCTCAACCGCTGAACTCATTGCCTGTACTCCGTCGGGAAGTGTGCAGATAAAGGACAGAATATCCTCTGTTCCATTATCGTCAATAGCAAAGTACTCTCCGTCCGCACCTTCTTTTACCCTGATGAAAAGATTCTGATCCTTGCCTTCAAGTTCTCCCTTTATGGCAGTTTCCGTCTCCCTGATGCTATCTGTAAAGGCCTTGACCTTGCCTGCATCAACCACAACCTCTGCCTTTGCGCCGGAAGGAATCGCATTGTCTGCAACACCACCTGAGATATCGATAAGTCTGAATTCTGCAAAGTCAAGTGCCTCAAGAAGAGCTCTTGCAAGGATAATGTTGGCATTTCCTCTTCCCTTTATGATCATCTCTCCGGAGTGTCCACCCAGAAGGCCTCCTACTTCAACGGAGCACTTAACCCCTGTTCTGTTCTTTCTGCTGACGGTTATATCAGAGTAAACTCTTGCGCCGCCCGCACAGCTTGTGATGAATACGCCCTCTTCCTCGTTGTCGATGTTGATCATCTTCTTGCTCTTTAATGAAGAGAGGTCGATGGCTGCTGCGCCGAACATACCTGTCTCCTCATTGGTCGTTATAACAACCTCAAGAGGCGGATGAGGAATATCCTTGCTGTCAAGAAGAGCAAGGCAATATGCTACAGCAATGCCGTCGTCTCCCCCAAGGCTTGTTCCGTCTGCCCATACATACTCGCCGTCTGTTGTGACCCTAAGTCCGTCCTTTAACATATCTATGTCACAGTCATCGTTCTTAACCGCAACCATGTCCATATGTCCCTGAAGGATAACACTTTCCCTGTCCTCATAGCCCTTGCTTCCGGGAGCCTTGATTATTACGTTGAGCTCCTCATCCTGAGTAACTTCAAGGTTTCTCTCCTTTGCAAAAGAAACGAGAAAATCGCTTATCTTCTGAAGATTGCCCGATCCGTGAGGAATGTTGCATATCTCCTCAAAAAAATGAAATACTGATTTTGGTTGTAAATTTTCAAGTGCCATATCTGCCTCCGATATATATTTTCTTCACCTCATCCCTCAAGTCCCGTATTCTGCGTGTTTCTTGAAATCATCGGTGTTTATCAGTTTTTGCCGGCTCACCTTCACGGCTGAGTTTCCACTACATTGTACTATCAAAACACTAAAATAGCAACAAAAGTTTCCATAAAGTTTTCCATTTAAATCAAAAAACCGGTGTACTTTTTGTACACCGGTTCATAGTTCATATTTAATATCAGATCAGGATTAAGCGATCTTCTCTTTTGCAAGCTCTGCAAGTGTCTTGAATCCGTCGGGATCGTTAACTGCAAGCTCTGCAAGCATCTTTCTGTTGATATCAACACCTGCAAGCTTGAGGCCGTGCATCATGTTGCTGTATGAAAGACCGTTGATTCTTGCTGCTGCGTTGATACGTGTGATCCAGAGAGATCTCATATCTCTCTTCTTCTGCTTACGTCCTGCGAAAGCAGATGTAAGAGCTCTCATAACAGACTGCTTAGCAACTCTGTACTGCTTTGATCTAGCTCCTCTGTAGCCCTTAGCGAGCTTAAGTACTCTATTGTGCTTCTTCTTGGCATTTAATGCGCCTTTAACTCTTGCCATCTTAAAAATCCTCCTAAATAACGAAATTATGCATAAGGTAATATGCTCTTCATTGCCTTTACGTTTGTTGCGTCAACAAGTCCGGCATGTCTTAAGTTTCTCTTTCTCTTTGTGGACTTCTTTGTTAAGATGTGGCGCTTGTACGCTTTGTTTCTCATGAGTTTGCCTGTGCCTGTTACCTTGAATCTCTTGGCAGCAGCTCTCTTTGTCTTCATCTTTTGCTGCATAACTAAATCCTCCTAAATAATATGATCAGTTTTTCTTTTCGGTAAGGAACATGGTCATGGAACGTCCCTCAACCTTGGGCTGTTTCTCAATAACTGCTACATCACTGAGAGCCTCTGCAAAATCCGTAAGAATATGCACACTGGCGCCCATATGAGCCATCTCACGTCCGCGGAAACGGAGTGTGATCTTTACACGGTTACCCTTCTCGAGAAACTTTCTGGCCGCGTTTACCTTGGTGTTAAGGTCGTTGGTATCGATGTTGGGAGAAAGTCTGATCTCCTTGATCTCAACGGTCTTCTGCTTTTTTCTCGCATCTTTTTCCTTGCGAAGCTGCTCATACTTGAACTTGCCGTAATCTACAACTCTGCATACAGGCGGCTTAGCATTGGGTGCGATCTTAACAAGGTCAACTCCTGCCTCGTCAGCTATCTTTCTCGCATCCTGAATAGACATAACTCCAAGCTGTTCACCGTCTAAACCGATTACACGAACCTCTTTGTCTCTGATCTGGTCGTTAATAAATAAGTCGCTAATGGCTCTGTCCTCCATCCAATAAAAAAAGTGGATACTAGCTGGTATCCACTTAAATAATCACAAACGAGGGATATAACCCTTATTTGAAAATTATTGACGCCTGCTGGCTGTGCCGCAGGGTGAGAGTGGATACTCTGCTTTGTTTTCAAATACTGATATAAGATAACACAAACCTTCAACTCTTGTCAACAGTCTTTTTCACTTTTTTCATGGTTTCTCTACGGGGTAGGTTTCACTTTCCACGGTGACCTGGGTGATGCCCTCGACGGCGCTGAAAAGCTTTTCGTCAACGTAGTTGAACTTGTCGGGGGTGGTGCCGCTTTCGAGCATTTCGATGAGAGCTCTGACTCTGGGGCCGTGAAGAGGGTTACATTCCGCAAGGCAGGATATCTTACCCTCTCGTGCATAGCCTCTGGCCTCAGGGTTTACACCGTCAAAGGATACGATCATGATCTGCCCTTTGTCGATGTCGGGGCCAACCTCTTTGCCGGCACTTTCTATGGCATCTATGGCGCCCATGGCCATATTGTCGTTTTCGCAGTATACAACATTTATATTATCGAACCTTTTCAAAAGAGCTCCCATGACTTCGCGGCCTCTTGTCTCCGTAAAGTCGCCGCTGACCTCAGCCATAAGATCCCATCCGTTGTCTCTGGCTGCATTGGCAAGGCCTCTTGTTCTTCCGATCTGGGCCGTGGAGCCGATGCTTCCCTGAATGTTTACTATATGAAGATCACTCTGAGCTATTCCTTTATAAGAAGCATAGTCGCGCATCCAGGCGCAGAGCTTTTTACTCTCCAGCTCAAAATCAGATCCCACCCAGCAGGAATAAAGGTTTTTATCCGAAACATTAACTCTTCTGTCCACTAGGATAACAGGAATCTGCGCATCTCTAGCCTCGGACAGGACTGTGTCCCATCCGTCCTCTGTTGCGGGAGCAAGGACAATATAATCCACCTCCTGCTGAATAAAGGTTCTGATGGCTGTTATCTGATTGGCCTGCTTTTGTTGACCGTTTTTGTAGATCAGTGTATATCCGTCCTCTTCAGTAAAGGCGGACTGCATGGACTCGGTATTGGCGCTTCTCCAGTCCGATTCAGCCCCCAACTGAGAGAAGCCGACGGTAATATACTCGTCGGCTTTTGTGTTTTCATTATCACTTTCCAATATAACTTCTGCGGTCCTGCCACAGCCTGTCAAAAGAACAGACCCCAGCAGGAGTGCCGCAAAAGCTCTTTTTATTCTCTTCATAAACCGGTATGTTCCTTATGCCTTGAGAGCCTTCTTTTTCTGTGCCATAACAACACTCTGGATCAGCAGGAAGATGCACAGCATAGCTGCGATGGTGATACCTGTCCACCATGCATCGTCAAGACCTGCAGATGCAACAATGTTCTGAATGGTACTGAGTGAAAGAACTCCAAAGAGGGTTCCGATGATGTTTCCTACACCACCTGTCAGCATGGTTCCTCCGATGATGGATGATGCAATGGCATTCATCTCCATACCCATGGCATGGCTGGCAGATCCTGAACCAACATGAAGGAAGTATACGTAACCTCCGATACCTGCAAGAGTGCTGCAGATAAGGTGAGAAATGAATTTGGTTCTCTGTACGTTGATACCCATCATAAGGGCGCTCTGCTTGTTACCGCCAACGGCGTAGAAGCTTCTGCCCAGCTTGGTCCATCTCAGCACCACAAATAATAATACCACAATAAGGAGGGCAACGATAACACCAATTTCAACATACGCAGGCACGTAGATGCCTTTTTTGTTGTAGGAGCCAAGGAAGGGAATCTCGATCCTTGTAAGCTTGAGGGCATTGAACTCCTCATCGGCAACGTTGAAGGGCGCGGTATTAACTATTGTTGTCATACCTCTTGCAAAGAACATTCCCGCAAGGGATACGATGAAAGGCTGGATGTCCAGATATGCCACAAGGAATCCCTGAACGAGTCCATAGGCAACGCCTATTCCAAGTGCGATCAGGACCGAGCCGAGAATGCTTCCGTCATGATAATCAAGGTAAACAGCACAGCTCATGGATACAAGTGCCACAACACCACCCACGGAGATATCGATACCGCCGGAGATCATGACAATGCTCATGCCTGTAGCAGTGATTATAAGAGCTGCATTTGAATTGAGGATGTTAAAAAACATCTGAGGCTTGGTAAAGCCGCCTCCCTGCAGTACCACCGCACCGATGTACATGATAAAGAAGATCACGATGGTGATGGTAAGAAGAAGGGAAGTGTCATTCATCTTATTAAAGATGCTTTCTTTCTTATTCTCTTTCATCATGCCGCCTCCTTTCCGGCAGGAGCCAGTTTTTTGGTAAGCTGCGACATGTACTCTCTAACCTTGGGAGCTGAGAATATTACCAGAAGGATAACAACAACGGCCTTATAAGCTGCAAGGGCATCTGACTGCACATTGAATTTGTAAAGAGTTGTTGTAAGGAACTGGATAACATATGCACCGAGAATGGAAGCCCACATATTGAACTTACCGCCTGAAAGAGCATTTCCGCCAAGGGCTACCGCAAGGATGGCATCCATCTCAATATCTTTTGCAATAACGGAATAGTTGATGGTTGAAAGACGGCTGACCTTGATAAGAGCAGCTACCGCAACGCAAAGTCCCAGGATAACAAATGCAAGGAACTTGATAAATGTGGGATTGATTCCGTTAAGTCTTGATGAACTCTCGTTGATACCTACTGCCTGTGTGTAAAGGCCAAGGTTTGTGAACTTAAGTGCAAGGGCAATGAGCACGATGCAGATGGCCACTATGAACACTGTGGTAGGGATCGGGATTCCCGGTATGAACCCGCCAAAGTATGAGAATGTAGGGTCGGGAACAATGGGAAGCTCGTTGTTGTTGATCCATGCAGCGATTGATCTTCCTGCTGTAAAGAGGATCAGCGTCGCTATCATGGGCTGTATCTTGAATACAGAAACCAGCATACCGTTAAAGGCACCGCAAAGCATTCCGACTATGCATGCAACAAGGAATGCCACGATAATTGGGGCCTGGATCTCCGAAGGACGTGCCTGTCCTCCGCAGAGGATCCTCAGCATGGCTGAACCTGCAATTGCTATGGTTGCTCCAACGGAAATATCCTGTCCGCCTGACGCAGCGGTAACAAGGGTCATGCCGATTGCAAGGATTCCAAGCTCTGAGCCGTAATCAAGAATTGTGATGAGGTAACCCGAAAGAACGGGGTTTCCTGCGTTGTTAGTTCCAAGTGTTATTTTGAAAAATCCGGGATCGTTGATCAGATTTATAACCGCCAGAAGAATAAGTGCGATAAGCGGTATAAAAAGCTGATTAGAGGTGAGCCTCTTTAAAAAGCTCCCGTCTTTTTTCTTTATCTTATCTGACATACCTTACTCTCCTCCTGCGATAGTACTCATGATCTTGTTCTGTGTGAGATCGTCTCCCGACAGCTCTCCAACAACTTTTCTATCGCGCATTACTACAAGTCTTGAACAGGTTCTGAGCATCTCATCAGTCTCGGAAGAGATGAAGGTAACGCTCATTCCCTCTGAAGCAAGCTCAAGAACCAGCTTCTGAATATCAACCTTGGTTCCTACATCAATACCTCTTGTGGGCTCATCAAGGATCAGATATTCGGGATGCATCAAAAGCCATCTTGCAAGGATAACCTTCTGCTGATTACCGCCTGAAAGAGATTTGATAGGGGTATCTGCTGAAGCTGTCTTGATGTTGAGCTTTTTGATGTATTCATCTGCAAAGGCATTTGCTTTTGCTTTGCTGAAAGGCTTAAAGAAGCCTGTGAGAACCTGAAGTGCCATGATGATGTTGTCTCTTACGGACAGATCACCGATGATACCGTCAACCTTTCTGTCCTCAGGCAGGTAAGCGATTCCGTTTTTCATGGCATCAAGAGGCTTTGCTATCTTGATCTCTTTGCCATGCATCTTTACCTTGCCGCCCAGAACTCTGTCGGCACCAAAGATGGCTCTTACGCACTCGCTTCGTCCTGATCCCAAAAGACCTGTAAATCCGTTGACTTCACCTTTTTTGATATGGAAGTCGAAGGGCTTAATACCTGCATCAGACTGAAGTCCACTTGCTTCAAATATGACTTCGCCTGCATCCGCTCCTTCGTAGGTTCCTTTTTCACCTTTGATATCTGAAAGATCATCCATCTCCTTGCCCAGCATCTTGGCAACCAGCTGAACTCTGGGAAGATCTTTTATTTCGTACTCACCCACCAGCTGTCCGTCTCTAAGGACAGTGATCTTGTCGCAAACTTCATAAACCTGATCAAGGAAGTGGGTTACAAAGATGATTCCTACTCCCATTTTCTTAAGATCTCTCATGAGGCCAAAGAGCTTTTCTACTTCCTGCTCATCAAGAGATGATGTGGGCTCATCAAGGATCAGAACTTTACAGTCCATATCCACAGCTCTTGCAATAGCTACCATCTGCTGAACAGCGATGGAGCAATTGGACAGCTGCTGAGTTGCCTTTGCAGGAATATCAAGTGACTTAAGGAGTTTGTCTGCGTCTGCGTTCATGTCTTTCCAGTTGGTAAAAGCACCTTCTGTTCTGCCGATGAACATATTCTCTGCCACTGTAAGGTTGGGACAGAGAGTGATTTCCTGATAAACCGTACTGATACCCAGTTTCTGGGCATCCTGCGGTGAATGTATATGTGCCTCTCCGGAATCCGCCAGTTCGATGGTTCCCGCGTCTTTGGTGTAAACACCGGTGAGGACTTTTATAAGAGTGGACTTTCCGGCTCCGTTCTCCCCCATGAGAGCGTGAATCTCACCCTTGCAAAGAGTGAAGTCCACATTCTGCAATGCGCGGACGCCGGGAAAAGATTTGTCGATGCCCCGCATCTTCAGAACTACATTGTCATTCATTGCTTATCCTCTCAGTTCTTAATACTTCTTTAAAAAAGGCGCGGCATGATATCCGCGCCTTAGATGGACTTAATATTGGTGATATACGGATTGCTTCGCTGCACCTTGTGAGCTTGCGTCCCTATATCACTTAGATTCCATAATTATCAACATCTTCCTGAGTGATTGTAGTAGCATCGAAGCCCTTCTCGTCCATGATGATGGTCTTGGATGAAGGAGACTTGCCGGACTCAAGAGTCTTGATGATATCGTCGATGTAGCTGGCCTGGAAAGGATTGCACTGTCCATCATAGTTCCAGTTCTGAGCAAGGAGCTCTTCAAGTGCCCACTTGTTGCAGTCAAATCCCATAACTACTACGTCTTTGCCAACACCGTGTGAGATACCTGCTGCGTCAAGAGCTGCTACAGCGCCCTTAGCCATATCGTCGTTCTCTGCGTAGATTACGTTGAAAGGTGTGCCTGCATCGATAACTGACTGAACGATCTGCTGTGCTTTCTCAGCGTTCCACTCAGCTGTCTGCTGCTTAACGATGTTCCAGTTAGACTCAGCTGCAACCTTGGTATCAAGAGCGCCTGAACGTCCCTGCTGAGCTGCAGAACCCATAACACCCTGGATATGGATTACGTTGTACTCTGAAAGATTCTGGCCTGCAAGCCAGTCAACTGCTGTCTGGCCTTCTTTAGCCATATCGGAAACGATTGATGCCTCGTAAAGAGAAGGATCAGCATCGATTGTACGGTCGAAAAGGATAACCTTTACGCCTGCATCCTGAGCATCCTTAAGAACTGAATCCCAACCTGCTGTGTCTGCTGCTGAAAGAAGAAGATAATCAACTTCGTTCTGGATGAATGTCTGAGCAGCTGCGATCTGCTCGTCGTTTTTAAGGCTGTATGCGAAAGATGCATCATAGCCGTTTGCTTCTGAGAATTTTGCCTTAAGGTCTGCATCGTTAGCTGTACGATATCCGGACTCGTTAGGATCGTTGTTGATGATACCAACTTTGATAAGTCCGCCGCCGTTTCCTGCTGACTCTGTCTTTGCAGGAGCGGGTGCACTGCCGCAGGCAACCAGACCAAGGGTCATAACAGATGCCATAAGAACTGCCAATACTTTCTTCATCATAATTTTCCCTCCTATTAGGTAAAAAAAGTGTTTTTAAAGGGGCCTGTCCCCTAACTGATATTTATTCTAGCGGACAAACCCCAAAACACTCCATTCAATAAAAAATGAAAAAAGTTGATTTTTTTATTATTATTTTATTTTGTTTGATTTTTTTACGATTCAGGTTGATTTTTTCGGGAGACGAACCAAAACCATGGTTCCGATCTCATAAGTACTGTCGATGGTAAGGCCGTATTCATCTCCGTATCGCATCTTTATTCTCTGATTTACATTGTAAAGGCCGTAGATCTCGCCTGCGTCGGGATCGGAATCAGTAAGTCCCTTTCTGACTTCGTTTAATCTGTCCGCATCCATGCCGATGCCATCATCACTTATCTTGATAACAAAATCATCCCCCAGATCTTTTCCCTCAAGAGTGATCTTTCCACCACCGCGAACATTCTTTATTCCATGATAAAGAGCATTCTCAACAATGGGCTGCAGCGTGATCTTGGGGATCCTGCAGTTAAAAAGACTCTCCGGCACATCAATATCATAGCTTAGGATATCCTGATATCTTATCTGCTGAATTTCCAGATAGCTCCTTACATGCATCAGCTCTTCCCTGATGGTTACGATCTCTTTTCCCTTATTAAGAGATGATCTGAAAAACTCGGACAAAGAGCCAACCATTTTAACAACCTGCTTTTGGTTTCCGGCCTCTGCAGACCAAACGATGGCATCCAGAGTATTATACAGAAAGTGCGGATTTATCTGAGCCTGCAAAAGCTCAAACTCGGCTTTTCTAAGGGACTCCTGCTCCTGCTTTACCTGCTCCTCGATGGGTCTTGTGATCCACAAAGGTCCCACAACGGACACGCCAAGGATAGCCACAAGGATAAAGACAAATATGCCCATGGAGATCCTTGCGGTATTTAAAAACAACTGCCTTGTCTCCGCATGAGTACTCTGAATCTGCTTGTTTTCATAATAGATGTACTCATTTATGGTCTCCTGCAAAAGAGCCGTAACTATCTGTACGTCATTTTCCCAGATGGTCATATTGTCAGAGTACCTGTCGTCGTAGCTCAGGTTCTCAGTGATCTTTTCTATATAATTATCAAGGTTATTAAGATACTTTTCCGCGCTAAGGAGCCTTTTTCTGTTGTCGGCATCGTCCGTATAGTCCTTGAGCTCATTAACAACGCCCCTTGCATCCGACAAAAGCGTTGGGATCTTGGATCTCTGGGGAGGAACATTTCCCACGATCAAAAGATATGTCTCGTAGTCAAAATCCTCCTTGAAATCAAGACTGAACTCACTTGCCACCACAACGGAGTTTAGCATCTCATTATATCTTTCGTTTACGAGCCACAGATTGTAGAAGGCATACACCATAAATACGATGTTTGGTAAAAGAAGCACCAGGTAGGATATACGTATCTGGGTTGCAAGCCTTGACTTATTCTCGCGGCGGCTCTGCATGCTTTTAAAAAACATTATGCCTCCTCCGTCTGGGCTTTTCCGCTTCTGTAGCCTGTGGTTGTAACTCCCAACGTCTTCTTAAATAAATAGGAAAAATAATGAGGATCCTTGTAACCTACCATCAGCGCTATCTCATTGCTCTTTTTGTTGGTGGTAAGAAGCAGCTCTTTTGCCTTATCAAGCCTGTAATCCGTAAGGTACTTGATAAAGGTCTGCCCCGTCTCCTGCCTGAATACAGCGCTCAGATGATTTGGTGAAAAATTCACGTGAGCAGCCAGAGTATTTAGTGAAAGCTCATCCTCTGCGTAGTGCTCATCGATATATTTCATGACCTCCATCGCCACTTCTCTGTAGTGGCCTGAAGAATTGTCGCACCTAAGCTCAAGAGCATGCCTTACTATCTGCAAAAGATATTCCTCGGTAGTTTTTTCGTCTCCCACAAATTCCGCTGCAGGGATCGCCGTATCCGTATCTTCCCTTGAAAGCCCCAGATCATTTTCCACAAAATCCGTCACGGTAAAATACATATCCATGGCGATATATTGCCTTAGCATTGTGGATTTAAGCGCGTTCTTGCCCATGCCGCTAAAGAACTCCTGAAGGAAGTACTCCGCCTCTGCGGGATCTCCTCTTCTGAGGAACTCTTTTACCAGCTTTCTGTCTATATGCTTGGGATCGATATTTGAAAGAATTGCCTGGTCCTGTCTGGATTTAAGCCCGTCCTCGGATCCAAACAAAAAGTCGTTGTCGGAAGTAAGATACAGATGAGCAAAAGCTCTGCTTGCCCATTTAAAAGAAACAGGAATATCCGAAACTCTGGATACGCTCTGTCCGACACCGCCAAAGTACCTGATGTTTGGATATTCTGAAAACACCTCTTTCATCCTGCTTATGCACCTGTCAGTTTTTTCAGAGAGCTCTTCATCTGAGTCGCCCTTAAGAAGGATCCCGTTTCCGTCAAGATTCATGTTAAATACCACCGCACCAAGATCTGATGCGATCTCTTCTATTTTCTCATGAACCTTAACAACGCTCTTTGAAAACTCGTCCGCCTCGTGGCTCAAAGACCAGACCTTTAGCATGATGATATTGTAGCGAAGCGCCGTGATATCAATATCAAGTCTCTTTGCCTTACTGAGGATATAAGGAAGGTCCTTGCCGCCTGTCACAATCTCTTCAAAGAACTCCTGCTTTTCAAGCTCGATCCTCTCCTTCATATCCTGCGCATATCTGGCTGCTGCCTCACGCTCACGCATCTTTTCTTCGATCTTTTCGGCAACAACTCCCACTTCCCTCAAAAGATCCTCTGAGCTGATAGGTTTGGATAAATAAGAAGAAACGCCTATCTTTATGGCCTCTTTGGCAAATTCAAAGTCCTCATAGCCCGTAAGAAGTATGATCTCAGTTGCAGGAAATTCCGCCTTTACCATGCGGCTTAGAGCAAGTCCGTCCATAAAGGGCATCTTTATGTCGGTAATGAGAATATCCGGGCGTAGCTTCTGGATCATGGAATAAGCCATCTCTCCATCCCCCGCTTCGCCGCAAAACTCATAACCATGGGCATTCCAATCTATGTTGTTTTTGATTCCGTCGCGGACAACGAACTCATCCTCCGCCAAAAATACCTTCAGCATATCCCCAATTTCCCCCGGTGTTACTGTCTGCGTTTACCTGTTTTCTCCCTGTGTTCGGATAAGGGCCTGAATATGGTCATTCGACCGGTCCAGCCCACTATCCTCGTGATCACTATCCCCAAAAGCACTCCGCAGCTGTCTATGACTACATCTTTTTTCTGAGGCGTACGCCCAGCCACAAAGGACTGGTGGTACTCATCAAGGCAGGCAAAGCCAACACAGAAAATACCCGCAGAAAACACAAGCCAAAGCCCCCTTACTCCGTAAACATAAAGAGGAAAGGCCACGGATACCGCCAAGAGGAAATACTCCGTAAAGTGCGCTGTTTTCCTGATGATATACTGTCCCGTCTCCGACAGTTCCACAATGTGTTCATAAGACCAGCCTTTGTCAAAGGTTTCATTGGCCATTTCCAGTACCTTTATACCCACTTCAAAGCTAAGGTCACTGCTCTCATCCGCTGTCTGGGACGAAAAGCCGAAGATAAGGCACATCATGATGATGGCAGGTACAAAGGAAAGCGGCTTTAAAACAAAGCGCAGAGTCTGTTTTATGTACATCAAAAAGTACTTCATTATTTCATTACTTCTTCCATCTCATCAAGGGTTCTGCCAAATACCTCAAGAGCTCTGTCAATGGGCTCTCTTGTGGTAAGGTCAACTCCCGCGATCTTAAGAAGGCTTACGGGATCCTGTGTGCAGCCTGATGAGAGGAACTCCTTGTAAGCCTTAACCGCAGGCTCACCCTCTTTTAAAATTTTGTCTGCAATTGCAACTGCTGCAGCAAAGCTTGTTGCATACTGATATACATAGAAATTGTAATAGAAGTGAGGAATCCTGCACCACTCCCATCCTATGAGTTCATCGGAAACCATGTCTTTTCCGAAGTAGTCCTTGTTAAGGTTAAGGTAAACATCGTAAAGAGCCTCTGCAGTAAGAGGAACACCCTGCTCTGCCATCTCTCCGGTTTTTCTCTCAAACTCCTCAAACATGGTCTGACGGAACATGGTAGCCTTGAATCTCTCAAGGAAGAAGTTGATGATAAAGGCCTTCTCGTTCTTGTCCTTTGCCCTGTCTTTCAGATAGTGGTACAAAAGAACTTCGTTGGTTGTTGAAGCAACCTCTGCCACAAAGATCTTGTACTGTGAATCAAACACGCTTTGAGCCTTGCAGGAATAATATGTATGCATGGAATGTCCCATCTCATGTACAAGAGTAAAGACATCGGAAATGGTGTCTGAGTAGTTAAGGAGCATATAAGGGTGCACTCCGTAAACATTGGAGGAATAAGCTCCGCCCCTCTTTCCTTCATTTTCAAGGACGTCGATCCATCTGTTTTCGTAGGCGCTCTTAACCACTTCGAGGTAGTCCTCTCCAAGAGGCGCAAGAGCCTTCAGAGACATCTCTTTTGCTTCCTCATAGGATACTTCCATGTCAAAATCAGGGATCATTGACACATATACGTCATACATATGAAGCTCATCAACTCCAAGGAGCTTTTTCCTGAGGGTAACGTATCTGTGCATCTTGTCCATGTTGTCGTGAATAGACTCAAAGAGGCTGTCGCAGACCTTTGGTGAAACGTTGTTGGCACCAACTGCTGCCTCAAAGATATTGTCGTATTTTCTTGCTTTTGCGGAAAAGATCCTTCCCTTAACCTCACCGTCGTAGAGGGAAGCCCAGGTGTTTTTGAACTCTGAGTATCTTGTATAAAAAGCTTCAAAAGCATTTTTACGAAGCTCTCTGTCCTTGGACATCTGAGTGGGAACAAATCTCTCACCGGAAAGCTGAACTTCCTCGCCCTTGCCGTCATTAACCTTGGGGAATTTCATATCGGCGTTGTCCAAAAGCCCGTAGGTCTTGGAAGAAGCCATCTTCATCTCCTCGGCTGATGCAAGCAAAAGCTCTGTGTCCTTATCAAGGATGTGGTCCTTGAGCCTTCTGATCTCGGTGATGGACACCTTGTAGCTTTTGAGCTCAGGCTCCTCTTCGTAGTATCTTTCAACCTCTTCATCTGAAAGCTCCAGAACTTCAGGCTCAAAGAAGGACATCTTTTCCATAAGTGCTGTTATGGCAAACATCCCCCTCTGCTGAAGCGCCTGATATTTGGTATCTGATGTATCCTGATCCTGTCTCATGTGAGCATAGCCGTAAACTCTGTCAAGCAACAGCTCTGCTCTTTCATACAGTTTAAAGAACTCAAGAAGATTTGCTGCACTCTTTGCTGCCCTTCCATTAAAGGAAGCCATCTGATCTCCCAGCTTTCCAAGCTCTTCCAGTTCTTTTTCAAGTAAAGCCTCGTCCTCGTATATATCCTCAAGTCTCCAGGTAAGTTCTACCGGGACTTCGCTTCTTTTTAAAATCTTGTCGTTCATTGTTATCAGTTCCTTTCAAGTAATTATTTTGCCTCAAAGCCCAAGAGCTTTCTTTATCTCAAAGAGCTTCCAGCCCTGGATGATAGTGGGCTTTAGTGCTTCATCCGTGATGCCGAGCTTTTTGATGTCGGCATTTATCTCCCTCTTTGGATGATCGTAGGTATTAAGATAAACGCTCTTTATCCCGCATGCCGCCGCAATGCCGATATCGCAGTTTATCTCGTTACCTATCATAACGCACTCTTCCTTTTTAAGTTCGTTCTTTTCAATGAGCATCTCCAGAAATTCCGGCTGAGGCTTTTTGATATATTTGTCAGAGGATATAAAGACATCCTCAAAACAACCTGTCAGCATTGTATCATCCAGCTCTTTTACGGTAAAGGAGCGCTGCGCATTGGATAAAAGAAATACCTTTTTCCCTGCTTTTTTTATGGCAACGAAAACTTCCCTTACTCCGGGATAAAGTTCAAGCTTGTCCCTGGACCGTTCCCTAAAATATATGCAGAGCTTTTGAATCTTAGGATCCGTCAATTCTTCCAGATTCGGGTCAAGTCGGATGTCTTTCGGATCAAAGGGCAGGTCCGAGCTTTCCGTCATTTCCACTTCCTGCTCGTTTTCATTTTCAGGCTCTTCATGCTTGAAATTTACCAGCTTCTCAAAAACCCAGGAAAGACGTATCTCAGGGTGATCTACATGCAGGATCTCTTTTAGTTTCTCCTCATACTCTGCGCAGAGCTTAAGATACGCTTCTCTAAGGCCCCAGGCGGTATACTTTACGGAAAATTCCTCGTACATGTAGCGGGCCAGATCCTCCCAAAGTTGAGGCTCTGTTTCGTCTGTGATGATATCAATAAGTGTTCCGTAGAGATCAAAGATGAAGTTTTGATAATTTGGTTTTGTCATGGATTATCCTCCGGGCATCTCCTATCTTCCCAAAACAGTAACACAATAAGCCGGAAGACTAAGAACTCCATCAGATAAAGAAGGTTCCTGTTCTCCGGTTGTTATCGCATATTTTACAGTTTCATCATCGGGAAGAGTCAGCTCTTTTGCATCTCCCGATGTATTTATGACCACCATCAGCTCTTTTGGTCCAAAGCTCTCATCCTCGGTGTTTTCCGTCTTTCTGATAAATACGGCAACGTCCTTGTCCGAAAGTTCCTCCACAGGATAGGTCCTGCCTCTTGCTATGACAGGATAGGTGTTCCTTAGGCGTATGCAGGACTTGTAGTAGTTGTAGACAGAATAAGGATCCTGCATCTGCTCATCAAGAGGCGGATACTTCATTTCAAACTTGTCCATATCGGCGGGGCCTTTGCACATGCCGGTGGTATCAGAAAGAGACCAGTACATGGGAGCTCTCTTGTTTTCATCTTTTCCCGAGCCCTTCATACCAAGCTCTTCGCCATAATATATGAAGGCATTGCCTCCCATCAGAAGGTTCAAAGCTGCTGAAAGCTTCAGCTTGTCAGAGGCGCCCTTTCCTACGTAATAGCCTGCTGCCCTTGCCATATCGTGGTTGGTGTAAAAAGGCGCATCCACGTAGTCGGGATTTGTATTGTAAAGAAGGTCCTCGCAGTTTTTAAGAGCCTTTGGATATCTGTCCGCTCCGGAAGATCCCTTGGCAACGCCTGCTATGATGCCCTCGCTTCCTGCAAATTCAAAGTTAAAAAAGCTGTCGATACCGCTCTTGTAATACTTGGAGTAGCTTGCCATATTGCTCCAGGCTTCTCCCACCAGATAGGCATCTTCTTTTTGACCTTTCACGGTGTTATTAAGCCAGGTCATAAATTCGATGTTTTTGGAATCATCACCCGTATAATAGGAAGTTGTTGCATCTAGCCTGAATCCGTCGGTTCCATGCTCTATCCAGAACTGCGTTATATCCGAGATCTCTTTTCTGACTCTTTCACTGTCAAGGTTAAGATCCGGCATTCCCGACCAGAATCTTGCTTCATAATAGTAAGAGCTGTTCGGAAGCGGTTCGTAGCCCTCCTTTTTCTCCGGGGAAAAATTGTAATAATCAAGATAAGGGCACTCCAAAAGAGCCTTGTCCGTCACAAGACCCTCGCCCTCGTGGTTTCTCACATAATCAGAAGCCTCTTTAAACCAGGGATGCTCAGAAGATGTGTGGTTTAGGACCAAATCGATGATGACACGGATACCCCTGTCATGGCAGGCCTGTATAAGCCGGTCGTAATCATCCAGGCTTCCGTACTGCGGGTCTATATCCATGTAATCCGTAACGTCATATTTGTGATATGTAGGCGAAGGTGAAACGGGCATAAGCCAGATCTGGTTGCAGCCAAGGTCCGTATCAGTTTTATCATTGCCGTCGTTTATGTAGTCAAGCTTTTGGATAAGCCCCTGCAGGTCTCCGATCCCGTCTCCGTCGCTGTCATAAAAAGAATAGACAAACACCTCGTAAGTGGTACGGTATTCGTCGTCTATTATATTAAGAGGCGTTTCCCGGTCATTGGCGCCGGGCTCTCCGCCGTAAGTAGCGCCTGCCAAAAAAGCGCAGCCCGCAACCATTGCTGTCATAAGAGCCGTAGCGAGTACCCCCACAAGCTCTCTGCTTACTTTTTTCATAATATTCTCCCCACTTGCATGTCAATTGCACACTCGCAAAGCTCGCAGCAAATGCAAGTTTCTGTGCTTTTAACTGATAATGCATACATATTTATTATATAACGCAGAGGGGATAATTGCGATTATCTGACGCATGAAAAAAGTCAGTACAGCGTTTTATGCAAGTCCCAAGGTCTCTCCATAGATAAGCACTGCGTTTCTGACGCATTCCTCGCAGGGGCATAAGGGTTTTCCGTCAGTGACGGTCTTTAAGTCCTTGCATTTTATAGCGCCGCACTTTTTGCCAAACTCCTCCTGGAGCTGCCTTGTGATGCCAAGAGTTCCCTGTCCCTTTGTAGAAAGACCTGCTATCATGCCTGCACCAATAAGCGCTCCGCAGGTTGCTTCCAGATTGCCCATACCGGCACAGAATCCGGCAGATACCTGTTTAAGCTGCTCTTCTGTAAGCTCCGTCTGGTCCGCCAGCGCAGCGGTTACTGCCTGAGCGCAGTTATACATTCCCGAAGCTTTTAATTCTACCGCCTTTTGAGCTCTTTCATTTATTGTCATTTTCCCTGTTTCCTTTCTTTGCTTTGATCCTGCAGATTCCCTGTGTCATGGTCCCCATGGGGCAAAACGAGCACCAGGTTCTTTCTTTATACAGTGTCATTACTATCAGTCCGATAAGCGTGGATGTCAGCATGAGGCTGTAAAATCCAAAACCAAACTGAGCCACCCAATCGGGGAATACACTTCCATTATAAGCCCATTTCCAGGGCACTTTAAATGTCCAAAAAAGCTTTATTGCTTTCCTAAGTGACTCCGCCCCCGAGAACACCAGATAGGTCTGAAAGATCATTGTTCCGAACATTGTCATGAAAAAGGTAAGAAATCCGTATCTGAACCATGTTGAAGAGATCCATTTTGGCGCAGGCTTTCTCCTTGAGCATTTAAGGTTCCTGCCCAGCACCCAGAAAAGCTGTCCTATTCCGCACATGTGATTGCAGAACCATTTATTGCCTCCTGCTATTGCAAAGATCAGCGGAAGTATGAAATCGATCATGCCAAGCCAGGCAAAGAGTATATTAAAAAAGCCAAGTGCAAAATAAACTATCGTCCATATCCACAGGTAGTCATACCAGTGTTTTTTCTTATTAAGAGCCATACGCCACCTCCCTGATCTTAATTGAACCTGCCGGGCATGCCTTCTCGCAGATGCCGCAGCCCACGCATTTTTCAGCATTCACCACCGCATAACATCCTCTGAAGATCTCTATCGCCCCTCTTGGGCACTGCAGCGCACATACTCCGCAGGCAACACATCTTTTTATGTCATTAGCTGCCTTTATCATTTTTACAGGTGCTCCCTTCTTGTTATTGATATTTTTGGTTATTAACTGTTACTATCAACCTGCCTGGTTTCTTTTATTCTTTTATTCTTTTATTCTTTTATTCTTCCATTCTTTTATTCTTTTATTCATTTATTCTTTTATTTTACTTTTATGGATACTTGCTTTTTCTGTCCGATTTTTTTATTATATTTGGTATATTTTATATATCAAGTACGCAGATTAAATTGACCTGGTAAGGAAAAAGATACTATGAGAAAAAAAGAGAACAAAGAACCCTTATGCGAAGACATCGCAGGAAAAGATTGCGGATTAAAAAGAGTCATCGATACTGTCGGCGGCAAATGGAAGATCATGATCCTGTGCATCATCGACAATAACGAGATCGTGCGCTACGGCGAGCTTCGCCGCTCCATACACGGCATCACCAACACCATGCTGGCCAACTCCTTAAAAGAACTGGAAGCAGACGGCCTCGTGGAGCGAAAGCAATACGACGAGATGCCCGTAAGAGTTGAATACAACCTCACTCCAAAAACAAAAAGCCTCATCCCTATCCTTATGGAGCTGAAGAAATGGGGCGAGGATAATCTGTGAGTTTTGTAAAGTTATTGCGAAATCGTATGAAAAAACTATAATGCTTATGACGCTGAAAAAAGCTCAATTCTCTGGCCTTTGTCCTATGAAGTCAGTTTTTCATTCACAACCACCCTTTTTTGCAGGAAATTAGGATGGTCAGCACAATTTCTGCGTACATTTCGCCCAAGCAAACCTTCTTTTCTAACAAATTTATATCTTTTTTGGGTCCATATGACAAAATATCCATTTCAACCACCCTTTTCCTTCAAGACCATGGAGTCGGCTCGTAAGGGTAAAGGCCTTACTCCCGAGATGGAAGAGGCGATGGTGGCAGCGGGAGTTCCCGACTGGTACATCTGGTCCTGCAAGAAGATCAAGTACATGTTCCCCAAGGC
>JAILOW010000042.1 GCA_024690635.1 Butyrivibrio sp.
AACGCAAGTAAGTCCAAGCAGGCTACCTCCAGAAAAAGAGCCCTTGAAAAGATCGAGCTTGATACCATCAAGCCTTCCAGCAGAAAATATCCTTATATCGATTTCAGACCCAATCGTGAGATCGGTAATGAAGTCCTCACCGTTGAAGGCATTTCCAAAACTATCAACGGCGAAAAGGTTCTGGACAATGTATCTTTTGTAGTACAGCATGACGACAAAGTTGCTTTTGTAGGCGGAAACGAGCTTGCCAAGACTACTCTCTTCCAAATCCTTATGGGCGAGATCGAGCCCGATGAGGGAACCTACAAATGGGGAGTTACCACATCTCAGGCTTACTTCCCCAAGGACAACACAAAAGAATTCGACAACGATTACAATATCACCGAGTGGCTCACAGGTTATTCCGAGATCAAGGATTCCACATACGTAAGAGGCTTCCTTGGACGTATGCTTTTTGCCGGTGAAGACGGTGTCAAAAAGGTTAAGGTTCTTTCCGGAGGAGAAAAGGTTCGCTGTCTCCTCTCCAAGATGATGATCAGCGGTGCAAACTGCCTCATCTTCGATGAGCCCACCAACCACCTTGATATGGAGTCTATCTCCGCTCTTAATGACGGCATGATAAAGTTCCCCGGAGTTGAGCTTTTTGCATGCAGAGACCACCAGGTCGTACAGACTACCGCCAACAGGATCATGGAGATCCTTCCCGACGGAAGCCTTGTTGATAAAAGATCTACCTATGACGAGTACCTTGAAAATGATGAAATGGCCAGAAAACGTACAGTATATAATACTGTCGCTGAGGAAGAAGAAGACGACTGATAAATAAGGAGGAGCATGAAATGCAGCAGTTTAGTCCGGTGAAAGAAGGAAAAGTACGTGAGATCTACGATGTTGGGGAAAACCTTATAATGGTTGCAACCGACAGAATTTCAGCTTTTGACGTGATCCTTAAGAACAAGGTCACAAAAAAAGGCGCAGTCTTAACACAGATGTCCAGATTTTGGTTTGATTACACCAAAGACATCGTTAAAAATCACATGATCAGCGTGGACACTGCTGACATGCCCGAATTTTTCAGAATCCCTGAGTTTACAGGAAACAGCATGCTTTGCAAAAAGCTCAGAATGATCCCCGTTGAGTGTATCGTTCGTGGCTATATCACAGGAAGCGGCTGGGCCAGCTACAAAGAAAACGGTACTGTTTGCGGTATCAAGCTTCCCGAAGGTCTCAAGGAATGTGACAAGCTCCCTGAACCCATCTACACTCCCAGCACCAAGGCTGAGATCGGTGATCACGATGAGAATATTGATTTCGAAAAGAGCATTCAGGTTCTTGAAAAGGAATTCCCCGGTCACGGTGAGTACTACGCAACCAAGATCAAGGAATACACCATCGCTCTTTACAAGAAATGTGCAGATTATGCCCTTTCAAGAGGCATCATCATTGCAGATACCAAATTTGAGTTTGGCGTAGATGAAAACGGTGAAGTTGTTCTTGCAGATGAGATGCTTACTCCTGACAGCTCACGCTTCTGGCCAAGTGAAGGATATGAGCCCGGTCATTCACAGCCCTCTTTCGACAAGCAGTTCGTAAGAGACTGGCTTAAGGCTAATCCCGACAGCGATTACAACCTCCCTGAGGATGTTATCGAAAAGACTATTTCCAAATATCTTGAAGCTTACAGGCTTCTTACAGGAAAAGAGCTTGAGGTTTAACCTCAAGCTCTTTTATATTTCTTTGCAAATTCTTCCATAGGGATCGGTTTGGAATAGTAAAATCCCTGCAAAAGATCGCACCCTATCTTCTTCATAACTTCAGCCATCTTCTCATCTTCTATTCCCTCTGAAGTTATGCCAAAGTTCATCTGCTTGAATGCTTTTACCATTGTAGGCAGAATATCATCGGGATTTCTGTAATAATCCCAAACAATGCTCATATCAAGCTTGATATTTATAAACGAGCATCTCTTTAATCTGTTAAGATTGGAGTAACCTGTTCCGTAATCATCAAGAACAAACTTAAAGCCCTTCTGCTCAAGTAAAGCAATCTGCTTTTGCAAAAAGCTGTCATCTATCATGGACTCTTCCGTTATCTCAAGATGGATCATTGAAGGATCAACCTCGTAGCTTTCCGCTATATCAAAATATCTGTCCGCAAGATCCATTCTCAAAAACTGCATTGGCGAAAGGTTCACATTGATAAATTCAAGCCCCATTTCTTCAATATCATTTTCATGTATAAATTTGCATGTTTTGGCAAAAACCTGCTCTCCAAGCCGGTTTATCTTTCCGTTCTTTTCTGCAAATCCTATAAATGCAGCAGGCGGGATTATCTCTCCCTTTGAGTCCCGTAGCCTGCATAGAGCCTCAGCTCCCACTACTGAATTTGTTTTGGCATCCACAAGCGGCTGAAGAAATACTTCCACCAGGTTCTTTTCCAACGAAAGATCAAGTATCCTTCTGATTTCAGCTTCCTTTACATTCTTATCCAGTTCTCTTTTATCTATAGTGATGACTTCTCTGGAATCCGCCCTGTCCGCAACGTCAAGCCCTGAAATGATGGCGCTTAAAACCTGATCCGCACTTCCCACAGTCTCTCCCATATTTACTGACACAAAACCAAGGTCCAGGTAAAGGTCTGCAGTGGATGATCTCCAGGAATTTGCAAAGCGATCTCTTATTTTCCTGATAATATTGTTTACGTTGGCGTTATGATCGCAGAGGATAATAAACCTTCCTCTTCTGTGGTAAAAGACAATTCCTCGCGGAACAAGTTCAATAAGAAATCGCGAGATCATTGTAAGCCCTTCATCCATCTGTTTGCCGCCATAGACATCCCTGACCTCGTTATAGTTATGTATCACCAAGCCAATGACTTTATTGGAAAGAGTCCCGTTGTATTCTTCTATGTAGTCTATAAATGCACTGCTGTTAAATACATTTCCTCTTCTATCCAAGTAGAATTCCGGATTCTCAAAAGAAAGATAAACAACTATTATTGCCATGAGACAGAAGGTGTCCATCAAAAGATATGCAGGAAGAAGCCACCTCACCAAAATGCCCAGAGCTATGATCATATCAAAAAGAAGAAGGCCGTACATATCGCGCTTTCTTCTAAGATTCCTGCGATATCTTATCCACAGGATAAAGCTCATGACCACATAGAACCATGAACAGACATACAGAGAATTATAAAGAGGTCCGCTGTGATATCCGTCATACGATATCGAGTATATTGCTCCGGTATAGGGACTAATAAAAGACAAAACAACACAGATAACAAGAGGAATATAGAATACACTCACAAGAACAGGATGCTCTCTTCTTTTGACCTTGAGAGCACTTGAGTTGTAGACAAAAAGCGCATGGGCGCGCAAAAAGAAAAATGCAAAATACAGAACATTTAGTAAATGCACAAGAAATAACGGCAGAGAGTCGTAATTGCTGTCTGCATAGCTGGATAGAATATCAGTCAGAATTACAATACTCTCTACTATAAGGGTATGGAGAAAGATCTTGTTCACCCTGATCTGAAGCCTTGGAAGCGAAAAATAAAACAAAAGCAAAAGACTCAGGATGAGAAGGCTTGGGATCGCAAAGCTGTAATTCCACATAATGATCTCCCATATCTCTTTAAACCGGTCGATTAGTTGTATTAATCGTATAAAAATTCATGCACAAATACTATTTTTAATATATTAAGCTTTTATTAAATAAACAAAAACTGCCTTAAAGAGACTTCTTTATGGCCTCCAAAAGCTCGGAGTACTCTGTAAAAGCAGGAAGCTCAGGGAAATCAGCCTTTATCTTTTCGGTGGTTCTGAATAAATATCCGGCCTTTGATGCCTGGATCATTGCAAGGTCATTGTAGCTGTCTCCACTGGCAATGGTCTCATATCCGATGGACTGCAAAGCCTTAACTGTAGTAAGCTTGGAGTTTTCTATCCTCATCTTAAAGCCTGTGATCTCGCCATCATCTGCCACCTCGAGAGTATTGCAGAAAATAGTGGGCCATCCCAGCTTTTCCATAAGAGGAGTAGCAAACTGTGTAAAGGTATCACTTATGATGATCACCTGAGTGATCTTTCTAAGTTCATCAAGAAACTCCTTTGCTCCGGGAAGAGGATCTATTCCGCTGATGGTTTCCTGGATTTCCTTAAGTCCAAGGCCGTGTTCCTTTAATATTCCAAGTCTCCATTTCATAAGCTTGTCGTAATCGGGTTCATCCCTTGTAGTTCTCTTAAGCTCAGGGATTCCGCTGGCCTCTGAAAATGCGATCCAAATCTCAGGTACAAGTACTCCTTCAAGGTCCAAACAAACTATATTCATACGCAAACTCCTTTTTCATCTGATTTCTGATTCTGCAAACAATGGTAGTTTATCACATTAAAGCGTCAAATTGCAACCCGTTATCCTATAGCTTTCTCAATAAATGGCGCAAGACCGTCGTGATCGTTATCTTCTGTGGTGATGACATCCGCAATCTTCTTTACGATATCAGTTGCATTTTTCATGGCAATACCACAGCCTGCAGCCTCGATCATGGAGATGTCGTTCTGCTCATCCCCTGCAGCAAAGGTATCCTTTATATCAACTCCAAGGATATCCGCAAGTCTTTTAACAGCGCTGCCCTTTCCCGCATCGGAGGGAAAAATCTCCATATAGTAGGGATTGGAATATAAAAGAGTAAGCTTATCACCAACCATTTCAGCCAAAGCCTTCCGGAATCTCTCCTGCTTTTCGTGATCATGAAGCTCTATGGCTATCATCTTTGAAGGCGGCGAAGTCACGTCCTTTAAAACATCATTTGTAATAAGAAGAGGCGTTTTGATAACCCTTCTGTAATACTTCATGCATTCGTTGTCATGCCTTGAAACAATATGGTCCTCGTTGTAGGTGTGGCAGTGAACATCGTACTCTTCAGCAAGATCAAGGATCTTTGGGACAAGCTGAAGCGGAACTCCTGTTTTATATACATATTTGCCCTCATCCACGCTGTAGATCTCGGTTCCGTTTGAACCGCACAGAAAGCTCCCCTTAAAATCAAGCTTTAGCTCATTGTATACGCAAAGAGCGCTGTCTATGGCTCGTCCCGTATTTATGCAAAAGAAATTGCCCGCATCCGTAAATGCCTTCAGTGCTTTTAATGTCCTTGAAGTAATCTTTTTTTCTGATGTAAGAAGCGTTCCGTCAAGATCAAAAAAGAATATCTTTTTCCCCATATAAACTCCTGCCTTGTTTAATAAGCCATTACATAAATAAAGAGCCTAAGCATGAACTTAAGCTCTTTCAACCTTAACACAATAAGCAAACTCTTTCCACCGGCATTTATCCTTCAACAATGAGATAACGACCGTCTCCCACGTCAAATACCTCATCTGCATCCAGAACGTTTCCGCCCTCTGTATCAACGCCGGACTCTTCAAAATACTCTTCCACTTCTTCGGGACTGTCAACCACCACAGCCATGCAATCCTCAAGGAAAGCCTCCGCCTCTTCTTTTGTTTCGGCTACATCCTCAGGAAAGAGCTGACTTTGATTTTCCAGAAAACATTTTAAAACCGCATCATCGTATTCGTGCATAGGTCCCTCCGAAATTATCACAATAATCCGTGGTCTTTTAATTCATGGTAAAGCCTTGCCACGGGAAGCCCCACTACATTATAGTAATCACCGTCAATGCCGGTAATATATATACCAAATTTACCCTGAAGCGCATAGGCTCCGGCCTTGTCATCAGGCTCGCCGCAGCCAGCATAAGAGGTGATCTCATCCTCTGTCATGTCGGTGACTTTGACATTGGTGCATTCGCTGAAGGTAAAGGATTTGTTTTCCTCTTCCTCACGATAAAACACCGTAACGCCGGTATACACCTGATGTTCATGTCCCTGAAGAAGCCTTATCATGTCGGCCGCATCAGATCTGTCTTTTGGTTTTCCAAGTATCTTCTGCTTATATGATACAACGGTGTCTGCGCCTATTACAACAAATCCGTCCTTCTCATCCCTTAAAATTTTGTTAAATATTTCAGAAGCCTTGTGATATGAAAGCTCCTCCACTATGGCATCCGGCGTCTGCTCGGAAGTCTTTTCCTCTCCCTTTGCGGGGATCACTTCATACTCCGGAACCACCATGGATAAAAGCTCCTTTCTTCTGGGAGATCCGGAAGCAAGAATGTATCTCATTTTTGTAAAAATCCTTTCAAAGTATTATTTTATGCTCATCTCCGGCACAAAAACCCTGCTGTCGATATGAGTCTTTTTTCTGGCAGCCTCAAAGGCTTCCTCGCCAAATATCTTCTGGGAGCTTATCTTTTCTCCTTCGCGTTTTACCTTGATATATCTGCCCTCACTGTCCATTACGTGGGTTTTCTCGGTATCCTCAAGCTCAAGATCAAGGATATGGCGAAGCTTCTTTTGAAGATCGGCATTTTCCACAGGGAAAAGAATCTCCACACGGCGTTCAAGGTTTCTTGGCATCCAGTCGGCGCTTGAACAATAATACTCCGGTCTTCCGCCGTTTTCAAAGCAAAAGATCCTGCTGTGTTCAAGGAAGTTACCAACTATGGATCTGACGGTAATGTTGTCGCTGACTCCGGGAACCCCCGCCCTCAGACAGCAAATACCGCGAACGATAAGATCAACCTTAACTCCCATGCTGCTGGCCTTATAAAGCTCCGCAATGACTTCCTTGTGACAGATGGAATTCATCTTGGCGATTATCCTTGCGGGCTCACCTGCAAGAGCATGCTCTTCTTCTCTTTTGATAAGATCAAGGATCCTGTCCTTAAGCCACAAAGGAGCAAGTGAAAGCTTGTTCCAGCCAAGAGGCTCGGAATAACCTGAAAGCATATTAAATACAGCAGTTGCATCTTCGCCAAAGGCAGGCGCGCAGGTAAAAAGACCAACGTCAGTATACTGCTTGGCTGTGGAATCATTGTAGTTACCTGTTCCAAGATGAACATATCTCTTTATGCCGTCCTCTTCGCGGCGCACCACAAGAGTTATCTTGCAGTGGGTCTTAAGTCCCACAAGTCCGTAAATAACGTGGCATCCCGCTTTTTCAAGCATCTTTGCCCAGACAATGTTGTTCTCCTCGTCAAACCTTGCCTTTAATTCCACAAGAACAGTAACCTGCTTGCCATTGTCTGCAGCTTTTGCAAGAGCCGCAATTATGGGCGAGTTACCGCTTACTCTGTAAAGAGTCTGCTTTATGGCAAGAACATTGGGATCAGATGCAGCGCTTTCTACAAATCTCACCACATTTTCAAAGGTCTCATAAGGATGATGCATCAAAATATCGCCACGTGAAATAACATCAAAGATGTTATCGCCATTGTCAAATTCAGGAACCGGTGAAGGTGCTCTGTAGCCGTGCTCTTTCAGATGATCAAAGCCCTCAAGCTTATACAGCTTCATAAGGAAGGTCAGATCAAGAGGTCCTTCGATATTGTATATCTCATTGTCCTCAACCCCAAGCTCCTTTGCAATAAACTTAAGAAGCTTTTTGTCTGTTCCCACAGGGACCTCAAGCCTTATGGCCTGTCCCCACTGTCTTCTTTTAATCTGTTTCTCGATCTCCTTTAAAAGATCCTCCGCTTCGTCCTCGTCAATGGAAAGATCCGCATTTCGACCGATCCTGTAGGCTGAGCTTGAAATGATGTCGTAGTTAAGGTAGAGCTTATTAACATTCTGCTGAATAAGTGTTTCAAGGAGAATTATCTTTTTTACATCACTGTCTTCCTTGGGAATCTCGATGATCCTTGGCAGAACGTCAGGTACCTGAACCGTGGCAAAATCAACATCATCCTTGCCCTCTTTCTTTTTAAGAAGAGAGCCGATGTTTAAGGTCTTGTTCCTGATAAGAGGGAAAGGCCTTGAAGAATCAACCGCCATGGGCGTAAGAACAGGGTAAACGTACTCATCAAAATATCTGTCCACATAGGCTTTTTCCTTTTTGGAAAGCTCCTCATAGGTACAGATCTGAAGACCGTTTTTCAAAAGAAGCGGGATAAGCTGTTCATTATAGATACGATACTGGGTATCTTCAAAATCATGAACCGCCTTTAAAACCGCAGAAAGCTGCTCAGTCGCAGTCATGCCTGCTATGTCCGGCTTTTTGTATTCCGCATTTATCATGTCCTTCAATGAAGCCACCCTGACCATAAAGAACTCATCAAGGTTGCTTGCGGAGATACTAAGAAATTTAATCCTCTCAAATAAAGGATTACTCTCATCCTCCGATTCGGACAAAACTCTTTCATTGAACTGAAGCCAGCTCAGCTCTCTGTTTATATAGTATTTTGGATTTTCAAAATCAATACCGTTTTTATCCTTCGCCATACTTTTACCTCTTTATCAGATAGACAGCTTTTGCCTGATCACAGGTTTTATGCCAAAGACTTCTTCAAAAAATGCTGCTCTGTGTCCGAAAAGCCCCTTTTCAAGGGTAATGTCATCTCTGGTCTGAATAGTGATGATAAGCTCTCTGTCTTTTACTGAAACCTTTACATCCTTGAACTTTTGCTTGTGGGTTCGGTCAAGACCGTTTGCCACTCTGAGGATCGCAGTGAGCTTGGCGACTCTCAGATACTCATCATAGGAAAGCCCCTCAAGATAAGAGCTGTTGGAATTAAAGTGCTCAAACTCCTCGTGATTGTATCTGACGACGTTGGCGACAATGGCTCTTTCATTGTGGGAAAGGCCAATGATCTCCGTAGACATGATGATATTGTAGGAACAGTCTCCAAGGTTCACCATGCTTATGTATTTTCCGCAGTCATGAAGCATTGTGGCAACCTGCAAAAGGAGCCTGTCTCTTTTTCCAAGGCCGCTTATCTTTTTGGTGTTGTCAAAGATAGCAAGAGCTATGTGCTGCAGAGTCTCTCTTCTTGATCTGCTTCCCATATATCTCTTGGAAATATTCTGGGCGCAGGAAATGATATCGTTTTCAAAATCATGGGGAGACTTGATAAAATTCTTTTTCTCCGCATACTCATAGGCGATACCGTCGCAGAGCGTCATTCCGGGTGTCCAGATGTTTTCTGCCTTTGTCATATCAAGGATCGATTTGATAAGGATTCCCGAAACATACAAAAGAGGAAGATTATCCTCTGAAATATCAAACTTCTTGGCTACATCCGAGGTGTTAAGATTGGATGCCTTATTTAAAAAGCTCACGTAGTCATCGCTTGTAACGCAGCCCACCTTTTGGGAATCTGCCGTGATACGCCTTATGACCGGCGATACATAGTCATCTATAACGATGAGATTCTCAATTGATCTGTCTTTTAAATACATTTTGGAAAAGACCCCAAGCTGAGAGCTTACAAGTTCCTGAATAAGTTCAAAGTATTTGCCCCAGGTGGCGTGAAGGGATTCCATTGTAGCGTGAAGACGAAGAACTCCCATCCTCAGGTTCTGAGTGGCTATCAAAGAGTCTTTTTCAAAAAGAGATATCTGAATGCTGCCACCGCCGATATCCACTATGGCAGTAGGTCTTTTGATGATTTCCTGGAAAAGCTCGTTTTTAAGAGCTATGGACTTATAGTCAAGAAATCTTTGCTCGGAGTTACTTAGGATCTCGATATATATACCTGTCCTCTGGCGGATAAGCTCCCTTAAGATTACAATATCCCTGGTCTCTCTGATGGCGCTGGTACCATAGGCTCTGTAATGCCTTGCCCCATACCCTTCCATGATCTTTTTGAACTCTCCAAGGATACGTATCAGCTCCTCCACATGTCCCGTAGAGATCTTGCCGGAAGCATAGGTCTCACTTCCAAGATCGATCCTGTGTCGTATGTGGTCGATTTCTCTGACGCCCCTGGTCTCAGAAAGTTCAAAGATCTTAAGAGCGATTTCATATGAACCTACATCAATTGCAGCAAAAACTTCTCCCGTCATAGGCACCTCTGATGTGATCTTTCGATCAGTAATTTCCAAGTATCTTCATCATCTTTGCCTCTTCCCTGAGGCCTCTGAGCGCATTCTTTACAGCGCTTTCCTCCAGATTTCCGTCAAAATCGATAAAGAATCTGTATTCCCAGTTTTTGTCCTCAATGGGTCTTGATTCTATCTTGGTCATATTGAGATTGTTGTAGATAAAATGAGACATAATATGATAAAGAGATCCTGCCTCGTGAGGTATTTCCATGCAAAGGCTGATCTTGCCTGCCCCCTTTAAAAATACCTTCTGAGCTGTGACGATGATAAATCTGGTGGAATTGGAATCCGCCTGATTTATGCCCTCTTTTATGATCTCAAGTCCGTAGATCTCAGCCGCAAGCTTGCTGGCAATTGCGCCCTGAGTCTTATCTTTCTCTTCAGCTACCTTTCTGGCTGCAAAAGCATTGTTTTTCATACCGATCTGTCTGATCTGAGGGTTGTCGGTCAAAAATCTTGCGCTCTGCATAAGAGACTGGGGATGGGAATAAACGGTCTTTATATCGGAAAGCTGCGCCCCGGGAAGACCCATGAGGCAATGCCTGATCTCTATGATCTGCTCTCCTATTATGTAGCACTCATACTCCGTCAGAAGATCATATATCTCGCTGACTATGCCCGCTGTGGAATTTTCTATAGGCAGGACCGCATAATCTGCGCTGCCCTCTTCAAGTGCCGCAAATGCATCCCTGAAGGTATCCACGTGAAAGCAGCTTACGTCCTTGCCGAAATACTCCTTGGTTGCAGCCTCTGAATAAGCTCCCTCTGCGCCCTGAAAGCACACTCTGGAGTGCTTTTTATCAATACTGTCTATTTCTATAAAAGGAAGACGAAGGGTTGCTCCCTCCTCCGTAAGTTTCTGATACTGAAGCTTCCTGCTCATGGACATGATCTGGGAAAATAGCTCCTTAACCCCGATCTTGTTAAAATCCGAATGGGCAAGTTCCTTTACAGCCTCAAGTTTTTGCTGTTCTCTTTCTCTGTCAAAAACCTTTTTTCCTGTGCTGATCTTGTAATCCGCTATCTGTGAGGATATCTCCATCCTCTTTTCATAAAGCTCTACTATCTGTCTGTCCACATCATCGATGTCACGCCTTAAATCCTGTAAATCCATTGATTCCTCCACTTTTCAGATATATAAAAATTTTAGCCCAATTACTTCTTGATAGCAAGAAGTCCCACGCATATAATGAGTAGTGGAGGAGAAAAAATGTCCAAGAAATCTATTCTTTTCATGTCCTTGTTCGCACTTCTGATCACAGGATTTGTAATTCTTTATGTCCTGGATCAGCGTGTTCCCATGGATCCGGCAGATATTGGTAATACCGCCGGTAATCTTCAAAACAGCGGTCTTTTCTTTGAAATGGGTGACAAAATCTATTTCTCAAACGCATCCGACTCAGGATGTCTCTATTCAATGAATCCCGACGAATCAAACCCCAAGAGACTCACCAGCATGGGGGTAAAGTATATAAACGGAGCCAACGACTTTCTTTATTTCTACATGGATTCAACCAAAATCGCCAAAAATGTAAAGGGCCTCGGCTCTGCTTCCAATCAGTACGGAATCTACAGATGCAGGATTAGCGGCAGGGATCAGACCTGTCTTCTTCGTGACTTCTGCGGAGAGGTACAGCTTTGCGGCGAATATCTTTATTATCAGGTAAAGACAAACGGCGGTTCACTCAACAAGATAAGAGTTGATCAAAAGAATCAGTCCCTGGTCAAAGACGAATACATTTCACCTGTCTGCTACGACAACGGTGTTATCTACTTTTCCGGTGTTACCGATGATCATAACATTCATGCCATGCACACAACTGCGGGAGATACAGAATCAAGTATCATAAACGGCTTCTACTTCTTCCCTGTTGTTACGGATGGTTTCATTTATTATCTGAACGGTGATTCCAATTACAGTCTCTGGAGAACAAACCTCTACTCCGGAGCTCAGGAGCTTATCACCTCCGACAGGGTTGACTGCTTTACCATGGACCACGAGCATATCTACTACTCTTTTTCCGACAAAGATGCTCCGTCCCTTCGCAGGATCGATCTTGACGGCAACAACAAAATGATACTGTACGACGGAGTTGTTAACAGCATTAACGTAACTTCGCGTTATGTATATTTCAAGGAATTTGGCAATGATGATGTTCTCTATCACATTCCCATTGACCTTTCGCAACCCGCCACTGTATTTGCACCGGTGGCAAAATAATCATTTACGGGAGTGAGTATGAACAAACTACGACACATGATGAATCCTCTCGACTTCTCCATCGAGGAGCTTGAGAACCTGTTTGATGTGGCGGTGGACATCGAGAAAAACTCTGAAGCCTACGCCCACAAATGCGACGGCAAGATTCTTGCCACCTGTTTCTATGAACCAAGTACCAGAACAAGACTTTCTTTTGAAACCGCAATGCTCAGACTCGGAGGCAAATGCCTAGGCTTTGCGGATGCCACATCTTCCTCCGCAGCAAAAGGAGAAAGCGTTGCCGACACCATTCGTGTTATTTCCTGTTTCGCAGACATATGTGCAATGAGACATCCCAAGGAAGGCGCTCCCATGGTAGCCGCTTCCAGATCTCAGATCCCCGTCATTAACGCAGGCGACGGCGGACATCAGCATCCCACTCAGACTCTTACAGATCTTCTCACCATCAGATCCCTATACGGCGGTCTAAACAATTTCACCATCGGTCTCTGCGGAGATCTTAAATTTGGCAGAACCGTTCATTCTCTTATCAATGCTCTCTCTCGTTACGAGGGCATCAAATTCATTTTTATCTCACCCAAAGAACTCCGTGTTCCCGATTACATAACAGAAATGCTTGATGCAAAAGGTCTTAAGTACGAAGAAGTAATTAAGCTTGAAGAAGTTATGCCGCAACTTGATTTCCTCTATATGACAAGAGTACAGAAAGAGCGTTTCTTTAACGAAGAAGACTACATCAGATTAAAGAACTTCTATATCCTGGACAAGGAAAAGATGGAGCTTGCAAAAGAAAACATGTATATACTCCATCCCCTTCCCAGAGTAAACGAGATCTCCGTAGAAGTGGATGATGACAAAAGAGCTGCCTACTTCCGTCAGGTTCAGTACGGCCTCTACGTAAGAATGGCTCTTATCCTCACACTCCTTGATATGACCGATGCTCATATGAATGAAGGTCTTTTGAAAAAGTTCTGATGTTTTTTGAACAAGAAAAGAGGTAAACATGTTAAATATCGGTAAAATCGAAGAAGGCTTTGTTCTGGATCATATTCAGGCCGGAAAAAGCATGCAGATATACAGGCATCTGGGACTTGATAAACTGGATTCCACAGTTGCCATAATCAAAAATGCCAAGAGTAAAGCCATGGGCAAAAAAGACATTCTGAAGGTAGAATGCGATATCGACACTCTTAACCTTGATGTCCTTGCATTTATTGACCACAATATCACAGTTAATGTTATAAAGGCAGGCGAGATCATAGAGAAAAGATCTCTCGTACTTCCAAGAGAGATCACAGGTGTCATCAAGTGTCACAACCCCCGCTGCATCTCTTCCATCGAGCAGGAGCTTCCGCATATATTCTATCTTGCTGATGAAAAGAACGAGATCTACCGCTGCAGATACTGCGACGAAAAGTACTCTGACGGCGACGGAAAAGTTCATTGATAAAGGTGTTTTATATGACGAAAAAGGGATTGAGAAGTTAATTCTCAATCCCTTTATTATTTAATACAGTATCCTATTGTAATATTCTGTTTTATTTGATATAGCCTTCTCTTCTGTAGTGAGTCTCATCGTCGTGTTTAACACGCCTTCGTTCCTCACCTCGCAGCATTTCCTGCATGAAAGGAGAATCATTTACGCCGCCTATGGATATGGGCTGTGTTTCCCTTCCGGTGTAGATTTCTTTGTTCTTTTCACCAAACATAACAATACCCCCTTTGTAATATCATTATATTTATAGTTTTATTATAACATAAATCTACATATCGGATATTAATACGGATTGCTGCGCTTCGCTCCCGCAATCCTAAACACCATTCGGAATCCGCGCTAAGGTATATACTCCGTCATGCCTCCAAGCTCGGAATCACAGATTCCTCGCTGGAGTGGCTTCGCCATATGTAAATAATTAAATAAAGTCCAGCTGGTGAGTAAACTCTCCATCTGGACTTTCTTTCATTATTTACGCATGACTCATTAATATCCAAATTCTTGTGCCCAGTACCAGCTGCCGTCACCTGTCTGGCAGATGGCGATACCTACTGTCTTGTAGCCGGCATCCATGATGTTGGCTGCGTGTGTAGGTGAATTCATCCATGCTGTGTAAACACTGTCAGCTGACTGATAGAGCTTGGCAAGGTTCTCACCGTACTGAACATTAGAATCTACTGTCCAGAATGCCGAACCGTTTGGTCTTGTATGTGAAAATGAAGAAGTGATCTCGTTGGCACGAACCTGAGCGGCATTTGTAAGAGCATCGCTCCAAGCATAAGGTGCAAGTCCCTGAGCCTGTCTCTGCTGATTCATGAGATTAAATACAGCTGTACAAGCATCGAGTGCTGCCTGGCTGGATGCTGTTGATGATGCAAGTGCAATAGCACCATCATCGATCCATATCTCACCAAGACCTTCCGTAAGTCCTCTGGTTGCAGCCTGATCATCGATCACCGCCTGCTGCTTTGCTCCGCAAGCTACCAGTGAAAAGGTGAGTACAGCGGTTAATGCAATTGCTACGATCTTCCTGATCTTTTTCATAACATTACACTCCTAAAAATCAAAATCCGACTAACCTATATTCCTATATAAATACTACCTTAGAGATAAAGAGCAAATCAATATAATAAAGCATAAAATTTGTCCAAAATAAATATTAATTTCACTTTACAAGAGGACTGACTGAAACTTTATTTTCACTGCTCCCATCCGGATACTTTCATGCAGTGAACAACAAACCTTCTGTTGCTGCCCGCTTTGCCTGAACAGGTTGAAAGCGTAAGGATGCTGTTGTGTCCCGCAAAATCAATATCATCAGGAATACTGTAGGCTGAGCGCATCTTGATATACTTTACAAACTCATCATACTGCTCTTCGTTCTCTACTACAGAGTACGCTTCGCTTCCGATACCGGTAATATAATATGCAAATACCTTATACTGGTAAACATTATATTTCGTATATACATAAACGTAAGGATTATCATCCAAAAGGTGTTCATTGCCGGACTGATAAAGAGTCTTCAGGCTTCCGAACATTGACTTATCCTTCATATTATGACCAAAGATGATATCATGCATTCCGCAGAAATTCTCATCACTTAAGATATCTTCAAAAAGACACCCGGACTTATTGTGCTGTCCGTCAAAGGTGGTATAAAGATACTCATCAACCTCAGTCTCTTTTACAACAGGATAACTGATATTAAGACAAGGGAAATAAAGCCACGCCACCACGTCTGAATTGATATCTTCAAGCTTTTTAAAGTTCACAGCAAGATCAGGATAATCAACGTCTTTCTTTTCATCCCCTGCGCCCGTTGAGGAAACAGCGTCATCTCTTAAGTTATCATACTCATCTCCGGCAACCTGATATTCTTTCTGATCACGGTAAAGAGCTATCGATTCAAATATTATGATCCCGATACATATGATAATGCCTACTATTCTAAGCACTTTGAAAACTGTTTTTTTATTCATTATAAGTCTCTCCATAGCTGCTATAGTTTATAATATAATAATTATAGTACGTTTTTATGTTACAAAGGATAAAAAATAAATGAACTTCGCAGGTTACGAATACGAAAACTGCATATTTCATGTTGATGTCAACTCAGCTTTCCTTTCCTGGTCTGCTTTAAAAAAGCTTCGTGATGAGCCTGGAAGCGTAGATCTTCGCACCATTCCTTCTGCTGTGGGAGGGGACGTAGAGACAAGACACGGCATCATAACCGCAAAATCGATACCTGCAAAAAAATACGGCATTGTTACCGGAGAGCCCGTTGTCAAAGCCCTTCAAAAGTGTCCGAACCTTGTTATGGTGAAGTCTGATTTTCAGGTATATAAAGAATATTCAAAAGCCTTTATCGGAATTCTTGAAACCTACTCTCCCCTAGTTCAGCAGGTTTCAATCGATGAAGCCTATGTTGATTTTACAAATATGGAAGCTGTTTACTCTTCTCTTTGCACAAAGGATCTTCCCTATCCTGTATGCATAGCGGATAAGCTTAAAAACGAAGTAAGGGACAGTCTTGGGTTTACGGTAAATGTCGGCATCTCAAGCAATAAGCTCCTGGCAAAAATGGCAAGTGACTTTAAAAAGCCGGATATGATCCATACTCTTTTCCCTCACGAGATTGAAAAGAAGATGTGGCCTCTTCCCATAGGAGATCTGTACGGATGTGGCAAATCCACGGCTTCAAGGCTTACAAGCATCGGTATCAAGACCATCGGTGATGCTGCCAATGCGGATCCCGTCATGCTGACCCACATACTTGGAGAAAACAGCGGAAACTACATCTATGCCGCAGCCAACGGTATCGGAGGAACCGAGGTTTCCAACACTTACGAAGATGCCAAAAGCTATTCCAACGAAACCACCCTCAGCACTGATCTTACTTCCGACAGCTACGATAAAGAGATAATGCATGTGCTAAAATACCTGTCAGAGAGTGTCTCAAAAAGGCTAAAAAGAGATCATGTCTTTGGTAGATGCGTTACTGTTTCGGTAAAAACCGACGATTTCAAGCGCCATTCCATTCAGATGCAGCTTGAAAGCTCAATTGATGATGAGGGTAAGCTGTTAAAATATTCAAAAGAGCTTGCAGATAAGCTTCTTCTTGGAGAGAACGGTCTGTTTATAAAAGGAAGGACCGTGCGCCTTGTGGGCGTAGGTATATCCAGGCTTGACGACGGCTCCTACAGGCAGCTTAATCTTTTTGATATTCTTGAAGAAGAAAACAGCTCTTTCCCCGAAAAAAAGATATCTGAGGAAAAGCAGAAAAAGCTGGATCAGATGGAACAGACACTAAATGCCATGTACGGCAAAAATACCATAAAAAAGGGCTTCTGAAATTATTTCAGAAGCCTTTTCATATCTTTTGAAACAGGTGCCTCAAATCTAAGCTCTTTTCCTGTTACAGGATGTTTCAATGTGATGATACCCGCATGAAGCGCTGCCCTGTCTATTCCAAAGCCATGGGCATTTTCATTGCCGTACAGGCTGTCTCCCAAAAGAGGATGGCCAATATACGCCATATGAACTCTTATCTGGTGAGTCCTTCCGGTTTCAAGAACAAGCCTTACAAGGCTGTAGCCATCAAATTCCTCTTCCACCTTGTAGTGAGTTACAGCTCTTTTGCCTGACTCAGACACTTTTCTTAGCATCCTGTCCCCTTCCACACGCTCAATGGAGGCATCTATCGTTCCTTCTTTTACATCCGGAATGCCAAGTACAAGAGCCAGATACTCTTTTCTTTTAGACATCTGCTTGTTCTGTGCAGAAAGAACTGCCGCAGCATGCCTGTTTTTGGCAAATATAACAAGTCCCGAGGTCTCTCTGTCAAGACGTCCCACCGTCCTTATGACATGCTCCTGACCTGTTCTCTTATAATACCCTGCAAGAGCATTACTGAGTGAGTCCGTAAGATGTGCATAAGACGGGTGTATAACCATATCCGCGGGCTTATTGAGAACTATGAGATCTTCATCTTCATAGACAACATCCACCGGTGTTTCTGAAGGGATGATATCCGCAGCGCCGTCATAGGTTTCATAAATCCTTACAACAAGCGTATCTCCGGAAAAAAGTTTATCAATGACTCTGACAGGAATCTCTGCTTCATTGCCGGATTCATCCTTTCTCAACACCGTAACTCCGTCTTTTGAACGCTTGCAGTGGGTTATCTCTTTTGCCGAAAGGCCAAGAATATCTCTCATGACATTGCCGGCCGTAAGCCCAGCGTCTTCACTATTTAGTTTATATTCAAGCTTTCGAAGATTTGTCACTATTACTCTAAAAATAGTCCTTGTCCTTCATGCGGCCGATGGCATCCATGGCAAGTCTGCTTCGTTCGCACTCGGATGCGGAAAGAGTTATCTGCCAGGCAAGCGGGCTTCCCTTCATATGCTCGGAAGCATAGGATAATCCGTTGGTCCTCTCATCAAGGAATGGCCTGTCTATCTGGTTTGGATCTCCCAAAAGGATTATCTTGGTGTCCTTACCGGCTCTGGTTATGATACCTTTTGCCTGCGTGGGAGTCATATTCTGAGCCTCATCGATGATAAGATAGGTCTTTAATATGGACCTTCCTCTGATGAAGTTAAGAGCCTCACACTGAACGATGCCTCTTTCAAAGACTTCATCGGTCTTATCCTGAAGTTCCTTTTCGTCCTTGTAGCGTTCTTCTTCATTGGAATCAATGAGCTGTTCAAGGTTATCGATGATTGGTCTCATAAGAGGTGATATCTTTTCCTGCTCATCACCGGGCAAAAATCCGATATCGTCATCGAACTGGGAATTAGGTCTGCATACCAGTATCCTTCTGTATTCTCCCGTAGGTCTGTTTATCATCTTTTCAAGACCTACAGCCAGTGAATAGAAGGTCTTGGCTGTACCTGCCATACCCTTTACGATAACAAGCGGCGCCACATCGGCAGGCTGCATTAAAGCTTCCTGAAGGAAGTATTGACCTGCGTTTCTGGGTTTTACACCATAGGGCTGGCTCTTTTCATATTCAAGCTTTTTGATCATATTGCCGCAAACGCGTCCCATCTGGGTTTTGTTCGTGGACTGATCAGCTCTTACAACAACAAATTCATTCTCATAGAGCTCCGGAACGGTCTTATTGCCCTGTTCGTCGCAGCAATAAACCTTGTCCTTGGGAATGCCTTTTTTCTTGAAATCCTTGAAGATTTCTTCGGGGGCATATACATCGATCCTGCCGCTGTACTGCTCACCCTTTTCACCAACCTGCTCAGTTGTGAAGTCCTCGGATCTGATGCCCAGGATCTGTGCCTTAAGGCGCATCAGAATGTCCTTGGTTACAAGAACTACCTGCTCCTTTCTCTGTTCCTTGAGGCCCTTGCAGACCTTCAGGATACGATTGTCGGATTTGTAATCTGCCATGTCCTTGGGCAGCTCGACGTCTTTGAAGTTCTTCTCAATTCTGAGAGTACCTCCGTTTTCAAGCTCTACACCCTTAACCAGATCCCCTGCTCCTCTGAGCTGTTCCAGGATCCTGATGGCTTCTCGCACATTAGCTCCACGCTCACCCTCATCTCTCTTGTGAGCATCAAGCTCCTCCAACACTACCAGCGGAAGAACGACCTCGTTGTCTTCAAAGCACTTCAGCGCATGGGGTGCCTGAATCAAAACATTGGTGTCCAGTACGTAGATCTTCTTCATGGGTGGATCCCCCCTCTATTAGTATGACTTGTAAGTCAATTATACCATATATAGTGGTACCGGTAAATATACACAAAAAAGCAGGAGCACGCTGTAAAAGCGTACTCCCGCCATTCTAAACGCCTTGAAATTACTGGATCGTAAATCTTTCCAGATTGCCGTTGATGGTGTCAACCGCCTCAGATACTGAAGAAGCTGCCGTAGCAACCATCTCTGATGAAGATGCAACACCCTTGGCTGCCTCTGTAACTCTTTCAACGTTATCGGCGATTTCCTGAGTGGATGCCGACTGTTCCTCGGATACGGAAGCCATGTTGGTGGCAACATCGTTAACCTTTTCCATCTGACCTGCCATTTCAGTAAGAGTCTCATTAGCTTCCGAAAGCTGTTGAGTGATCTCTTTGAATGTTGTAGCAGCTGTATTTACAGACTCGGCACTGGAATTGATGAGCTGAGTATTGGTCTCTGATTTCTCGGAAAGAAGCTGCACTCTTGCAGACATCTCTTTAATGATATCAGCGATCTGCTTGGTAGCATCAGCGGAGTTCTGGGCAAGCTGTCCGATCTCCTGAGCAACAACCGCAAAGCCTTTACCTGCTTCTCCTGCTCTTGCAGCCTCAATGCTGGCATTAAGAGAAAGAAGGTTGGTCTGTGAGGAAATGGAATTGATGAGATCGACGATCTGGTTGATCTGATCTGCCGCTTCATCAACGCTTGAAACCGCGTCCGCCATGTCTTTCATGGAATCAACGATATCATTCATTCCGCCTGCAACATTGGCCATATCATGCTGACCGGAGTCTGCCTTATTAACAAGATCGTTCATGGTATCTTCGATCTTCTGCTCCTGCTCTGTTACGCTGGCAACTGTCTGAGCAAGGATGGTCGCATTCTCCGCAACCTCATTAACGGCTTTTGCCATATTGTCAATGTTCTCACGGATCTGAGACATACTTGCGGACTGCTCATTTGCAGCATCCTCAAGGTCTTCAGCCGTGGTCTTGGAGGTCTGGGCATCTCCAAGAAGCCTTCCTGAAACATCCTTGATCTCGCTTAAGGATGACCTCATGCCACTTACGAAATCTCCCATGGCATTATTCATAAATGCGATCTCATCGTTACCGTTTGAAGAGATATCAACAGTAAAGTCACCGCCGGAGATCTTTTCAATGTTATCCGTAAGGCTTGTAACAGGATGTTTGATAAGTCTCTTAAGAACGGTGTTCATAATGAGAATAACCGCTACTGTCGCTACTATAACAACCAAAATAAGGAGGATTACAAGGTTCTGAAGTCCCGACAATACTTCAAACTGTTTTGCATAGGAAACAACATACCAGTCGGTTCCATCTACCTTTGATGCCGCAAGGAAATAATTGTCTCCCGCAATCTTGGTGGAAACCACCTCATGAACGTCTTTTGCCGATTCACTTTCAACAAATTTGCCGATAGCCTGAAGGAAAGCATCATCAGGAATATCTGCGATACTGCTTCCGCAAACCTCAGGATTGTCCCTGTATGTAAGGACAAGGCCCTGACTTGTAACCATCATGGCACCGCCTGTATTATAGAGCTGAACCGCATCGAGATTTTCCTGTACGCTTGCCAGGAAAAGATCTGCAGCAAACAAACCTTCTCTTCCATCCTTAAGATGTACATGCCTCATAACAGATGCACAAAGCCCGCCTGTAACCTTATCAAAATAAGGAACATCATAGTAATAGAACCAGCTGTTTGTATACTGCATTACTGCCTTATACATTACATTTTCCGTAGGTTTTTCCATTACATATGTG
>JAILOW010000109.1 GCA_024690635.1 Butyrivibrio sp.
GCTAAGGGTTATTGCGTTGACGCAAGCCAGAATACAGAAGAGCAGCAGCTTGCTGGACTTAAGTTTATTGAGTACATCTCATCCGACAGCTATTCACAGGAAACACAGGCTAAGAGACTTGGACAGGCTCTTCCTTTCAAGAACTGCACAGCAACCATCGAGAGCCCTCTTGGAAGGTCTACAGCAGACTACATTTCCGCAGGAAAGACACTTGATTTCTACGGAACACCCAGCCTTTGCCCTTCAGACATCTGGTATGAGTGCGGCGCTTTTATGTGCGAATACCTTACAGGTGCCTGCGACAGAGAAAAGCTTGCGGCTAACATTGACGCATATTGGGGAAATCAGGAACCCAGACAGTACTGATAAATAAAAAGGATCGGGGAGGGACATCCTCCCCGATTTTATGAAAGGTCATTTATGAAAGGCAAGAGAAAAACACTTCAGAACGTCAGGGAGTTTGCACTTTTCGGACTTCCTTCAACCTTCATATGGTTTTCCGTGGTCATAGTGCCATTTGCCTACGGACTGTGGATCACCTTTACGGACTGGAACGGTCTGGCTATGAAGATAAACTACATAGGACTTGAAAACTACAGACATATCCTTACGGATCCCGCATTTATGGGAGCCTTTTGGAAAACAGTGGTTTATGCTCTTTTTACTGTACTGCTCAGTAACCTTTTGGGATTTATCCTGGCGCTGGTGGTAACAAGCGGAATAAAGGGACAGAATCTTTTCAGGACCGGATTTTTCACTCCCAACATCATCGGAGGTATCATCCTTGGTTATATCTGGAATTTCATCTTTACCTTTGGTATCACCAAGCTTGGAGAACTGACGGGTATAGGATGGCTTGAAACATCCTGGCTTACCAATCCCGTAAGGGCACTTATAGCCCTTATCATTGTAAGCGCCTGGCAGATGAGCGGCTATCTGATGGTTATCTATATAGCTGGACTTACAGCGGTTCCTTCAGAACTTATGGAGGCTGCAAAGGTGGACGGAGCAACAGGGCTTCAGACCGTTGTACAGGTAAAGCTTCCCATGATCAGAGGCACAATTGCGATATGTGTATTCCTCGCCATCTCAAGATGCTTTATGTCTTTCGACACCAATCTTTCCCTTACAGCCGGAGGACCTTATAAATCAACAGAGCTGATAGCTTACAAGATCTATCAGACCGCCTTTACGAGTATGGACTTTGGTGAAGGTCAGGCACAGGCTATTATCCTGTTCATAATCGTATCTGTGATTTCACTCCTTCAGGTTTACTTTACAAGAAAAGGGAGGGTAGATGCATGACAAGCGTAAAGAGAAGAAAAACTATCATTTTTGTGCTGACCCTGATAGTGCTGATCCTTTTCATGGTTCCGTTCTATATGCTGGTGGTAAACTCTTTTAAATCTACAGCCCAGTTTATCAAGAGTCCTTTTTCAGTGCCAAAAGAGCTCAAAATAGACAATTTCACCACCGCCATAGAGCGAATGAACTTTGGAAGATCGCTTTTTAATACCGCATTTATAACCGTTGCTGCGGTTGTGTTCAATCTCATAGTGTCCTCAATGACGGGATACCTTTTTGCCAGAAAAAAATGGAAGATCAACAAGATCATTTTTATGGCTTTTCTGGCTTCCATGGTGGCTCCTTTTCAGGTGTATATGATCCCTCTTGTAAAGATATATGCCGGACTTTTGGGACACTCCAACTCACTTCCCATGGTTGCGTATATTGCAGTGGGACTGAACGTACCTTTTGCGGTATTTCTTTATTCGGGCTTTGTGGAGGGAATCCCTTCCGAACTTGATGAGGCGGCTCTTATTGACGGCTGCAGTTTTACAAGAACATTTTTCTACATCATCATGCCGCTTTTAAAGCCTATCATCATCACGGTTACAGTCTTTGTAGCCATGGGCGTTTGGAATGACTTTCTTATGTCATCGCTCTTTCTTACAAAGAACGACACCAAGACTCTTGCTATTGCCATAAAGACATTTCTGACTAACCACTCCGCGGAGTACGCTCCAATGATGGCGGGCCTTCTTCTTAGTGTGCTTCCTGTGCTGATATTCTACCTCATCGGCCAGAAGTACATTATAGAAGGCGTAATCGCAGGAAGTGTTAAAGGTTAATTTAATTATCAGTATCTTAATTTTTTTATGTTATTTCGTAAAAAATACTAAAATTATGGTTTGCTTTCAATCGTAATTTTAGTATTTTTTTGATTAATTTATGTATTTTTATGACGATATAATTATTGAGGTATATTAATATGTCCAAAAAAGGACATTAATGGAGGTGTGGAGATGAGACAGAGTTTTTCGGTAAAACAGAAGATTTTGGCTATTGCAATTGTGCCGACAGTTGCCCTTACGGCCATTATGCTGTTTGTAGGCATAATGTTCCTGAAATCCGGAATGGAGGGCGAAATAGTAAAAGGCCTGATGTCATCGGCTTATACTTACAAGGACATTGCAAGCCATCTTACTGACAGAGAAGCCGGAGACAATGAGAATGAAACAGTTTTAAAACAAAGTACCGGATATGATTTTACCTGGTTTGAGGGAGACACCAGAAAGAATTCATCCCTTGGCAGCACGGTTATAGGAACAAAGGCTGCTGACGTAGTTATAAAAGAAGTAATAAACAGCGGACATACATATAGCTCAACCAATACACAGGTTGCGGGAAAGCCCTACTTTGTGGCATATGTTCCCGTAAAGGATGAAAATGGCAAGGTTGTTGCCATGGCATTTACCGGTGTTTCAAGGGAATCGGTACAGTCCAAGATCAAAAGCTCGATATCAGTAATGCTTTTGATCGGAATATTGTTCCTGATCGCTGCAGTTACGGTAGCTTATATTGCAGCAAGCGGAATGGCCAAGGCAATAGGCGTTATGAATACATGCATCAAGCACCTTTCAAACGGTGAGTTTGTAAAGGCAGACAAATACTTAAACAGAAACGATGAGATCGGTGTAGCTCTTAAAAACACCAACTTCCTTATTGACACTCTCGAGGAGATCGTGGGTAGTATCAGAAAATCAGCCGATCAGGTTACATCTTCTTCCGAAGAGGTATCGGATATGGCAAATCAGATCTCACAGACTGCAGAAGATGTATCAAACGCAGTTCAGGAGATCGCATCAGGAGCAACCCAGCAGGCAGAAGAAATACAGTGTGCGTCTGAAAACGTCGGAAGGATCGGTGATGCTGTAGGAGACGTTCAGTCATCAACAAGCAATCTGGACGGTCTTGCAGGCAAGATGAAGGAAGCATCACAGGTTTCAAGTCAGTCTCTTGCATCACTCCAGGATTCATCAGCTGAGATGACACAGAAGATCGATGAGATCTCCGGAACCATTCAGAAAACTCAGGAAGCGGTTGATAATATTTCATCCAAGGTTGAGGGTATCACTTCAATTGCAACACAGACAAACCTTCTTTCACTTAATGCTTCTATTGAGGCTGCAAGAGCAGGCGAGGCAGGAAAAGGCTTTGCGGTAGTTGCGGGTGAGATCGGCAAACTTGCCGAGGATTCAAGAAGAATGGCTGATGAGATCAAAAAAGAGATGGAAATTCTTCTTGAGCAGGCCAATGCAGCGGTTCTTGCTGCAGATGATGTTAAGCAGGGAAATCTTGAGCAGCAGATGGCTCTTGGAGAAACCATTACTTCCATAGGCGGAATGCTTGAAGATATCAACTCCACAGTAGGCGGTGTTCATGTTATCAGCAGAGGCGCAGACCAGTGTGAGACATCCAAGAATGCAGTGGTTGATACCATGAGTGCTCTTTCAGCTATTTCAGAGGAAAATGCAGCTTCTTCTGAGGAGACAGGTGCATCCATGCAGGAGCTTTCAGCAACAGTTACAACTCTCGCAGGAAATGCAAATGACCTTAGAGGCGTTGCAGAGCAGCTTAAAAAGGATATTGAGTTCTTTAAATAATTAACTTAACGGACTGCTAATATAGTTAAAGCGAATATATAAGCATAAGGAATCGGGTAGGTGTAAAGCCTACTCGATTTCTTTTACTGTAAGAGTTATATTAGAAAAAGTGGTGAATCATTAAATAAAAAAACATATAAGGTAACCCTGGGGGTACTTTGTCTGTGAATATATTGCAGATAAAATTACAATCGGAGGAAAAAGTATGTTTAAAAAGATAAAAAATATGGTTGTAACAGCGTTGGCGGTACTTGGAGTTCTTTTTATTATCCTGATTCTTCTTCCCGATTACGATGAGGAGGAAGCTGTAGCTGCCGAAGATACTGTGGAAGCAGTGCAGGAGAAACCGGTTGAGGAAAAAGAAGAGGCTAAAGAAGAGGAAAAAGTAGAAAAAGAAGAAGCCGAAGCTGCGGATGAAAGCGAAAACGAGGAGAACGCAGTAACAGTTAATATCCCTCAGTCAGAGCTTTCAGAGGATGCACTGACCTTCAATACAGTATCTCTTGAGGGAGATAAAGCTTCCCAAGATATTTTTTCCGGCTACGACATCACCATCGTTCATGTGTGGGGAACATACTGTGACCCCTGTATAGAGGAAATGGGAGATTATGCATCACTTTACAAAGAACTTCCTGAAAACGTAAATCTGGTGGGAGTAGTATGCGATGTCTATGACGGCATAGACAGGAATGTTTCAGATGCAGAAGGTATATTAAAGGACGCAGACGCAGAGTTTTTGAACTTAAGGACAAGCGATGATCTCTACGGCTTAACTTCTTCTCTTCAGTCTGTCCCTGCGACGTTTTTTGTGGACGGTAAGGGACATATGATAGGAAGCATGCTCTACTCAGAAGGAGCAGACAAGATCAAAGACAGGCTTTCAAAATATCTTAAATAACGGGGCGGAAATATGGACTACATCAAAGTTCCGAAGGTTTATGAAAAACTAAAAAAAGCGGAAGAATTCTTTTCGCCCGTTATAATGACCGCAGGTTCGGGCTGGGGAAAAACAGCGGCTGCGGAATATTACTACAGGAGAAAAAGCCCGAAGATCCTTTGTTGCAGGGACGGAAATCTTACACAGATGCCGTCTTCCGATTCTTTTCGCACAAGTGTTGTGATAATAGAAGATCTGCAGTGGATTTTTGAAAATGAATCCATTCGTTATCTGAAAGAGATCCTCAGAAAACCGGGGATCCAGGTTGTGATGCTCACAAGAGGTGAGGTTCCTCGCTTCCTTGCGGCAGAAGAGATGGATCTTGATTTTGTGAGGATCCAGGAAAGAGACTTTGCTTTCGGCATAAAAGAGGTTGAGGAATTTTTTGAAAAGAAGAAAGTTCCCATAACTTCTGAGGATGCAGAGCTTGTGACCCGGGCTTCTCAGGGGTATGTCAGGGCTGTTTACAGCTTTGCTGCCCGTATGGATGGCGGTAAAAGATTCTCAAAAGAAATAGGATCCGCTGTATGGCAGGATATGTTTCATTTGTGGGACGGACAGCTCTATGATCAGTGGTCTGATGAATTTGTCAGGTTTGCGCTGGCGGTATGCCGCTACGAGGATTTTACCGCAGAGATGGCAGAGCAGCTGACAGGGAACAAAAAGATCTCAAGTGTGATCGAGTATTGTCGCAGCACCACCAGTCAGCTTAATGTCCTGGAAAACGGCCGGTATGCGCTGAGAGAAGAAACGAGAAAGTTCTTTTGCTGGAAACAGGAGCTTACCTGGTCAGAAACAGATATCTGTGAGAACTACCGCAAGGCTGCGGGCTATTATGAGATGCATGATGATATCTCAAATGCTCTTAGATATTACAAAAAAGCCGGGGCTACGAATCTGGTAAAAGAGCTTCTTATACGAAATGCCTATACCCATCCCGGTACAGGTCACTATGTGGAGACCAGGGACTATTATTGCGAACTGTCGGAAGAGGAGCTAAAGGACTCTCCCGTATTGATGGCGGGAATGAGCATGCTCTACAGCCTGATACTTCTTCCTGAAAAATCCGAGAAGTGGTACGGAGAGCTCCGGGACTACTACCTGGATAAAAAGAACGGAAGGGACTTAAGGCGCGAAGCAGGGGCAAGGCTTGCATATCTTGATATAGGACTTCCCCACAGAGGTGCCAAAGGAATACTTGGCATAATGAAGAATGTCTTTTCCATGCTGCAGAGCGGGGAGATCGTGCTGCCTGAGTTTGCGGCAACCGGAAATATGCCATCTATCATGAATGGCGGACTGGATTTTAGCCAGTGGTCTAAAAATGATGTTCAGATAGCAAGGTTTATGGGTAAACCTGTGTCCACCATATTGGGAAGCTTTGGAAAGGGGCTTGTTACCCTTTGCCTTGCAGAGAGCGGATTTGAAAAGGGAACTATGCCTGCCTATGAGGTGCTGACAAGGTGCTGCGACGGCTTTGATGCCGCATCCCACGGAGGAACCATTGAGATGTGCTTCGTTTCTGTGGGAATACAGATAAGACAGCACCTGGTGGAAGGTCAGCTCCCTTCTGCAAAGAGGATACTGGATTCCTTCAGGGAAAAGGCAACACTTGAAGAGGCAACTCAGCTGACGCCCAATATCGAAGCGCTTACAACGCTTCTTTCGCTGTTTTCGGGGACAGGAGAGCAGGTTGATAACTATCTAAAGACCGTGTCGGATGCCAGAGTTTTCTTTTGCATAACTGACAGATACAGACAGATGGTTAAACTACGCTGCCTGATTGCCAAAGGGCTTTTGGATGAAGCCTTTGATCTGTCGTCGTTTTTGACAGGGTATTTCAGCTCTTACAACAGGCCGTTTTTGTGGATAGAAAACGAAGTCCTTAAGGCGATAATCTTGTACCGCCTGGGAGATGAGCACTGGAAGGAGCATTTGCGTGATGCCATGAAGCGCTCATCCGAATATCATTTCGTCAGGATCTTTTCACTGGAGGGGGCTGTGCTTTTGCCTCTTTTAAAGCAGATGAAGGAAGAGGACGGTTTTGGCGATCTGAAGGAAGAATTTGTTTCCTGCATTTATAAAGAGTGCATCAAGGTGGCTTCAAGCTATACGGACTACATGAAGTATATTCCAAAAGAGAACATTTCTTTTACCAACAGGGAATCCCAGGTGTTGTCCTTATTGTGCGCGGGAATGCCAATGGAAGAGATCTGCGAAACTCTTGGGATCACTTATGATGGCCTTAAGAAACACAACAGGAATATATATAAAAAGCTCGGTGTAAAGGGTCGTGCGGAAGCAGAGCGAAAGGCGGCTCAGCTTGGCATTGTACACCGGGGATGAGGGGAAAGGAGCAGTATCATGAAGTGGAAAAAAGGCGTGGAAATAACCCGTGGAAGAGGGACATGGGTAAGCCTTGGTGATCTGAAAAAGAAGATCAAAAAGGAAGATGAAGAGATACTAAAGCTCATGGAGGCCGGAACTACGGATGACGATGAGCTCATAAAAAAGCTTTCTAAGCTCTCCGGAAATGACGAGATCGCTACTGGATTCAGACTTGCTCAGTTTGTTGAGGATTACGGAGATTTCATTGCTGAAGGGAAAAAGCCGGATGTATTCGGTATATAAAGGCTGGACTAAAAGATGAAGAGTGGAAAACTAAAGAAATTTATAATCGGGGTACTTGTGGTACTGGGGCTTTTGTTTCTTTTGATCATGCTACTTCCTGAGGATGACGAAGAAACAGAAACAGCGTCAAAGCCTGAACAAACGGAGGCGCCAGCGGCCACAAGCAGCGGTGTTGCGAAGGTGTCTGTGGGCACAAACGCAAAATCCGCTACCATTATGGTGTATATGAACGGTTCGGACCTTGAGTCGGAAGGGGGCGAAGCTTCAAGTGATATAGCCGAGATGATCGACTCCGGAATAGGAGATAATGTCAACGTTATCATTCAGACCATGGGTACCAGGGAGTGGCAAAGCTATGGAATTGCATCCGACAGATCACAGACTTACAAACTGACAAACGGAAAACCCGAACTTATCAGGGATGATCTGGGACAGCTTGACTGTACCTCCAAGGATACTCTTTCAGAGTTTATCGGATTTTGTAAAAGCAACTATCCTGCAGACAGATATATGTTCCTTTTCTGGGATCATGGCGGTGGCCCTGTTTACGGCTTTGGCTACGACGAATGGCAGGATGAAAACTCATCTCTTACTATTGGTGAGATGTCAAAAGCTTTTTCCGAAAACAAAGATGTTCACTTCGACATCATCGGAATGGACTGCTGTATCATGGCCAGCATGGAAACCTGCTATGCCTTTGCACCATACTGCAAATACGCTCTTTTGTCCGAGGATTTCGAATCGGGACTTGGCTGGAGCTACAAGGGGTGGATGAAGGCCTTTGAAGAAAATCCCGGAATATCTACACCTCTTCTTGGAAAGTATATTGTGGATGACATCATTTCGGAAAATGAAGAGAATATTGCGGGTGATTCTGCCTGTATAGCTCTTTTTAACGTATCCACCGCAAAGAATCTCTTTACTGCATGGAAGGCCTATGCCTATAAGAACGAGGCAGCTCTTTTGAACAAGAATTACAGCAGAAGCCACAGAGCCAAGGGCAGGGGTTTTTGGGATCTGTGGGGAACGGATGAAAGCGATGTGACACTTTCCGATTATTACATCAGTGATATTCTGGCTCTTATGGAGAGTGTAGATGACCAGAGCGATGAGGCCAGGAGCCTTATGTCTGCGCTGAAGGCTGCTGTTGCCTATTATGGACATACCTCTGATAAAAACGAGCTTACAGGTCTTGCTGTGTCGCTTCCTTATGGTGATTCAGATTTTTACGATCAGTTAAAGGACGTATATAAAGAGATAGAGCTGGATGACGAGTACATTGACTGGCTTGGCTCTTTTGTATCGGAATCAGGTTATGAGGATTATTTCGACTTTGGAGGATTTGAGGACAGCTGGGGAGGCTGGGGAACCTATGAGCAGGACTACGGCTGCAACATCAGTAACGGCGGATCCTGTGAGTACGGCTATGCATATGATTATGACGATGCCGAGGATGACTGGATCTACGACTACGAAGAAAAGATGTGGTACCTGTATGATGACGATGTTCTCTATCTGTACGATGATGAGACAGATACCACCTTCTACTACGATGAAGACGAGGACAAGGTCTATTACTACGACGAAGAAAAGGATGACTGGTACGAGGCGGAGTAAGTAACAGCATGAAAAAACAGGCAAAGTACCCATAGGGGTACTATACTTTCTTTCCACCAAAACATAGAATCTTTTTTGACGATAAATCATAAACAGTTTGTGGATTTGCATAATTGCAAGCAAATCTGATGGAGGAGAAAAAAGAAATGGGATTTTTTGACATGTCAACAGGCGGCAATATGGGATTTGCCAGCGTAAAGAATACCAGGAATTTCACCGATATGGATCTTTACAACATGCTCTCAGACATTAACGTTACCTTTGGTAAGCCCATCATGGGTGATATAAACGGAACTCCCGCAGTAATGTATAAAAACGTTACACCTAGCTTTGACGTTTTCTGCAGAGTTCACAAGAGCAACGTTATCATGGGAAAGATCGGCGCTGACGGAGTCAGCAGTGCTACAACCGCACTTAACATGGGAGTGGATATGTTCCTCGGACACAAGGACGAGGGTGCTTCCAAGGCTGATCGTGCAGTTGACGAGTTACTGGGGGTTATCAAGAAGCTTGAGAATGGCGAAGCGGTTTCAGAGTCTGAGGGGACTAGTGCTATCAACACATCGACCGGCGAAGAGATAAGGATGTACATGCAGCAGAAGGCTATCTCCTTAAAGCCTAAGTTCGATATTTTTGATCAGAATAAAGTGACTTTGTATCACGTTGAGGGCGACCTTGCACGCCTTAACTATTCCATTCAGAAGAACGGCGTTGAGGTTCTTAAGCTTAAGAAAAAGCTCATAGCTCTTTTGCCTGAATATACTATTGAAAAGAACAAGGTCACAATTGCAAAGATCAAAAAGAAATTCAAGCTCACAAAGCCTGAACTTAACGGAACAGTATACGATAAGGAGCTTAAGATCGGCGGGGATATCCTTGGATTCGATTATAACTTAAGCCTTGGCGGAAAAGAGATCGCTCACGTTGATACAGATCGTACCGTATGGTCAGACTGCTATCGTATCACAATTTTGGATGAGGGCTATCAGGACGTTATCGCAGCTCTTGCCATCATCTGTGACATGGCGCAGGACAAGGAAAACAGCAATAGCTAAAACTATCCGAAAAGAGTTGGTGTTTTTGGACACCGGCTCTTTTTTTCTTTGCTGTGAAGGGGTATAGTAGGGGAGAGCCCGGGGGACGGGGGTAGTGGATCATTTTTAGAATGTAACTGTTGGGAGTGCATATGAAAACAAATAAGCTGAAGGTTGACCTTAATAACAGGGTAAGATTTAACAACAACGTGGACTACTGCGTCGGAACAGGGCGCCTTGGTCTTGCGCTTACAAAAGAGTATCTGGAAGAACTTGAATATGTGCAAAAGGCGATTGGTTTTTCCTATATCAGAGGTCACGGCCTCTTTTCCGATGATGTTTCCATATATCATGAATATGAAGAAAACGGCGAAGTAAAGGTTGAATACAACTATACCTATGTGGACAGGATCTTTGACTGCTTTTTAAAGCTTGGTATAAGGCCGTATCTGGAGCTTGGATTTATGCCCGGGCAGCTTGCAAGCGGAGATCAGACTGTATTTTACTGGAAAGGAAACACCACTCCGCCCAAGGATTACAAAAAATGGACGGATATGGTGACAGCTCTTTTGACCCATCTGATGAAAAGATACGGGGACGAAGTGATGGACTGGCCTATCGAAGTCTGGAACGAGCCCAATCTCCCCGGCTTTTGGTACAAGGCGGATATGGACGAATACTTTAAGCTGTTCAAGGAAACTTATCTTGCCATAAAGGCTCTGGATAAGCGCTTTACCGTGGGAGGTCCTGCTATCTGCGGCGTAAAGGATGCGGAGTGGACAGAAGCCTTTTTGAAATTCTGCAAAAAAGAAGGGATCCGTCCCGACAGGATAACAAGGCATCACTATACGGTGGATTTCCCCGAGAGGATCGGGCACTACGACTATTCAAAGCTTGAGGACTCCGAGATGCGTTTTGCAAATCTTCAGTCCACAAGGGATATCGTGGATTCTTTTGAGGAGTTTAAGGGTCTGCCTATCCATCTTACGGAATTCAGTACTTCGTACACTCCAAAGGGTGTTATCCACGATACAAATATCAATGCCGCTTATCTTGCAAGGCAGCTTTCAAGGCTTGGGGATGTGAATGAGGCATACTCATACTGGACCTTTGGAGATGTATTTGAAGAGCAGGGAGTTCCCGAGTCTCTTTTCCACGGCGGATTTGGAATGGTGGCAGCAGGCTGTATTCCTAAGCCCGTGTTTTGGACCTTCAAATTCTATAAAGAGCTGAAGCTCTTTGGAAAAGACTGTGTGTACAGGGACGATAACAGCGTGGTGGCAAAGTCAGATAAGGGCTTTGCGGGAATTCTTTGGAATATTGATGAAGAGGATAGAAATATTGAGCTTACAGTCAAAGCTATTGAAGATGGTGAATATACGCTTGTTACAAAGACAGTTGACGAAGTATGCTGCAATCCATTAAAGATATGGCATGATATGGGCGAGCCCGCATATCCCACTGATGAAGAGACTGCTCTTATCAAGAGTGCTTCCATGCCTCTTTTGGGTAGTGATGTTGTCAGATCCCAAAACGGCGCTTTGGATATTTCCGTACAGGTAAGGAAAAATGCGGTAGTATATTTTGAAGTTACAAAAAGAAAGTTCACACCGGATAGAGGATATGACTACGATAAGGTGATAGCCTTCCACTGACAGAGTGGACCTGGGGGACGAGGTTAGTGATACACTAACCCCGTCCCCCAGGTTCATCCGGCTTTTTACTTAAAAAGCTTTCTTCCTGCCCAGATGCAGATGCAGGCGCCTACTGTTGAAACGATAAGGCTTCCAACCCATCCGTTGGCAGAAAGTCCGAGAAGATTAAATACCAGGCCTCCTACAAATCCTCCTCCGAGACCAAGAAGAATATTCTTGAGTGTGCCGGAATTCTCATTCATGATCCTGCTGGCAATAAAGCCTGCAACGGCACCGATAATAAGTCCTATAATGATTCCCATTACTTTTTTCCTCCATTCATTATTCGTTTTCCCATACATGATGAAAATACAAAATATATGATATTACTATTTTTACATTCAGGTCAAGGAGAGGCGGTAAAAAGGGGCGAGGAAAGTGGACCGCTAACCCCGTCCCCAAGGACCATTTTTGCCTGCATATGTGTTATAGTTTTTTTAGCAAGAAATAAGGAGAGAATATTATGAAAAAGAGCCTGATCAAAAAACTGGGTATTACCGCCATAACTGCGGCGCTTATAGCGGGGCTTTTGCAAGGATGCGGACAGACGCAGAATGGGGAACAGCCTTCTGAAGGAGAAAGCATAGTAGAGGAAGAGGCAGCAGGTGAAGCGGAAGGAAATGCCGCAGATGAAACTGCCACCTCTGATGATGAGCAGTATAACCTGGTTTTTGAAGATGAATTTGACGGGGATAAGCTTAACACCGACGACTGGAACGTTGAGACTCATGAGCCCGGCTGGGTAAACGCCGAACTTCAGAGGTACACCGCACTTGATGAAGGAAACATCGAGGTAAGCGACGGCACGCTAAAGATAAAGCCCCATATAGAAAAGGTAACGGGCGAAGATGGTGAGAGCGAAGAGATCACTTCCGGAAGGATCACCACTCAGAACAAGCACGACTTTACCTACGGACGATTTGAGGCAAGAGCCAAGGTCCCCACGGGCAAGGGATACCTTCCCGCATTCTGGCTTATGGCTACGGATGAGGGACTCTACGGACAGTGGCCCAAGTGCGGCGAGATAGATATCATGGAGGTTATGGGACAAGATACCTCAAAGAGTTATCACACAGTTCACTACGGCTACAGCTCAGGAGACGGACACAGACAAAACCAGGGGATAAAAGCTATAGACGCAAACGGTTTCTCGGATGATTTCCATGTTTACAGGATCGACTGGGAACCAGGAAAAATGACCTGGTATGTGGACGATGAAGAAGTATATACTACCTCCGACTGGTATACTGGAACGGATGATGACAATCAGATCACTTATCCTGCGCCCTTTGATCAGGATTTTTATATCATACTCAATCTGGCTGTCGGCGGAAGCTGGGTGGGATATCCCGGTGATGCCGAAAAGGCAGAGATGAACGACAAGGCTTATGAGATAGATTATGTAAAGGTCTATCAGAAAGACCCTGAGGTTTATAAGGCAGCAGAAAACGAGGCGGTAAGACCTACAGGTGATGTGACCTTCAGAGAGCCTGACGCAGACGGTAACTATGTGAACAATTCTTTGTTTACCGAGGATATCGGTCTCGACCGCTCTGACAAAGCTGATCCCGATAACTGGAAATTCCATTTTGAGTCCGATGCTTTTGGCTCAAAATATGAGCTTTCAGATGAGGGCATCACGCTGATCCCCAAAACAGGCGGCTCGGTGTTCTACGCTGTTCAGCTAAAGCAGGAGAATATCCCCATGTACAGAGGTTGGGAGTATGAGCTTAGCTTTGATGCATACTCAACGGAGGAAAGAGAGATCACCGTTGATGTGGAAGCTTAATCAGGACGGAGTGCTTTTGGAGGAGGGAAAGAACTACAGGCTCTCATTCAAGGCAAAAGCCAGCATTGAGAGAAATATTGCATATTCCCTTCAGGAGTATGAAGGAGAGTGGACCAACTACAGCGGCACAGAGGATCCTGTGGCTATAGGAACGGACTGGAAGACCGTAACATGCGAATTTAAAATGGAATATCCAACCGATAACAGCGCGAGGTTTAACATAACCTTTGGATCTGTAGGCGGTGAGAGGATCTCCGAAAAACACGACGTTTACATCGACGACATAGTGCTTGAAGAAATATCAGGCTGATTTATCCGAAAGGATTGTAAAATCTGCTTCCGTTTATATGTGTAAGTGTAAGAGAAGCAGCAAATAAAAGCATACAGACAGCAATGCTGATGTAGTCAAGGACCTGGAATTTTTGCGCCATATACCAGGTCCTTTTTTTGTTTTTGCCAAAGCATCTAAGCTCCATGGCATTTGAAATGATCTCAATCCTGTCCATGCTGCTGAGGATCAGAGGAACCAGAATGGAAGAGGCGGATTTAAGGCGGTTTATAAGAGATGCCTTTTTGCTAAGCTCAATGCCTCTTGCCTGAGAAGCCTGGCTGATATCGTGGTACTGCTTTTGAATATCAGGTATGTAGCGAAGCGCAAGGGCCACGGAATAGGAGATGGAGTAGCTGACTCCAATCTTATTAAGTGAAGCCGCAAATTCGCTGGGATTGGTGGTGCATACAAACAAAAGAACAAAAGGTATGGTTGCCAGATACTTCAGAATATAATTTAGCTGGAAAAAGAGCTGCTCGGCTGTGGGAGCAAAATATCCGGAAAGCCCGAAAAGATATGTACAGCTTCCGTAAACCTCAGTTCCGTGGTGGGGTGAGAAAATATATACCAGCACTGTGTTCAGTATCAGAAAGACAATGGTGAACCACAGCATAAAGGTAACATCCTTGAGCCTTATCTTTCCCACGGGGAAAAGAGCTATTCCGAGCACTGACAAAACCAGTAAAAGCCTGGTGTCATAGGTGGTCATGGCTGCAAGACTCCATAAAAGAAGGCAGATCAGCTTGGTGGCTCCCGTAAGGGAGTGAATGGGAGATTTTTTTTCAATATAATTAAATAGATTGTTCATGTTTTCTTACATTCTCCCTTTCGTAGTCTATAAAGCTCTGCACAAATCCTGTTTTGTCTTCGATGCCGCAAAGACCGGCAAGATGGAAGAGACTGGTCTCTTTAAGGCTTGCCCTGTCCACGATGTCTTTATCCGTAAGGACTGCGGCGCAGCTTTTATCTGCTATGATCTGTCCGTCTGAAAAGACAATGCTTCTGTCAGCATATTCCAGCATCAGATGCATGTCGTGGGTTATCATGACAATCGTGATACCACGCTCATTCAGTCCCCTTAAAAACTCCATGATGCTTGTATAATTTCTGTAATCCTGTCCGGCGGTGGGCTCATCAAGGATGATCATCTCCGGCTCAAGTACCAGGATGGAACAGATGGTAACTCTTTTTTTCTGACCGTAGCTAAGGGCTGATATAGGCCAGTTACGCATTTTGTATAGTCCGCATATCTTAAGGACTTTTTCAACTCTTTCCTTTACTTCATCCTCGGGAACACCGCGAAGCCTAAGGCCCAGAGCAATCTCGTCAAAGATCATGACTTTGGAGATCATCTGATTGGGGTTTTGCATCACATATCCCACATGCTCGGCTCTTTCCTTTATTGAAAGAGCAGTAAAGTCCATGCCGTTAAAGATGATCTCTCC
>JAILOW010000139.1 GCA_024690635.1 Butyrivibrio sp.
AATTCAATAAGAACAGAAGAAATAATGGGCAACTTCTATATGAGGCCAAGAGACTGACAATTTACCCAATTTTCACGCAAGTCTGTGAACTTTGTGTGAAAATTTAAGATAATTCGAGATAAATTTAGCGAATTAGTGTAAAATTTATCCAGATTATCTTTTGGGGAGAGAAGACAATGGCTTGCAGATGCAGTGACATATCTAAAATGGAAGAAGACCAGATCACTTTGTGGAATATCGCAGAGAGCGTCGGCGTACTGGCTGTTCTGGATGAGACCGTAGTAACTGATACGGAACATCTGAGCAACGTATGCGACGCTTCTTTTTTTACAAAAGCGAATTTCGCCGAGAGGATGAAAAAACTAAGTGACCCTTCCACCACCAACATCGCCGCTTTAAAGACCAAGGTTGACAACCTTAAGACGCAGCTGGATAGCGACCTTGAATCGGCGAGAAAAGAAGACAAAGACTATCACGATTCGCAAAAGAAAAAGAAATAACGGGGGACGGGGGAAATGGTCGATATTTACTTAAACTATGACAAACTGACACAGGCTTATAAAAAGTACCTTGATATCCGCAGAAAAAAGAATGAGTGGATGGAGTCAAACAAGGATCTTATGAATGTGGTGGATCCCACCAATTTCGGTAACTGGAGAGATATGTTTGATACTCAGACCCAGTCTATAAATAATGACATCATTCTCTTCGGAAATGACCTTGATGGGTTCTGCAACATGTTTAACAAGGCAGATGATCTATCCTGCAAGCTTTTAAACAGAGCCTATGATTTCTATGAGATCCTTGGGGGATCGGAACCTATGGCGGATTATCCCATCTGTCTTATGCAGGATACGGGAAAAGATCTTTTTTACAGCAGTGACCATCATGACGATATCAGAAGCACCAATGCCGAGATCACGGAGTATTACGAAGCAGAGATCGCTCAGCTTGATCTTATCGATACTCTTTGCGGCAATCTTCAGTGGCTTTCCAAAAACTGCATGGATTCCGAAAAGAGCGCAGTAAGAACAGCCATCCTGCCGGAGAGCTATATAGAGCCCTTTGATACTTCTTTTGAGCAGTACGCTCTTGATGTGGCATCTTTTAATGAGATCATAGGAGCTATGCTTGATGCCCTTTCGGGGGATGTGTCACAGATTCCTCAGCAGGTAAGGGATTATACCTTTGATCAGACAAATCTTAATGACAAACAAAAAGCAGAGCTTTGGTTTGCAGAGTTTATCGATGATGATTACAAGCAGTACTACATTGATATGACCGAATACGATACCTATATCATGGAGGTTTACACCACCTATGTAAACGCCACGGGCCCTGCAAAAGATCTTTTCAATGAATACAGAGGAAATATCATAATAAAGACCATGGTGGTGGACAGCGGAATATCCTACCACAACAGCGGAAAGCTTTACATCGCAGCGGCCAGGAACATAAATGATCCAAGGGGAGACGGAAATGTCTTTTACCATGAGACCGGACATCTCATCGTCTATTCAACAGGGGCTCGAAATTCACCGGAGATGGAGGCCTTTGACAAGGCGCTCAAAGAGGGCGTTACGGCCTACGTTGCAAGTATCGAGCAATCCGTAAGGGACAAGTACAAGGGCTCAAACCTTACTCCCGAAGAGATAGAGGAGAAGGTGGTTCAGGAGACAACCGCGATTTTGCAACAGCAGCTCTGGGGTAACAACAATCAGGATTATCATGTTTACGATGGAGTTTCGGACATGATAGATGCTGCAACCAATCACAAATATGTGATTTCCTACAGCCACTCCCTAAGTGATCCCCTCAGCTTCCTTCCCTGGCATCCCACCTATTGGGACTGGGATCCCGACAGGCAGTGCGATGAGGCTTTTGCGGAGATATTTGCGGCTGAGATGTGCGGAGATAAGCAGGAAATAGAATTTATCAAGAACAATTTCGGTGATGTTTACGACAGATACCAGGATCTGTGCAGATCTATGGAGGGAGCAAAACAGTAATGAAGAAAGGTATACGCCGGGCAGCCTTCCTGCTTTCGGCATTTTTGCTGACAGGTTGTGCCATGGGAAAAGACTACGCAACGCTGAATAAAGGAGACGAAATGGACAAGGCGGTTTACGAATTTCAAAAGCTGATGGACAGCGATAAATCCGGAGATAAAAAGGCTGTTTTCTGGAACGGGGAAAAAGCCTATACAGACAGCGATGAGCTTGATGATAACAAGATAGATGACGGCAGGAGTTTCAGGGGATTTGAACCCCTTGATAAGGAGCTCTTTTCCCTTAATATCTACGGAATGGAAGAAAGAGAAACCATCCTGGATACAGATAAGCATGTGATCTATGCGGGAATAGACGGAGACTGGAGATTTGAGATAGAGCAGGTGGATGGCTATGATTCTGCTCTTGAGAGATTAAAGCAGGAAAAATGGCTTCATAAGCTCTATGAGGATGACCCTTCAAAGTCGGAGAAAACCGCTATCTTCAGAGGCGTTCGAAATTACGACGGAAAAAACTATGCGGGCTATGTAGTCTGCTACAATGACGGCTTTGGACAGAGCTATGAATACAGCTACATGTGCATGGGTAACATGAATGATGCGGGAGTCATGATCAATCAGCTTCGCGGACAGTTCAGACTGAACATTGATTTTGACAAGTGGAGAGAAGAAAATCTGATATTTGAGGAGGATAACGGCAATGGGTAACGGTGCATACGGATCTCCCATGATAATGGCGGACGGAACTCCCATCGATGTTTCAATAAGAGGCTTTGATAAACTGTCTGACCTTTTGAATACGGAAAAGGGCGACCTTGAAACAGTGGACGACGAGCTTTGCAATCTCTGGATGGGGACGGCAGGGGACTCTTTTTACAATGCCTCCTATACCGCAGAAAAAAAGATGGCTAACCTTATTACCAGATACAAAAATATGTCCAGTGCTCTGGATGAGACCAGAGTGGGATTTGGAGAAACGGATACCGCAGTGTCGGGAAATATCATAATAAAACCAAATGCTTCAATTCCGGCGGGAGCCTCCGACAGATAATTACAAAAACCCTGAAAGCCTTCATTTACGGCTTCAGGGTTTTTATTTTTTCCGATACATCTAGTTTTAAGTATATCTCGGCATACTGGGAAGCTGTCAGCTCTTCCACATAATTTAGCTGATAGTTTTTCTTTATGCCGTTTTTTATGAGGATATCCGCAGCCTTGTTGTAGGCAATGGCGGCTTCTGCCTCGGTTTTGTATCTTCCGACCACGTAGTTGCTTTTTACATGAATGACGGCTTTGTATCTTATAAAGCCCTTTTCCGCGTACTGTCTGACACCGTGATAGCGGTTTAATATGATGATGTTTTCGTATCTGAGGTCATTGGGATCACCGTTTGCAAATCTGTAGTCACGTCCTTCAACGGCATAGCTCTTTATTCCGTATCTTTGAAGTACCGAGAGCTGGCTTCCGTAGTCGGCTACAAAAAGGTGAGAGCCTCTTTTCATGATCTTGTGGGATGAGTAGTAGAAAAGGTCATCTATATCGAATTTCAGGGCATTGCCCGGGGAGAGATAGTAAAGGAAATACCTTTTTTCAAGGTAAATTGGATTTGCGATATACATTCCCTTGTCCCTGTAGTTTATAAGGGATACGAATTTGTCAAAGGCAAGAGCCATGTCTTTTTTGTAGGAAGAAAGCTCCATTTTGTCGTCATCCAGGATTTTGGCGGCCTGCTTGTAGGCTTTGTAGGCTTTCGCGGCGGTGTCGTAGGAGCCAAGGGAGATATGCTTACCCATATAGGTTATGGAAGCTCTGTAGGAAGGAGTTCCATCCTTTAAGGTTGTGGCATATACGCCGGTACTTTTGCTACTTTTCACAGATAATCCCCCTGACAGATAAAGACTTTGCCAATTTAACGCGTTATATGATATACTTTTTAATGCATGATTATGCACAAATCTATCTTTGTAACACTATATATAGTTTATCAGTAAAAGAGGAGTAAAATCAATGGCAAAGGAAGTTTTGTACAGCAGTACCAGGGGAGCTGAGGGACAGATCAAAGCTTCGGAGGCTATCCTTCGAGGACTTGCACCGGACGGAGGTCTTTACATTCCGGATCACATTCCCCATCTTGAAAAGACATTAAGAGAGATGGCAGATCTTGACTACAGGGAAACAGCCTATGAAGTCATGAAGCTTCTGCTTACGGATTACACGGAAGATGAGCTTAAAAACTGCATTTCCAGGGCTTATGATTCCAAGTTCGATACCGATGATATCGCGCCTATGTCTGAGGCGGGAGGAGCCTACTATCTTGAGCTCTATCACGGAGCAACAATTGCTTTCAAGGATATGGCCCTTTCCATTCTTCCTTATCTTATGACTACGGCAGCCAAAAAGAACAATATCAAAAATGAGATCGTCATCCTTACCGCAACCAGTGGAGATACAGGAAAGGCCGCGCTTGCAGGCTTTGCCGACGTTCCCGGCACAAGGATCATTGTCTTTTATCCCAAGCACGGCGTCAGCCCCATCCAGGAAAAGCAGATGGTGACTCAGAAGGGTGACAATACCTTTGTTGTAGGTATTGAAGGCAACTTTGACGACGCACAGACCGGTGTTAAAAAGATCTTTACAGATGAGAATCTGGCAAAAGAGCTTGATGCAAAGGGATTCCAGTTCTCATCAGCAAATTCAATCAACATCGGAAGACTTGTTCCTCAGATCGTTTACTATGTTTACTCCTATGCAAAGCTTTTAAAAGAGGGCAGGATCGCAGACGGGGATGCAATAAATGTTGTAGTTCCCACAGGTAACTTCGGTAACATCCTTGCAGCATATTATGCCAAGAATATGGGTGTTCCCATTGCAAAGCTTATCTGCGCATCCAACTCCAATAAAGTACTTTTTGATTTCTTTAAGACAGGCGAATATGACAGAAACAGGGAGTTTGTGCTTACAGCATCTCCTTCAATGGATATCCTTATTTCCTCCAATCTTGAAAGACTCATCTATCATATTGCAGGAAACAATGCTACCAAGGATGCCGAGTTTATGGCTCTTCTTTCAAAAGAAGGAAAGTACAATATCACTGATGACATGAAGGGCAGGCTTACTGATTTCTATGGCGGTTATGCCACAGAGGATGAGACCTTTGCCACCATAAAAAAGGTATTTGAAGAGTGCGGATATCTTATGGATACTCACACTGCAGTGGCAAGCGCTGTATATGACAAGTATGTGAAGGATACCGGAGACAAGACCGTTACCGTTATCGCTTCCACAGCAAGCCCCTACAAATTCACAAGGAGCGTAATGACTGCCCTTGGCAAAAATGATGACAACAAGGATGACTTCCAGCTTGCAGATGAGCTTTCTGAAGTATCGAAAGTCGCTATCCCCGATGCTGTCACATCCATTAGGACTGCAGAAATAAGACACAACACAGTTGTAGACAAAACTCAGATGGAAGGCGCAGTTAAGAGATTTTTGGGATTAAATTGATCAAAAAACGGGAGGTGCGTATGGATCTAGGCAAGAACTACTACTCGGAAAACACACCGGAAATACATGAGCTTTCGAGACTTTCTGCGGAAGCTGATATGATCGAGAATGATCTTTTCTACAAATATGACGTTAAAAGAGGACTTCGTGACCTTGATGGAAAGGGTGTACTCACGGGTCTTACAAGAATATCGGAGATCATAGCCAAAAAGAACGTGGACGGCAAGGACGTTCCTGCGGACGGCGAGCTGTACTTTAGAGGCTATGATGTCCACGACCTCATAGGAGCTGCGGTAAAAGAAAACAGGTTTGCCTTTGAGGAATGTGCCTATCTTTTATTGTTTGGTTCCCTTCCTGACGGAAAAGAGCTTTTTGAGTTTGAAAAGCTTCTTGGAATCTACAAGAGTCTTCCTCCCAGCTTTGTAAGGGATGTTATCATGAAGGCTCCAAGCCGGGATATGATGAATACCCTGGCCAGAAGTGTTCTTACTCTTTATTCCTATGATGATCTTGCAGATGACGTATCACTTTCAAATGTGCTTCGTCAGTCACTGCAGCTTATCAGCATGTTCCCGCTTCTTTCTATTTACGGCTATCATGCTTACAATCACTATCATGAGGGAAATTCTCTCTTTATCCATCCTCCCAAGGAGGAGCTGTCAACAGCGGAGACGATTCTTTACCTTCTTCGCCCCGACAGCAAATATACCGAACTTGAGGCAAGGCTTCTTGATATCTGTCTGGTGCTTCATATGGAACATGGAGGCGGTAACAATTCCACCTTTACAACTCACGTAGTAAGTTCCTCTTTGACAGATACCTATTCAACCATAGCGGCAGCCATCGGCTCACTTAAGGGTCCCCGTCACGGCGGAGCCAATATCAAGGTTGTGCACATGTTTGACGACATTGAGTACAACGTTAAAAACTGGAGAGACGAAGAGGAACTCAAGGCTTATCTTGACAAGATCCTCAATAAACAGGCCTTTGACGGCGCGGGTCTTATCTATGGTATAGGACATGCCATCTATTCCAAGTCAGATCCAAGAGCTGCCATTTTAAAACAGTTTGTTGAAAAGCTTGCTGTGGAAAAGGGAAGAGAAGAAGAGCTTGCTCTTTATGAAGCGGTAGAACGTTTGGCACCGCAGATCATCAGCGGAGAGCGCAAGATGTACAAGGGTGTCAGCGCCAATGTGGACTTCTATTCGGGATTTGTTTACAGAATGCTTGACCTTCCTGAGGAGCTGTATCCTACGATCTTTGCCATTGCCAGGATCGTTGGCTGGAGCGCACACAGAATGGAAGAGCTCGCCAACAATGGCAAGATCATAAGACCTGCCTACATGGCAATCGAGCCCAGAAAAGAATATGTTCCCATGGATGAGAGAAAATAAGATTATTTCGGGAAGATACGCCCGTGCTTGTTCATATGAGCCTTGATGGCTTCAAAAGATTCGTCGCTGATGTAATGCTCGATACGACATGCATCGTCAGCGGCGATTTTTTCGTCTACACCGAGATTTACGAAGAGGCGTGTGAGTACGGTATGGCGCTCGTATATACGCTTTGCAAGAACTCTGCCGGCTTCTGTTAGCTTGACAAAACCGTATTCGTCTGTCTTTACAAGACCTTCGTCCTTTAACAAATGCATGGCGCGACTAACAGAGGGTCTTGAATAACCGAGCTCCTCACCGATATCTATTGCCCTGACATTGGTATGTTCCTGTGAAAGAACGTAGATTGTTTCAAGATACATTTCGCCGGATTCTTGTAATGCCATGATTTTACCCACCTTTCTATATATTTAGGATACTAAAAAAATTAACTGTTGACAATAAAGTTAGCAGATGCTAACATTGGCTA
>JAILOW010000173.1 GCA_024690635.1 Butyrivibrio sp.
GAAGAGCTCAAGGCAGCAGTACAGTAATTGTTTTAAATATGAGCATATTAAAACGGCGGTTCGAAAGAACCGCCGTTTTTGCTGCACAAGACCGTCAAATGAACTTACTGCACTTTTATACTTTCTTTTCCGAACTCCTCCTGAAGGCGCTCTATGATACCTGCGGAGTTTACTGTCATGGAAGGACCAAGCTTTTTAACCTGCTTGGAATCGCTAAGGTAAATGGCGACGTTATCCTTTCCGTCACTTTCTTTTAGTATAGTCTCCAGTTTTTCAGAAGCAGCTTCGTACTCGCCTTTATCTTTAAAGCGCACCCAGAGAGTCTTTGGAACTTCGTCAAAGCTCATGACTTTTGATGCTATGAGTTTGGCATTTCTGTCATCTTCAACGGAGACACGGCCCTCGATAAATACCTTGGAGTCTTCGTTTATCTTTTGAGAACACTGCTCGTAGGTCTTGGGGAATACTATGACTTCCACGGCGCCTACCAGATCTTCCAAAGTGACAAAGGCCATGATCTGATCGTTCTTGGTGTATTTTATCTTTTTCTCTGTAACAAGACCGCCGATGGTGGCGTTTGCTCCGTCCTTTACGGAAGGGATTCCCGTTTCGTCGTCCAGATAAAAATCCGTTGTGGTGTTGGTGATCTTTTTCTTCCACATGGATACGTACTCTTCAAGAGGGTGTCCCGAAACGTAGATTCCAAGGACCTCTTTTTCAAATTCCAATAAAAGCTCTCTTCTGAATTCGCCTACATCCGGCATGGGTACTTCGTACTGTTTTTTCTCGGATTCTCCGGCAAGGTCAAACAGTGACATCTGGCCAGCCATGCTGTTTTTGCCTGAGTTGTGAAGACGGTCCATGATCTGGGCATAGACAGTCATCTGCTGTTTCCTTGTGCCTTCGAAACAGTCAAAGGCGCCTGCTTTTATGAAATTCTCGACAGCGCGCTTGTTCACATCTCCTGCGCTTCCCTGCATTCTTGTAAGGAAGTCGTTGAGATTTTTAAAGTGCCCTCTGGTTTCGCGCTCTCTTACTACGGAAGCGATAACCGGGCGGCCGATTCCCTTGATTGCTGTGAGTGAATATCTGATGGCCTTCTTTTTGCCTTCTTCGGTATCGATCTCTGCAACGGAAAATCCATCGAAACCTTCATTGATATCCGGAGGCAAAAGAGGAATGTTCATGTTTCTGCAGCTCATGATATAGCCGGAAACTTTGCCGGGATTATCTATGACGGAAGTCATAAGGGCTGCCATAAATTCCACAGGGTAGTAGCATTTAAGCCATGCGGTCTGAAGGGCAACAACTGCGTAGCAGGCAGCATGGGATTTGTTAAAGGCATACTTGGCAAAGTCCATCATGGAATCGTAGATGGCGTTTGCAACTTCTGCGGAGATGCCCTTGGAAGCACAGCCGGGAACGTTTTCCTCACTGTTTCCGTTTACAAAGTTCTCGCGTTCAACCTCCATGACGTGCTGCTTTTTCTTACTCATGGCACGGCGCACAAGATCCGCCCTTCCAAGAGTATAGCCGCCAAGCTGCTGCACGATCTGCATAACCTGCTCCTGGTAAACGATACAGCCGTAGGTGGGCTTTAATATCGGCTCAAGCTCAGGAGTCTGATAAGAAATCGCTCCGGCATCGTTCTTGCCGGCGATGTATTTCGGAATAAAGTCCATGGGACCCGGACGGTAAAGAGATATTCCCGCAATGATGTCTTCAAGGGACTGGGGCTTAAGCTCTTTCATGAAGGCCTGCATTCCGCCTGACTCAAGCTGGAAGATACCGTCGCACTTGCCGCTTCCTATCAGGGCAAGAACCGCAGGGTCATTGTAGTCTATTTCATCTATATTGATATAATTGTCATCCCCGGGCTTTGCGCCTATGGATCTGTTGGCAAATTCCGTGGCATCTTTTATGACCGTAAGAGTTCGAAGCCCCAAAAAGTCCATCTTCAAAAGACCCAGCTCCTCGATAGTGGTCATGGTGAACTGAGTTGTGATGTTACCTTCGGCGGATCTTGAAAGAGGAACAAGGTCCTCTGCGGGAGCCTGACAGATAACGACGCCTGCGGCGTGGATGGAGGTGTGCCTCGGAAGACCTTCAAGCTTGCGGCACATGTCGATGAGCTTGTGCACCGTGGGATCGGTCTCGTACTGGGTTCTGAGCTCCGGGTTCATGGTAAGAGCCTTGTCCAGAGTCATTCCAAGGTCCGTGGGGATCATCTTGGAGATCTGATCTCCGTAGCTGTAGGGCAGATCCATAACTCTTGCCACATCTCTGATAACACCCTTGGCAGCCAGAGTTCCGAAGGTGATGATCTGAACCACCTTGTCGGCGCCGTATTTTTCAGTAACGTAGTCGATAACATCCTGCCTGCGCTCGTACTCAAAGTCCACGTCTATATCGGGCATGGACACACGCTCGGGATTTAAAAATCTCTCAAAGAGAAGATCATATTTGATAGGATCGATGTTGGTGATATGCATGCAGTAGGAAACAACGCTTCCTGCGGCGGAGCCACGCCCCGGACCAACTGCAATGCCGTTTTCTCTGCAGTAGTTTATATAGTCCCATACTATAAGGAAGTAATCCACGTAGCCCATGCGTTTGATAACGCCAAGCTCGTAGTCCAGTTTTTCTTTTATGGTGCCGTCATCATCGGGATAGCGCTCATTCAGACCGTCGTTGCACAGCTTGTTTAAATAGGTCCATGAATCGTACCCTTCGGGAACTTCGAAATGAGGGAGCTTTGTAACGCCAAACTCGATCTCCACGTTGCACCTGTCGGCGATCATCTGTGTATTGTCGATGGCCTGCTGCGCATATGGGAAAAGAGCTCTCATCTGCTCTTCACTCTTTACAAAGTACTGACCGCCCTCGTAGCGCATGCGGTCTTCGTCGGAGACTTTTTTGCCCGTCTGAATGCAGAGCAAAAGGTCATGAGCCTCCGCATCGTCTGCGTAGGTATAGTGGCAGTCATTGGTGGCAACCAGCGGGATATCAAGCTGCTCCGAAAGGGCAAGGAGGGCGGAGTTAACACGCCTCTGCTCCGGTATTCCGTGATCCTGAAGCTCCAAAAAGAAGTTGCCGTGACCAAATATGTTGTCAAAACGAAGAGCAGCTTCTTTGGCTTTCTCGGGATGCCCTTTTATGATGTTCCTCGGGATTTCTCCCGCAAGGCAGGCGCTGAGGCAGATAAGTCCTTCGTGGTACTGCTCCAAAAGCTCCATGTCCACACGGGGCTTGTAATAGTAGCCTTCAGTAAAGCCGCGGCTTACAATGTGGGACAGATTGGCATAGCCCACGTTGTTTTCCGCAAGGAGCACCAGATGGTAATATCTGTCATCTGTAACTGCGGATTCCTTGTCAAAACGGGAACCGGGAGCAACATAAACTTCGCAGCCCAAAATGGGATTGATGCCCTGAACCTTACATTCTTTGTAAAAATCAATGACACCGTACATAACGCCGTGGTCAGTGATGGCACCGGCGGTCATTCCCAGATCTTTTAAGCGTTTAACATATTCTTTTATCTTGTTTGAACCGTCCAGCAGAGAGTATTCGGTGTGGACGTGTAAGTGAGCAAAAGACATAAACTAACCCCCGTATAACGTATTAATAATAATAACATATCCTCCCTATTATATAAAAAAAGAAAAAACCTAATATTTTTCGTTGCAGATTGAAAAACTTTGCGCTAATATATATGAGATAAAATGACAATAAAATGTCAATTCCCTCGGGAATTGCAGTTTACATGTATTTTTTAGAGGAATAGAGGAATCAATATGGCAAAAGAGATCAAAACAATCGGTGTACTTACCAGCGGCGGCGATGCCCCCGGAATGAATGCTGCCATCCGTGCAGTTGTTCGTAAATCCCTTGCAAACGGCCTTAAGGTTAAGGGTATCAAAAAGGGATATCAGGGTCTTCTTAATGAAGAGATCATTGATATGGACAGGAGAAGCGTTTCCGACATCATCCAGCGAGGCGGAACTATTCTCGGAACAGCACGTTGCATGGAGTTCACAACTCCCGAAGGTCAGGCAAAGGGCGCTGAGATCTGCAGAAAGCACGGCATCGACGGAATGGTCGTTATCGGCGGAGACGGATCTTACAGAGGAGCTCAGAAGCTTTCACAGCAGGGCATCAACACAGTAGGTATTCCCGGAACCATCGATCTGGATATTGCCTGCACAGATTATACAATCGGATTTGATAGAGCTATCAACACAGCTATGGACGCTATCGACAGGATCCGTGATACATCCTCATCTCACGAGAGAGTTTCAATCGTAGAGGTTATGGGACGTCACGCAGGATACATCGCACTCTGGTGCTCAATCGCCAACGGCGCAGATGACATCCTCCTTCCTGAGAAATATGACTACAACGAGCAGAGAGTAATCGATAACATCATCGACAACAGAAAGAAGGGCAAGACCCATCACATCATCGTAAATGCTGAGGGTATCGGCCACTCAACATCAATGGCACGTCGTATCGAGGCAGCTACAGGTCTTGAGACCAGAGCATCTATCCTTGGTTACATGCAGCGTGGCGGTAGCCCCACATGTAAGGACCGTGTATATGCTTCCATGATGGGATGCTACGCAGCAGATATCCTTGCTGCAGGCAAGACCAACAGAGTAGTTGGTTACAGAAACGGCCAGTTCGTTGACTACGACATCGACGAGGCTCTTGCAATGAACAAGAATATCAACGAGTACATGTACGAGATCGCTCGTATCATCTGATATTCGTTTACGAGATATCAAAGGAGACATCGATACACATCGGTGTCTCTTTTTTTGACTCTTGAACGTAATATCATGTTATACTGTTACTACACCAAATTCGGAAAACAATCATCGAGGACAAGCTATGATCACCAGCACAGGAAACGACAGGGTCCGCAGGGTTGTGAGCTATGTGGAAAAGAGCAAAGCCCGCAGAGAGGACCATGTCTTTGTTATAGAAGGAATGAAGATGCTAAGGGAAGCTCCGGTACTTCAGGTTTCGGAGGTTTTTGTTACGGAGCGTTTTTTAAGGGATGCATCTGAAGAGGATAAAGAAATACTCTGGAGATACGGGGCAGAAACAGTATCCGAAGAGGTCATGAATAAAATGGCGGACACCAAGACTCCCCAGGGAGTGCTGGCTGTCATCAGGCAGTACGACTACACCATGGAGGAAGTGCTTGAGGGCTACAACGCAGAGTCAGGAGAGGGGGCAGATCCTCTTATTCTGGTACTTGAAAACATTCAGGATCCTGGAAACCTTGGAACCATGCTAAGATCCGGAGAGGGCGCGGGAGTTACCGGCGTTATCATGAGTAAGGGAAGCGCCGATATTTACAATCCCAAGGTTATCAGATCCACTATGGGATCTATTTTCAGAGTGCCCTTTATATATGTAGAGAGTGCAGCCGAAACTGTAAAGGACCTTGCAAAAAAAGGCATCCACACGTATGCTGCTCATCTCAAGGGAAAAAAGAATTACGACGAGTTTGACTATTCGAAAGCAACTGCTTTTCTGATAGGAAATGAGGGGAACGGTCTTACAAAAGAGACCGCTGATGCAGCGGAGACCTATGTTCTGATCCCTATGAAGGGTGAGGTTGAGTCTATGAACGCTGCCACATCTTCTGCAATACTTACATTTGAAGCTTCCAGACAAAGGAGGAGTTAAGAGTATGACACTGGGATTTATAGGACTTGGAAACATGGCAAAGGCCATGATAGGAGGAATTCTCGAAAAGGGCCTTATGGGACCCAACGAGATCATCGGATCTGCCAGCACAGAGGAGAGCCGTCAGAAGGCTGAATCCAAATACGGCATCCAGACAAGATCGTCAAACGCCGCTGTGGCAAAGGAGTCGGATATCATAGTTCTTGCGGTGAAGCCTCAGTATCTGAAGGTTGTCATTGCAGATATTATGGACAGCATCACAGATGACAAGGTTATTGTCAGCATTGCTGCCGGCAAGACCATAAACTGGATGGCACAGGAATTTGAAAAGCCTGTAAAGATAGTAAGAGTTATGCCCAACACACCCGCGCTTGTGGGAGAGGCCTGCTCTGCGGTTTGCAGAAACGACCTTGTGGGAGATGACGATCTGCACTTTATCATGGAGCTTTTAGAGAGCTTCGGTAAAGCCTACACAGTTCCCGAGTCACTTATGGATGTGGTTGTGGGAGTCAGCGGATCCTCGCCTGCCTATGTATTTCTTTTCATAGAGGCAATGGCTGATGCGGCGGTTGCAGGAGGAATGCCCAGAAAACAGGCATATGAGTTTGCTGCCCAGTCAGTTCTTGGAAGTGCCAAGATGGTCCTTCAGACAGGCAAGCATCCCGGAGAGCTCAAGGATATGGTATGCTCCCCTGCGGGAACCACAATTGAGGCGGTAAGAGTACTTGAAGAAAACGGATTCAGAGGAACCGTTATGGATGCTGTTACAGCATGTATAGATAAGAGCAGAAACCTCTAAAACAAGCCAAAAACAGGCTCAAAATTTGACAAACCCCATGATCTTTGTTAATATTTCCTGCGGAGTGTTTTGAAACTTTTAACAAGTCGAAACAAATCTGTAACAATTGTCAGGAAGGCAAGAATATGGACAAACGGATGAAGTTATCGTCCGGGATCGGGATGTTCTTAATTTCCCTGTGTCTGTTTTTAACAGTTTTTATTTCCCGGAGCATAACTGCGGAGGCAAAAAAAGCAACAGGTTACAGCGATATTGCCACCGGAATTTCAAATATTATCAGCCCTTTGGCACCCCTTGGTATTGACGAGACTGCTTCAGAAGTCAAGGCTCATGAGAATGCCGAGAAAAATGCTTCTTCTGCAGCAGGAAGTGAATCTACCGAAGAGGATGAAGAGTCTGATCTTTTCATGGCAAATGTCAGCAGAACCATGAATGTCAGAGAAGAGCCCCAGGAGGATGCCACCAAGGTCGGTGTTCTTTACAAGGACTGCGGAGGCAGGATCCTTGACAGACAGGACGGATGGACCAAGATCCAGTCCGGAGAGCTCATCGGATGGGCAAATGACGAGTACCTTCTTTTTGATGAAGAAGCCAAGGCCCTTGCTGAGGATGTGGGCAAGCAGATCGTTACCAGCAACAGCAGTGCTCTCAATGTTAGGGCAGAGGCTGACTCTGATGCTGAGGTCATTGGTGTTCTTACAGAGAATGCTTTTGTGGATATGATCGAGGATCTGGGTGATGGCTGGATCAGCGTTGATTACAATGATGAGACGGGCTATGTTCAGTCCGAGTTCGTTACAATATCTTTTGAGATAGGTGAGGGCGAGACCATTGCAGCTATCAAGCTTCGCGAGGAGGCTGAAAAGAAGGCTGCTCTTACCAAGAACAGAGGCGCAGTAAGCGCTGACGCCGATGAGGTCAAGCTCCTTGCAGCACTTATCCAGTGCGAGGCAGGTAACCAGCCTTATGAAGGTAAGCTTGCAGTTGGTGCGGTTGTTCTCAACAGAGTTAAGAGCGGAGCTTATCAGAACAGCATTTACAGTGTTATCTATGCTGCAGGACAGTTTACACCGGCTCTTAATGGAAATGTGGCCAGGGTTTACAACAGCGGCAGGATCAGCGATTCCTGCTTGCAGGCAGCGCAGGCGGCCATCAACGGAGACACCACAGTCGGAAGCGCACTTCACTTCAGAAGAGCCAACGGAAGAGAGGGTATCGTTATAGGAGCCCACGTTTTCTGGTAAAAAGCTTGTGAATGGCGAATAATATGGTAAAATCAAAGGGATTGCAATTTAATTTGCAATCCCTTACTTGATTATTTGACGCATCTACGGAAAGGAGCAATATGAATCTATTCGGACGTGACTTTTTGAAACTGCTTGATTTTACCCCTGAAGAGATACTCTATCTCGTTGACCTTGCAGCAGAGCTCAAGGACAAAAAGAAAAAGGGAATCCTTCATGATCAGCTCAGAGGAAAGAATATTGCTCTGATCTTTGAAAAGACCAGCACAAGGACCAGATGCGCTTTTGAAGTTGCAGCTCATGACCTGGGAATGGGATCCACATACCTTAATCCCAACGACTCCCAGATCGGCAAAAAGGAGAGCATTGCAGATACTGCCAGAGTTCTGGCAAGTATGTTTGACGGAATAGAGTACAGAGGCTTTGAGCAGGAGATCGTTGAGAACATTGCCGAGCACAGCAAGGTGCCTGTATGGAACGGACTTACCAATGAGTTCCATCCCACCCAGATGCTGGCAGATCTTTTGACCATCAGAGAGCACTTTGGCAGGCTCAAGGGTATTCACCTTGTTTATATGGGAGATGCCAGATACAACACAGGCAATTCCCTCATGGTGCTCTGTGCCAAGATGGGCATGCATTTTACAGCTGTTTCCAACAAGAAGTATTTCCCCGGAAAAGAGCTTGTTGATACCTGCCGGGAGATAGCCGGGGCCACGGGAGCTGTTATCGATTTCTCGGAAGATCCTATGGAAGGAACAAAGGGCGCCGATGTTATCTACACCGATATCTGGGTATCAATGGGTGAGCCCGATGAAGTGTGGGAAGAGAGAATAAAAGACCTTGAGCCCTACAGAGTTACCATGGACATCATGAAAAACGCCGGAGACTCCTGCGTATTCATGCACTGCCTGCCTTCATTCCATGATCTCAACACCGGAATCGGAAAAGATATTAAAAAGAGATACGGCCTTAATGAAATGGAAGTAACGGATGAAGTCTTTGAATCAGACAGATCCATTGTATTCCAGGAGGCTGAAAACCGTATGCACACCATAAAGGCGGTTATGCTGGCAACACTTAAGGAAGCATGAGATGCTAAGTTCAGAACACATTAAAGGGCAGCTGCACACAAAGTGGGCTGCCTGTAACATTGTATATAAAGAAGTGACAGGTTCCACCAATGATGACGCGGCGGCCCTTGCAAAAAGCGGAGCAGAACACGGAACTTTAGTTGTGGCAGACAGGCAGGAGACAGGCCGCGGCTCCAGAGGAAGAGGCTGGGAGACCCCGGCGGGCACAAATATAGCCATGAGCCTTATTTTGAGGCCTGTTGCGGAGCTAAAGGACATTTCCATGCTGACCCTCATCATGGGTCTTTCGGTTGCGGAGGCTGTGGATGAATGTCTTGGAAGGCCGGATGTCTTTTCCATGATAAAATGGCCCAATGACGTGGTACTTAACAGTAAAAAGATCTGCGGCATACTGACGGAGCTTCACATGAATCCGGAAAATACCATAAGCGACGTGGTGATCGGAGTTGGGATAAACGTCAACATGACAAGCTTTCCCGATGAGATAAAAGAGATCGCAGGAAGCATTTTGTCAGAGAGCGGCAAAGAGCTTGACAGAAGCGCCGTTGTGGCAAGGTGCATGGAACGCTTTGAGGAAAACTACGAAAAATACAACAGGTCTTTTGATCTGACACTTTTAAAAGAAAGCTATGAAAAACGCCTTATCAACAAGGACAGGAGAGTCAGAGTCCTTGATCCTGAGGGTGAGTTTGAAGCAGAGGCTCTTGGGATTACCACAGGCGGAGCGCTTGTTGTAAGGTGTGATGACGGCGAGGTAAAAGAGATCGGTGCGGGAGAAGTGTCCGTAAGAGGGCTCTACACCTACGCTTAACGGAGGGTTATTATGATTCTTGTAATTGATGTTGGAAATACAAATATGACTTTTGGCTTTTTCGAGGGAGATGAGATTGTACGTTCTTTCAGACTGGTGACCGGAACGCCCAGAACCTCAGATGAGTTTGGAGTTAATCTTCTGACCATGATGTACACCGGCGGAATTGATGCGGAAAAGCTCGAGGGCGTCATGATCGCCAGCGTTGTACCCAAGGTGATGCATGCTTTGGTAAATGCCATAGTCAAGTACGTTGGGAAAAAGCCGTATATCGTGGGCCCCGGCATTAAGACAGGCATAAAGATCGTTACGGATAACCCCAGGGAGGTTGGACCTGACCTGATCGTTGGCGCGGTGGCAGCCTATGAGCTGTACGGAGCACCTGTAATGGTGGTTGACTACGGAACTGCGACTACTTATGTAACGGTGAATGAAGAGGGCGAGTTCTTTGCGGGAGTTGTATCTCCCGGCATTATGATCTCCGCCAAGGCTCTCTGGGAGGATACAGCAAAGCTTCCCGAGATAGAGATCAAAAAGCCTGCAAGCATTCTTGCCAAGGAAACAATTTCCAGTATGCAGGCGGGACTTATTTATGGACAGATAGGTCAGAGCAAGTATATAATCAGCGAGATGAAAAAGGCTGCTGGAAAACCCGATATGAAGGTTGTGGCCACAGGAGGCCTTGGAAGGCTTATGTCCGCTGAGGTTGAAGAAATAGATATTTACGATGCCGATCTGACATTAAAGGGACTTCGCATTCTGTACGAAAAGAACAGAAAGCACAAGCCCAAGGGAAACAATTTTGAGGATCAGCCCGAGTGATTTTGGAGACAGGTTATGAGTGCAAAAGATTTTGAGAATGAATACAAAAAAGAATTTGAAGAGGAGATCCACACAGAGGACCTTCATATAGATGAGATGCAAAAGACCAATAAGGCCAGAACCTTTGAGGAAAATGCAAAGGGGAGAGTTGTTCTTTGCGGAGCAAATGCGTATGAGCATAAGTATTATTTTAACCCTGTGTTCAAGCAGATTCCCGACAGTATCAAAAAGGAGCTTAATATCATAAGCGTTCTCTTTACTCAGGAGGCAGGCGGTATTTTTACCATTGTCTTTGAAGAGGATGGCAGCATCTCCATTGAGACCAACGCTGATGAAGAAGACATCACCTATGATGAGATCACGGCGGGTCTTCTGGTGAGCGAAGTCAGAAGAAAGAGACAGGACCTGTTCGAGGCGCTCGGTATCTACTATAAAATATATGTTCTTCATGAAAATCCGGCAGATATCCTTGATCCGGAGGATGAGTGATGTCCGGATACGGAGAACTGAAGATAGGAAGTGTCACCCTGAAAAACAATATAATACTGGGGCCTATGGCCGGGGTGTCGGACCTTCCCTTCAGGGTTTTGTGCAGTGAGATGGGGGCAGGACTTGTCTGCATGGAGATGGTAAGTGCCAAAGCCATCACCTACAAAAACAGAAACACAAACATGCTGCTTGAGATCCATGAAAACGAACATCCGGTATCCCTGCAGCTTTTTGGCTCAGAGCCTGAGATAATGCAGCAGGCTGTCAGAATGATACAGGACAGGCCTTATGACATTCTGGATGCAAATATGGGATGCCCCGTTCCCAAGGTCGTGGGAAACGGAGAGGGCTCTGCTCTAATGAAGGATCCTGCTCTTATAGAAAAGATCGTTGCGGCACTTGTTGAGGTTTCTGATAGGCCTGTGACCGTTAAAATCAGAAAAGGGTTTGATGAAAAACACATAAATGCCGTGGAATGTGCCCTTGCTGCACAGCAGGGAGGAGCCGTTGCGGTGGCGGTCCACGGAAGGACCAGAGAGCAGTACTACTATGGAGAGGCGGACTGGTCTGTTATCAGACAGGTAAAGGAAGCTCTTTCAATCCCCGTTATAGGTAACGGAGATGTTGTGGACGGAGAGAGTGCAAAGCGTATGTTTGAAGAGACCGGGTGCGACGGCGTTATGATCGCAAGGGCGGCTCAGGGTAATCCCTTTATCTTCAGGGAGATCGTAAGCTTTTTTGAAACCGGAAAAGCCTGCGACAGGCCCACTCAGCAGGAAATTTATGACACGGTCATAAGGCATGCGGATCTGCAGCTTCGTTACAAGGGCGAATACATAGGCATCAGGGAGATGAGAAAACATGTCTCCTGGTACACAACAGGCATGCCCGGCAGCGCAAAATTCAGAAACGAGATCAATCAGATGACGGACATGGAGTCCCTGAAAGAGGCTTGCGGCAAAGTGATGCTTCGTCATTGACATGAAAAATGTTTGCTTGTATAATACGTAAGTTAATAGCAGACGGTATGGAATAAATATTTTTTTACATAGAGTACTAAAAGCTTTATTTTATGAAGGGTAGGACATCGTAACATGGAAGAAAAGAAGAATATCTTGACCTATGAGGGACTTAAAAAATACGAAGAAGAGCTTCATGACCTCAAGGTCGTAAAGAGACAGGAAGTTGCTCAGAAGATCAAGGAAGCCAGAGAGCAGGGCGACCTTTCAGAGAACGCTGAGTATGATGCAGCCAAGGATGAGCAGAGAGACATCGAGGCAAGGATCGAGGCTCTTGAGAAAATCCTCAAAAACGCAGAAGTAGTTGTAGAAGAGGACGTTGACGTTAATAAGATCAGCATCGGATGCAAGGTTAAGATCCGTGACCTTGAGTTCAACGAGGATGTTGAGTACAAGATTGTAGGTTCTTCCGAGGCTAACAGCCTTAAGGGCAAGATCTCAAACGAGTCACCTGTTGGTAAGGCTCTTATCGGAGCAAAGAAGGGACAGACGGTTTCAGTGGAAACACAGGCCGGCGTTCTTAAGTACAAGGTGCTTGGAATCGAGAGATCAAGCGAGGCATAATAGAGATCTTTTGAGCCGGCGAAGAAAACTCGTCGGCTTTTTATACATTTATTTCCATAGGAGGACGTAAAGTGGCAGAGAATAATCAGCAGAACAATCAGCAGAATACCCAGGAGGACGTTGGACGTCTTCGTCAGGTCAGAAGAGACAAGCTTTCAGAGCTTCAGTCTCAGGGAAGAGATCCTTTCCAGATCGTAAAATATGACCAGACTCATCACACTTCAGACATCAGAGAGAAGTTTGAGGAGCTTGAGTTTACAGCACCCGTTGGTGAGGACGGCAAGTCTCTTGTAGTGCCTATTGAGGATATCCCCGAGGGCAAGCTTGTATCTCTTGCAGGCCGTATGATGAGCAAGCGTGTTATGGGTAAGGCTTCTTTCGCAAACCTTCAGGACAGAGACGGCCGCATGCAGCTCTATGTTTCCAGAAACGACATTGGAGACGAAGAATATGCTGATTTCAAAAAGATGGATATCGGAGATATCATCGGTGTGAAGGGATTTGCCTTCAGAACCAAGACCGGTGAGATTTCAGTTCATGTAAAAGAGCTGATCCTTTTATCCAAGTCACTTATGCCCCTTCCCGAGAAATTCCACGGACTTACAGATACAGAGATCCGTTACAGGCAAAGATATGTTGACCTTATCATGAACGAAGAGGTTAAGGATACATTTATAAAGAGATCACAGATCATTCAGGAGATTCGTAATTTCCTTTCGGGAAGAGACTTTATGGAAGTGGAGACACCTATGCTGGTGGAGAACGCCGGCGGTGCCGCTGCAAGACCTTTCGTTACACACTACAATGCCCTTGATGAGGAGAGAAAACTTCGTATATCTCTAGAGCTTTATCTTAAGAGACTTATTGTGGGTGGCCTTGAGAGAGTGTATGAGATCGGCCGTGTATTTAGAAACGAAGGTACAGATA
>JAILOW010000002.1 GCA_024690635.1 Butyrivibrio sp.
TGTTCTTAACAAAAGGAAGGGGATTAAAAACATAGATATTATCTACATAGAAGGTATGCTCGGGAAGCCTTAAGCCGCACTGTCTAAGAAGCTTGGTCCTGAAGATAACGGAGTGCATAAGAAGGTAACGTCCCTTGGGGATCCTTTTTATGTCTTTCCAGGTAAAGAGCTGCTCAATAGGGAACATTGTATTGTAGCGCATTACCTTATGTCTCTTTTCGCCTACCTTGTTATATACGAAGTTACTGATAAGAAGGTCCAGCTGCTTTTCACCGCCTGCAAGCTCAGCAAGGGTGCTGAGGATCTTTCTGTAGGCGATCTCCTTTACCCAGTCATCGGAATCCACAACCTTGAAATAAAGACCTGTAGCATGCTCTATACCTGCGTTAACGGCTGAACCGTGTCCGCCGTTGGGTTTGTGGATGGCCTTACAGATGGTGGGATATTCTCTTTCATATCTGTCGGCAATCTCTGCAGTCCTGTCCTTGGATCCGTCATCAACAATGAGGATCTCAACCTCTTCTCCGCCAACCAGCAAAGAATCGATGCACTTTTCCATGTAATCCTGTGAATTGTAGCAGGGTACTGCGATAGATAAAAGTTTCATTTGTATCAGCTCCTTAATCTTGTACTCTCAAATTTTTCTCTGGCTGAAAGACATGTCATCAGATCGTTGTATCTGTCGTACACATCTCCCTCTTTGACCACTACCCCAAAGGACATGGCCATTATGTCGATCATATTGTCTGTGATCTTGGGTTTAAGCCTTGCAAGTATATCCATCTTGTCCACCGCAAGATCTGCGTCCATAAATTCTATTACCAGGGGATCAAGATTCAGCTCTTTTGCCTCCTCATCCACTGTCTTACTCATGATCTCGTCATATGATCTGTTTACGGTTTCCGGCTCGTTTTCAGGTTCAGTTTCTCTTTCGGGCTCTTTTCTGAAAACTTGCGATGAAACCGGCTCGTTTTCTTCTCTTCTTGCACTTGAGATTTCAGGTGTAACCTTCTCAAATCTCATCTTTTGTTTAACATCGGGATATTTCGCCCTGTCGACTTCCGACATGAACATATCAAGAGGTCTGCAGTATACCTTGTAATCCCCGTAAAGAGCCTGATATACCACCATTTCTTCCCTTGTCTCGGAATGAATGGCTATTGTCAGGACCTGATAAAGGTTTCCCTTAAAATGTCTGTACAGTTCCTGGGGTCTTGGTCTTTCCATATATCCCTCCGCTCTGTGCATTTTTGCACAACTTTTAGTAGTATAATCCCAATGCTTTTATTTTTCAAACCACTTTTCGTTTAGCAGTACATTTTATTATGATCATCTCAACACTGATGACATAGTCAAGCTTGCCGCTTTTAACCGCTTCGTCGTTGGAAGCACACATTTCAAGCACATCCACCAGCTCTTTATAGGTATATCCTCTTGCCCAGGCGCTGTATTTCCCAACAAGGAACGGAGCAAGACCTGCTGCGGATGCGATCTGATCCCTGCTCTTTCGGTTTTCATCCATTTCCTTGACCTGAAGCATAAGGTTAAACTGCCTTGTAATAAGAGCCAGTATCTTGGCAGGCGGCTCTTTAAGCGCCAGCAGATCGTAGTAGAGGTTTATGGCCTTTTTCTGATCTCTTTCAACAATGGCATCAGTCATGGCAAAGATCCTGCCGGTAAGCCAGTTGGCACATACGCTGTCTATATCCTCTGTGGTGATCTCATCTCTGTCGATACAGTAGCACACAAGCTTTTCTATCTCCGTAAGGATATTGGACATATCCGTCCCGACTCTTCCTATCAAAAAAGCTATTGCCGCAGGAGAGATCTTTTTGCCCTCATCGGAGATCCTTTTCCTGATCCAGGCTGAAAGACTTGCCTCATCGAGGGTGCTGCAGTCCATATCAAAGCCCGCCTTGGAAACAGCCTTGTATATGTCCTTTCTCCTGTCCACCTCTTCCTCAACAAATATAAAGACCACGGACTCGGAAGGAGCCTTAAGATACTCGGAAAGCTCGGGGCAGCCTTTTTTGAAAAAGCCGCTGTCCTCCACAAGGATCACTCTTTTATCCGCAAGAAACGGCATGGTCTCCGCCATATCAATGATCTCTGTGGGAATGATCCCATCCCCTTTGTACTTATTAAAGTTCATAGAGGAGTCGTCTGCGCCAAGAGCACTTAAAAGCTTGTCCCTGTTTTGAAGCCTTAGGTACGCCTCTTCACCGTATATCAGATAACACGGCCTGAAAGTGCCGCTCTTTATCTCTTCATTCAGTTGTTTTTGCTTTACTGAAAAATCACTTGTCTTTGCTGCCATAATTCAAAACACTCCACTCACTATACTACCATATCTTCATAAGCTGTTCTATAATTGAGTAAGCATTCAGGTTTCGCAGGAAAGGACGCGGTATGGATATTCACGGACTTCAGAAAATGACAATACTTGACTATCCCGAGCATGTTGCATGCACGGTTTTTTTGTACGGCTGTGATTTCAGATGCCCTTACTGCCACAACTTTGAGCTGGTCACAGGAAAAGCCGATCCCGTATGCTCTGAGGAGGAATTCTTTGAATTTCTGAAAAAGAGACAGGGAATCCTTGACGGAGTTGTGATAACAGGCGGTGAACCCTGCCTTAGAAAGGAACTTGATACTTTTATAAAGAAGATAAAGGATCTTGGCTTTTTAATTAAGCTTGATACCAACGGAAATCATCCGGATGTGCTGGAAAAGCTTTTGTCAGAGAATCTTTTGGATTATGTGGCAATGGATATAAAAAATTCTCCGGATAAATATCCTATTACAGCGGGCGTTGAATCTCTTGATGTTTCCGCTGTCAAAAGGTCTGTTTCGATCCTGATGTCCGGCAAAACAGACTACGAATTCAGAACCACTGTGGTAAAAGAGCTTCATTCTGCGGAGGATTTTGAAGAGATTGGAAAATGGCTGCAGGGCGCAAGGGCTTACTACCTTCAGCAATTCGTAGACAGAGAAACAGTGCCCGACAGAGCTCTTTCATCCCCTTCAAAAGCAGATCTCACACAATATCTAGAAATTGTCAGACAATTGATCCCCAACTCAAATATTAGGGGTATTTGATTATCAACCACAATATATTGTGTTTTGTATTATTTTCCAAACTAGATGTTGACGGATTTTCATTTCGGTGATAGAGTATTCTTATCGAAATAACCGCTACATCTAGTGTTTTTTATAATATAAGGGGGTTTTTTATGTATCAGGTAGTAAAAAGAGACGGCACACTGGCAGATTTTAATATAGCAAAGATATCTGCCGCTATCACCAAGGCTTTCGTGGCTTTGGAAAAGGAGTATCATTCAAGCGTTATCGACCTTATCGCTCTTAGGGTCGCATCCGATTTTGAGACCAAGATCTCAGATGGCAAGATCACTGTGGAAGAGATCCAGGACAGCGTTGAGAAGGTTCTGTCAGAGTCCGGATATGCCGATGTTGCCAAGGCATATATCCTTTATCGTAAACAGCGTGAAAAGGTTCGTAACGTCAATTCCGCCCTTTTAAACTACAAGGACCTTGTTGATGATTATCTCAAGATAAATGACTGGAGAGTTAAAGAGAACTCTACAGTTACATATTCCGTAGGCGGACTTATCCTGTCCAATTCAGGTGCTATCACAGCCAATTACTGGCTCTCAGAGGTTTATGACGATGAGATCGCAAACGCTCACAGAAGCGCTGCCATCCACATCCATGATCTTTCAATGCTCACAGGCTACTGCGCAGGCTGGAGTCTTAAACAGCTCATTCAGGAAGGTCTCGGCGGTGTTCCCGGCAAGATCACATCCTCTCCTGCAAGCCACCTTTCCACCCTCTGCAACCAGATGGTAAACTTCCTTGGCATCATGCAGAACGAGTGGGCAGGCGCTCAGGCATTTTCATCATTTGATACCTATCTAGCACCTTTTGTAAGAGTTGATGATCTCTCCTACAAAGAGGTAAAGCAGTGCATCCAGTCCTTCGTTTACGGTGTGAATACACCCAGCCGCTGGGGCACACAGGCTCCTTTCTCAAACATCACCCTTGACTGGACAGTTCCAAATGACCTGAAAAATGTTAACTGCATCGTAGGCGGCAAGGAACTTGACTTCACCTACGGTGAGTGTCAGAAGGAAATGGATATGGTAAACAAGGCCTTCATCGAGATCATGATCGAAGGCGACGCCAACGGCAGAGGCTTCCAGTATCCTATTCCCACATATTCCATCACAAGGGACTTCGACTGGAGCGAAACAGAAAACAACAAGCTTCTCTTTGAGATGACAGCAAAATACGGAACACCTTATTTCTCCAACTACATCAACTCCGATATGGAGCCTTCAGACGTACGTTCAATGTGCTGCAGACTTCGTCTTGATCTTAGAGAACTTAGAAAGAAATCCGGCGGATTCTTCGGATCAGGCGAATCCACAGGTTCCATTGGCGTTGTTACCATCAACATGCCCAGGATCGCTTATCTTGCAGAGAATGAGGCAGATTTCTACAAGAGACTCGATCACCTTATGGACATCGCAGCAAGGAGTCTTCATACCAAGAGACAGGTTATCAACAAGCTCCTTGATCAGGGTCTTTACCCTTATACCAAGAGATATCTGGGAACTTTTGCAAACCACTTCTCAACTATCGGCCTTATCGGCATGAACGAGGTTGGTCTCAATGCCAAGTGGCTTGGAAAAGACATGACTAGTCCCGAGACAGTTTCTTTCTCCAAGGATGTTCTCAACCACATGAGAGATCGTCTTTCGGATTATCAGGAGCAGTACGGCGATCTTTACAACCTGGAGGCAACTCCCGCAGAGTCCACAACCTATCGTTTTGCAAAGCACGACAAAGAGCTCTATCCCGATATCATCACAGCCAACATGGATGCAGCACCTTACTACACCAACTCATCACACCTTCCCGTTGGCTACACCGAGGATATCTTCTCTGCTCTTGATATTCAGGATGAGCTTCAGACTCTTTATACATCAGGAACAGTATTCCATGCATTCCTTGGAGAAAAGCTTCCCGACTGGAAAGCTGCTGCAAATCTTGTTAGAAAGATCGCTAAAAACTACAAGCTTCCTTACTACACCATGTCTCCCACATATTCAGTATGTAAGAACCATGGTTACCTTGCAGGAGAACAGGCAGTTTGTCCTCACTGCGGAGAAAAGACGGAAGTTTACAGCCGTATCACAGGCTACTACCGCCCTGTTGCCAACTGGAACGACGGAAAAGCCCAGGAATACAAAGATCGTAAGGTTTATGACATCGGACATTCAAAGCTTACACACGAAGGTCCCAAGAAGGTCAGCTTCGTAGAGGCAGCTGTTAAAAAATCCAACGAGGATTCCGGAAAGAGCCTTACCAATCTCTCAGACGGAACCGTAATGCTCTTCAAGACACAGACCTGCCCCAACTGCAAGATAGCAGGCTCACTTCTTGACAAAGCAGGCATCGACTACAGCGTTCTTGATGCCAACGAAAATCCCGATCTTGTTGAGAAATTCGGCATCATGCAGGCTCCCACTCTGGTAATTGCTTCAGGCGATTCCTACGAGAAGGTACTTGGCGTTTCGGATATTAAGTCCTGGATTCAGAATACTCAGGTTTCATAATAATAATATTTTGTTATAATAGTCCCATATTCATAAATCCAAGGAGGAATCTGTATGAAAAAACTTTCAGTAAAGACTATTGTTGCAATAGGTATTGCAGCGGCTCTGTTCTTTGTTTTAGGGAGATTTGTAGCAATTCCGAGCCCTGTACCTAACACCAACATCTCCATCCAGTACGGTCTGCTTGCATTCATCGCAGCAGTATTCGGACCTATCGCAGGAGCACTTGCAGGTCTTATCGGACACTTCTTTATCGACTTCAGCTACGGTTGGGGCGTATGGTGGAGCTGGGTTATCGCATCCGCAGTATTTGGCTGCCTTATGGGTGTATTCACACGTCGCCTCAAGATTGACGAGGGTGAGTTTGGTACCAAGGACATCATCACATTCAACGTTGGACAGGTTATTTCTCACGCTGTAGCATGGATCGTTGTTGCTCCCATTCTTGACATTCTTATGTTCCAGGAGCCTGCAAACAAAGTATTCATCCAGGGACTTACAGGTGCAGTCATTAACATCATCGCAACCGCTGTTGTGGGAACAATTCTTTGCTTTGCTTATTCAAAGGCTATTCCCAAAAAGGGAAGTCTTACTGAAGAGAACTGATCACTTATGAATGAAGTAATCTTAGAATTTAATGATCTTGGATTTCAGTATAGAGCGCAGGCTAACCCTACGCTCTATAATATTTGTCTGAAAGTAAAAAAAGGCGAAAAGATCCTTATTGCAGGTCCATCCGGCTGTGGTAAATCCACCATGGCAGGTCTTATCAACGGACTCATACCCTTTTCCTACAAAGGAGAACTCACAGGATCCGTCCTTATAAATAAAAAAGAAACCAGGGATATGTCGCTTTTTGATATATCCCATGTTGTGGGTACGGTACTTCAGGACAGTGATGCCCAGTTTGTAGGCATGACTGTGGCTGAGGACCTTGCCTTTGCCCTTGAAAACGACTGCGTAGCCCAAAGTGACATGAAGGCAAAGATCGTTGACATATCAAAAATGCTGGGCCTTGATACAGTTTTAAAGCACGCTCCGTCAGAGCTTTCGGGAGGTCAGAAGCAGCGCGTTTCAGTGGGCGGAGTTATGGCAAGTGACGTCTCGCTTTTTCTCTTTGACGAGCCTCTTGCTAACCTTGATCCAAAAACAGGAAAACAGGCCATCGAACTTATCGACGAGCTTCAGAAAAAGACAGGAGCCGCCGTCATCATAATAGAGCACCGTCTTGAGGATGTTCTTCACAGATACGTTGACAGAGTGGTTCTCATGAGCGAAGGGCATATAGTTTCGGACACCTCACCGGATGAGCTTCTTTCATCAGAAAAGCTTTCCATGTACGGCGTAAGAGAGCCCTTGTATCTTACTGCCGTTAAGTATTCGCAGGTTCCCATCAAGCCTTCCATGAACCCCTCTTCTCTTCCGGATCTGTCACTATCATCTGAGGAGAAAGACAGGATAAAGTCCTTTTATCTTTCAGCCTCAAAAAAGAGTGACAAAGAGCCCGGAGAAGATCTTCTTACGGTAAAGAATCTTTCTTTTACCTATGAAAAGACAGACAAGCAGGTACTTAACAATATTTCCGTGAACATCAAAAAAGGTGAAA
>JAILOW010000003.1 GCA_024690635.1 Butyrivibrio sp.
GGAGTGGATGGGCAAAAAAGTTCCCGCCATCCTTTTATCAGGGGACCACAAAAAGGTTGTTGGCAAAGCTCTCTGTCATGGCTGATTCGTCATTATTAAGAACTCCCGGTACAAGACGGGAAATTGCATCTATCATGACCATGGCGGGAAGTTCGCCTCCGGTGAGCACATAGTCGCCAATGGAAACATAGTCTGTAACTATCTCCTCAAGGACCCTTTCGTCTACGCCCTCATAGTGTCCGCACAAAAAGACAAGATCCTCTTCCCTTGAAAGCTCACTTGCAAGCTTTTGGTCAAAAACTCTGCCCTGTGGCGTTACATATACAACTCTGAGAGGCTTATCTTCTGAAGGATTGATTTTCTCCTTTATAGCCTGAAAACAGTCGTATATTGGCTGAGCCTGCATGAGCATCCCGGCTCCGCCGCCGTATGTATAATCATCCACCTTGCGGTGTTTAAGATCTGCCGAATAGTCTCTGATATTTACCGCATCAAAAGAAATATATCCTTTATCAACGGCTCTTCCCGTGATGCTGGTCATAAGTCCCTGCATGATCATCTCGGGAAACAAAGTCATAATATGAAAATTCATTCTCTTTACCTGAATAGTTTTAAAGTCAAAAGAGTCGAATAAAGCGTGATCAGCCCTATTCGACTCAAATAAACGTTGTTATACGATCTCTACATCAACCTTGAGGTTTTCTCTTGTAGATGCAGCCTTGACAACAGCACGGATAGCCTTGGCTATACGACCCTGCTTGCCAATTACCTTGCCCATGTCTGAAGGTGCAACATGAAGCTCGATCATAATATTACGCCCGTCTGACTTTTCGGAAACAACTACTTCATCCGGATTATCAACAAGCGCCTTTGCGATAACTTCAACTAATTCTTTCATTGATTAACCTCCGGCATTTTTATAGAAAAACTCTATGAAATTATTTCTGAATGCCGGCCTGTTTGAACAGCTTAGCAACTGACTCTGTAGGCTGTGCACCGTTTGAAAGCCACTTCTTTGCAAGCTCCTCGTTAACCTTTACTGTGCTGGGATCTGTGTTGGGATCGTATGTTCCGATCTCCTCGATGAACTTACCCTGTACAGGGAACTTAGAATCAGAAACGATGATTCTGTAGAAAGGAACCTTCTTCTTACCAATTCTCTTTAATCTGATCTTTACTGCCATTTTAAATTTCCTCCATTTAATAAATATAAGATAGATAGATTGTTTTTATATGTATAAAGCAGCCTCTGCTGCAAAGACATATCTTAGTAAACAGCTCTTTTAAAAGAACTTACCGCCGGGGAAACGGCCAAGACCGCCAAATCTTCCCTTTTTTCCGCCCATAAGTCCGGGCATCTGTTTCATCATCTTTTGCATCTGTTCAAACTGCTTGATGAATCTGTTTACGTCGGCGATATCATTGCCCGAGCCCTTGGCGATCCTGAACTTCCTCTGGGGACTCATAAGCTTGGGGTTTTGTCTCTCCTGAGGAGTCATGGATAAAACTATGGCTTCCATTCTTGCAAGCTGTTTCTCATCAGGAAGCTGGTCATCGCTTATCTTGCCCATTCCGGGAAGCATGCCCATGATAGCTCCAAGCCCGCCCATGCTGCGCATCTGCTTCATGCTCTCAAGATACATCTCGAAGTCGATCTTGCCCTTCTTCATCTTGGAAGCCATCTGACGCTCTTTTTCAGCGTCCATTTCAGCATTGGCTTCAACAGCCTTGTCGATAAGACTCAGCACATCACCCATGCCAAGGATACGACTAGCCATTCTGTCCGGATAAAACTGCTCAAGGTCAGAGAGCTTTTCTCCCATGCCCACGTACAAAATGGGCTTGCCTGTAACGGCTTTTGCGGAAAGTGCCGCACCACCTCTGGAATCACCATCCATCTTGGAAAGGATGATGCCGTCAATTCCGACCTTTTCATTGAACTCAGATGCTACATTAACCGCATCCTGACCTGTCATGGCATCAACAACCAGAAGTGACTGGTGAACCGTAACAGCTTCTTTTATATTGATAAGCTCATTCATCATGGCTTCATCAATCTGGAGACGTCCGGCAGTATCAATGATCACAACGTTGTTGCCGTTTTTCTTTGCCTGATCGATACTTGCCTTAGCAATTTCCACAGGATTTACATCTGTGCCCATGGAAAAGAAATCAACCTGCTGTTTTTCAGCATTTATCTGCAGCTGATCAACAGCCGCAGGTCTGTAGATATCACAGGCAACAAGAAGAGGCTTTCTGCCTTTCATCTTCATCTTTCCGGCAATCTTGGCTGCAGTTGTTGTTTTACCTGCACCCTGAAGACCGCACATCATGATGACCGTGATCTCATTTACAGGAAGAAGGCTTATCTCTGTGGTTTCAGACCCCATGAGATTTACAAGCTCTTCGTTAACGATCTTTATAACCATCTGAGCGGGGTTAAGGCCCTTTAAAACATCCTCTCCCACAGCTCTTTCCTGAACCGATGAAATAAACTGTTTAACAACCTTAAAGCTTACATCCGCCTCAAGAAGTGCCATTTTGACTTCCTTGAGTGAAGCCTTTACATCCTCTTCAGTGAGAAGTCCCTTGCCTCTAAGGTTTTTAAATACATTTTGAAGTTTGTCGGTAAGACTTTCAAAAGCCATCAGCCAAGCTCCTCTAATATCCTTGCGGAAATATCTGACAGATCTTTCAAAAGCTCAGCCTCTGAAATATCCGTTTTCTGCGAAAGAGCGCTAAGCGCCTCAGCTTCTTTTTTGATGGCATCGAAACGCCTGATCATGTGAAGCTTGTCCTCATACCCCTGTAAAGTGGCCGTACACCGCTTAATTAGATCGTGAACTCCCTGTTTGCTGATACCGTGTTCGTCCGCAATCTCGGTAAGAGAAAGATCGTCGTAAAAGGCTTCTTCATATATGGTCTTTTGATGGTCTGTCAAAAGCTCGCCGTAGAAGTCATACAACAAGCCCTGTTCTACGATTTTCTTCATAAAAACCTCTGATTCCGCTCTTATGCACAATGGATATGATAACCAAAATAAAAATATGTGTCAAGTATTTTTTCTTGACACTTATATATTATCATATTTTTATTTCGGAAGGAGCTATTCCCAGTTGGTTTTTAAAGGCTCTGGTAAAAGATGAATAGTCCTTGAATCCGCATTCAAGGCAGGCGCTTGTTGCAGGCATTCCGCCCATGATAAGGCTTCTTGCCATGAGTATTCTCTTTTCCGTTATATATTTATGTATGGAATAGCCTGTTTCGTTTTTGAATATGCGCATCATGTGGTACTTGCTCATATAGAACCTGTCAGCCAAAAGATCTATGGAAAGATCTTTGCCCAGATTGTCGGTAATATATTCAATAAGCTCCACAACTTTTCTGTTGTATTTTGCCTCGGGGCTAAAGCCGTGATTCTCACTGATACATGCCCTGTTAAAGCTTATGAGAGCTTTTAGTACGTCAACCCTAAGGGCAAGCTCCCCTGCGTATTCTTTGTCCTTTACAAGAGTATCCTCTTCAACCACCTTAAGAAGGTCGTAAATACCGGCGCTTACTCCGGAAGGAAAACGCACCACATGGCTCTTAAGATCCGCAGCCTTGTCAAAGCAATCCGTCAGACCGTATTTTGAAAGGAATTCATCGCTAAGATACAGGATTATCCTGTCATAGTCCTCGTCCACCGTTTCATCGCAGGCAGGTCTGTGGATAAAAAACCTGTTAACAAGCACAAAATCGAAGGGTGAAAGCTCATACTCCCGCCCTTCGATCGAATATGTAACATTATCGCTAAGATTAAGGATCAGTTTGTGAAAATCATGATAGTGAAAAGGAATATCATTGAGACCTTTTCTACTTTTTATATGAAAGAAGCGAAAATCCCCCTCCAGATAGCCCTTCTGCTCATAAATCTCATTTTCAGTCATCATATCAGTAATCCGTAATGCAAATGTTAAGATCTACGTTACCGTCAATTCCGGGAACCCTGCCCGTAGAACTGTACTGCCAGATATCAAAATGATAAGGATAATACAAAGGTGTTCCGTAATATGCGATCCAAATGCCGTAATCCTCAACATCCTTTACATCCATCAAAAGAGTAAAGGACTTAACGTTGCCGTAAACCATGGGTTTATAGCCTGCATTTTTAATGGTATCACAAAATACCTTAACCGCTGCCTCGTATTCATCGGTTGTAAGGTCCACGGTTCTGGCGTTGTCAGACTCAGCCGACTCAACGTCTATAACAACGGGATATTTGATGTTGTAGGGCTCGATAAGATCAAGGATAAGCTGAGCTTCTTCTTTTGCCTCATCCTCATTGACAGCCTGAGAATAGAAATAAACTCCAACATCAATGCCGTTTTCTATGGCACCTTCAATATTGTCTGTAAAAGTATCATCCTCAAGGAGCTTACCTTCCGTTGTTCCGCGAAGGCCCGCTCTGATAATCGCAAAATCAATGCCTGAAGAAGCAACCTTTTTCCAGTCAATCTCGCCCTGGAATCTTGAAACATCTATTCCGTTTTTGATCTTTACATCAGGATCCTCGCCCACATATTTAAGATATCCGTTGTCTCCGATCTCAAAATCAGTCTCGGTAAATCCGTGATGCTCGATCTCATCGCTTATGGGAAAGAAATAATATCTGCCTGAGCTGGCCACAACCATCTGATCAGGGAAAAGAGCTCTGATGGCAGATGTGGCTCCGTCTCCGTTTTCAAGCTTTTGGCGGATCATATCCCTGATGCTGTTTTTTGTGAACTCTTCTGCCTGAAGAGCAGCATCATCCGCAAGCTTCTGAGCCTCTGCCTCGGTATAGTAATCCTCGGTATTAAAAGACTCAAGCTCGCTCCTTACGGCGTCCTCCTCTCTCTGAAGCCCGGCATTTTTAATGATCAGCACTATGCTGAGGGACAATGCCATAAGAGCCACAAGGCTAAGGAAGATAATGGATATGATATTGTGTGTATTTCTGACGCCTCGGCGTTCTCTTGTTTCCTGTGTATTATTGCTCATAGTTTACATTCTTTCGTCGAAGTAACTCTTGTAGCCTTCACCGAAGATCTCGTTGGCACTGGAAACGATCATAAATGCATTGGGGTCTTCCTGCTTTACGATCTCCTCTGCCTGAGGTGAAAGCCTCTTTCTGATGGCACACATGATAACCTTCTTTTTCTCACCGCTGTAACCGCCCTGGGCAAAGACATGGGTAACTCCGATGTCCAGCTCCTGAAGGAGTCTTGCAGTGATGATATCCGGCTTGTCTGAGATGATGTAGATAAGCTTGGCCTCGTCTCTTCCGTAGAGTACAAGGTCAAGGACTGTTGAAGTCACAAACACGGACATAAAGGAATAAAGAGCTGCTGTTATATCCTGAAATACTATTGCCGCTGCTACAAGTACGAACATATCCGTCAAAAGATAGAGATTGCCTGTCTTGAGATGGGGATATTTGATTCGAAGGAGCTTGATGATAACATCCGTTCCTCCTGTAGTAGCGTGGCACTTAAAAGCAATTCCTATTGCAACAGCCGTAGCTGCACTTCCGAAAATAACACCAAGTATCCTGTCATAGATCATCCAGCTTGGGAAATAGTTGGTGCAAAAATCAGTTACCACGGAAATCATAACCGTACAATAAATGGTGGATACGGTAAATCTGATACCGAATTTCCAGATAGCCAGAAGAAGGATCGGTATGTTCATAATCATGAACCACATACCTGTACCGATGTTCAAAACTCTGTTAAGAACAATGGCAAGACCTGTAAGTCCGCCGGGAGCGATATTATTTGGATCTATCAAAAAGCTTGTTCCCGCTCCGTAAAGAATAGCTGCAAAAGTAATGATCAGATACTCAAGGATCCTCTTTTGTGGTGTTACTTTATTTTTTTCCATTATTAAATATTTGTCCTTACAATTCTGGGCTGATACCCTTTTTCATTAAGAGCGTTTATGATCTCCTCTTTGTGCTCTGTTCCGAAGGCTTCAAGCGTAATGCGAAGCTCAACGGCAGCGCTTCTGTTTATAGATACGAACTGGTTGTGTTCAAGCTTGATGACATTACCCTTAACATCCGCGATAACGCCGGATACTCTTGAAAGCTCGCCGGGCTTGTCAGGAAGAAGAACGGATACGGTAAATATCCTGTCTCTCATGATAAGTCCCTGCTGAACCACAGAAGACATGGTGATGATATCCATGTTTCCTCCGGATAATACGCAGGCAACCTTTTTGTCCTTTACATCAAGCTGCTTTAATGCAGCTACAGACAAAAGACCTGAATTTTCCACAACCATCTTGTGATTCTCAACCATATCAAGGAATGATACAACAAGATCCTCATCGGGAACCGTGATGATATCGTCAAGGTTTTTCTGAAGATACGGGAAGATGTGCTCTCCAGGTGTCTTTACGGCTGTGCCGTCTGCAATTGTATTTACTGTGGGAAGTGTGACAACGTGTCCTGCCTTTAAGGATTCCTGCATGCAGTTTGCTCCCGCAGGCTCAACACCTATAACCCTGATCCTTGGATTAAGGAGCTTGGCCAGTGTGGAAACACCTGTTGCAAGTCCGCCGCCTCCGATGGGCACAAGGATTATGTCCACTGTGGGAAGCTCTTTTATGATCTCCATTGCAATGGTTCCCTGACCTGTCGCAACGTCAAGATCATCAAAGGGATGGACCAGTGTATATCCGTGCTCCTTTGCAAGTTCAAGAGCCTTTTCATAGGCTTCGTCATAGACATTGCCGTGAAGAACAACCTCAGCTCCCAGAGCCTTGGTTCTGTTTACCTTTAAAAGAGGTGTCGATGTGGGCATACAGATAGTAGCCTTCACTCCGTATTCTCTTGCCGCATAGGCAACGCCCTGAGCGTGGTTGCCGGCAGATGCGGTAATAAGTCCTCTTGCTCTTTCCTCTTCTGACATGGTGGTTATCTTGTAATAAGCACCTCTTACCTTGTAAGCTCCTGTCCTCTGAAGATTCTCAGGTTTTAAGAAAACCTCATTTCCCGTTGTCTGGCTCCAGTAATCGCTGTAGATAAGCTTGGTTTCCAGCGTTACCTTTTTCACGTCCTCATAAGCTTCTTCGAATTTCTCAAGTGTCATTTTCTTATCTTCTGCCATCTTTTTCTTCCCCAATCTAACTTTTTTATGAAAAAAGTGCATCTACAAATTCATCGGAATCAAATCTCTCGAGATCATCGATTCCTTCCCCGACGCCAACGTACTTAACGGGAATGTTAAGCTCCGAGACAATGGCAACGGCAATTCCTCCCTTTGCCGTTCCGTCAAGCTTGGTAAGCACAATACCTGTAAGATCTGCAGCTTCTCCAAACTCTCTTGCCTGCATAATGGCGTTCTGACCTGTGGTTCCGTCAAGGACTATAAAATTCTCCCTGCATATATCAGGCAGCTCTCTGTCAATGATCCTGTTCATCTTGGCAAGCTCTTCCATAAGGTTTTTCTTATTATGAAGTCTGCCTGCGGTATCAACGATCAGAATATCTATATCCCTGGCCTTAAATGCCCCTACCGCGTCATAGATAACGCTTGCGGGGTCTCCGCCCTCACGTCCTGTAATGATTGGTGCTCCTGCTCTGTCAGCCCACTCTTCAAGCTGCTGGGTTGCAGCGGCTCTGTAGGTATCCGCAGCTGCTATAAGCACCTTTTTACCTTTATTTTTGTAGATGGATGCAAGCTTGCCAACAGAAGTGGTCTTGCCTACACCATTAACTCCGATAACAAAGATAACTGTCTTTTTATCTTCAAAATCATAAGCGTTCTCATCAATGTGCATCTGCTCTCTGATGTTTTTCAAAAGAAGCTCCCTGCACTCCGAAGGATCGCCTATACGCTTTTCTTTTACATCACTGCGAAGCTTGTCCATGATGCGGCTTGTGGCATTGACGCCGATATCTCCCATGATAAGAGTCTCTTCAAGCTCCTCATAGAAGTCCTCATCAATACTGGAATAGCCCTTAAAAACATTGTCTATTCCCTTTACGATGCCGTCCCTTGTTTTGGAAAGCCCCTGCTGAAGTTTCGCAAAAAAAGAATTTGCCATCAGTTTGTAAGCTCCTTATCAATGAGATTTACGCTGACAAGGGTTGAAACGCCCTTCTCCTGCATGGTGATACCGTAGAGTCTGTCAGCACTTTCCATTGTACCACGCCTATGGGTAATTACAATAAACTGCGTATTCTTGAGCTTATGCAGATATTTTGCAAAACGTACAACGTTGTTTTCATCAAGAGCCGCCTCGATCTCATCAAGAAGACAGAATGGCGAAGGCTTGAGATTCTGGATCGCAAACAAAAGAGCTATGGCGGTAAGAGCCTTCTCTCCACCGGACATCTGCATCATGTTTACGAGCTTCTTTCCCGGAGGCTGAGCGTTGATCCTGATTCCCGCCTCGAGAACATCCTCATCCTCGGCAAGTTCAAGGCTTCCCTTTCCGCCGCCGAACATCTCCTTAAATACCTTGTCAAACTCTACGTTGATGAGCTTAAACTGCTCAATGAACTGATTTCTCATGGATTCATCAAGATCCTTGATGATCTCCTTGAGCTGCTGCTCAGCTTCCACCAGATCGTCATGCTGGGTCTTCATAAAGGTGTAACGCTCCATAAGGTTCTTGTAATCCTCGATGGCGTTTACGTTTACATCTCCAAGCTTTCTGATGGAATCCTTGAGTGAACTGATCTCCCTTCTCATAGCGGGAACATCCGTCATCTCCTCATCCCTCATTTGGGCAGCATCGCTGAGGGTGATCTCATACTCATTCCACATATAATTGATCTGTGACTCGATGGTTTCCTGACACTTTTCCTTTTTATTGGTAAGTCGCACAACTTCCTTATCCAGATCATTCATCTGTTTATTGAGCTCTTCTGTCTTTCCGAAGAACTCCTTCTGGGAAAGAGAAAGATCGTTCTTTTGATTCTTCTTTTCCTCAAGTTCTTTTGTAGCATCCGTCTGAACATCAGCAGATGCCTCAATTGTAAGCCTGATCTGCTCGATGTCTTCCTTGTGCTGGGAAAGAGCTTTCGCATTTTCCTCCATGGATTCAAGGATCTCATTGAGAGCATCCTGTTCAGCCTTTATCTCTTCATCGATACGATCAAGGTTTTCCTTTTTGAAATCCTGTTGCTGCTTGATCTTTTCGTATTCTATATCCCAGCTGCCCACATTCTTGTTTTCGTTTTCTTCAAGCTCGTGGAGACCTTCAAGCTCCTTCTGGAACTTTTCAACCTTCTCGGTGCAGCTCTTTTCAAGCTTTTCGGACTCTTCAAGGGAAGCGATGGCTTCTTCTTTTTCGGTAGCGATCTCTGCAAGCTTTGTTTCGATCTCGTCGTTTTCAGCCTTAAGATCTGTATAAGTTCCCTTCTGCTCCTCCTGCCTCTTTTCTTCGTTTTCAACGTTGATCCTGGCAGTATTCTGGGCAATGAACTTTTCCTGAAGCTTGAGTCTCAAATCCTCTGCAAGGGCTCTGAGCTCATTTCTCTTTGTCTTGGACTCTTCGATCTCTTTTCTGAGATCGTCAATCTGCTGACGGTACTTTTTAACGTTCTTTTCAAGTTCGTCCATCTCACGGCGTCTGCCAAGGAGATTACTGTTGTTTTTAAACGCACCGCCGCTGATGGCTCCGCCGGGTACCAAAAGCTCACCCTCAAGGGTAACCATCCTAACTGTATAGTTGTATTTTCTAGCGATCTTTACCGCATTGTCCACATTGTCTACAGCAACGATCCTGCCAAGCATAGCCTTGGCAACGCTTCTGTATTCGGGCTCTGTATCAACCAGTTCGTCTGCCATACCAAGGACACCGGGCTCGTTAAGAGCTTCCTTGGCCTTAAGCTCCGGAGGATTGTCAAGAGATGTAAGAGGAAGGAATGTTGCTCTTCCTGCCTTGGTATCCTTCAGATAACGGATCATCTTTTTAGCAGTCTCTTCATCATCCGTTACGATGTTCTGGATATTTCCGCCAAGAGCCACCTCAATGGCAGTCTCATACTTGGGCTGAGTCTTTATGATATCCGCAACAACACCGATAATACCCTTGGTATCATCCTTGCGCTCCATAACCTTTTTAACGCTGCCGCCGTAGCCTTCATAGCGCTCTGTCAGGTTAGCAAGAGCTTCAAGTCTTGATTTTTCCTGCTGAAAAAGCTCCTGAGTCTTACGAAGGTCTGTATCCTTGCGGCTCATGCCCTCTCGGATCTCGACAACTTCTGCTTCAGTACTCTTTAATTTCTTGTTCATCTCGGAGATCTCAGCGGTAATGCTGTCAAATTCTCCGCGAAGTCTCTCTAAAGTCTCTTCCTGCTTGGACTCATCGGAACGGGCTCTCACCAGTTTGCCGGTAAGTTCGGCCTTTCTGATGTTTACCTGCTCCTTCATGGTCTCAAGGGAGCTGAGCTTGGACTTTATGGTAGCTCTGCTGTCCAGAGTCTCGATGATGGTACTCTTGCATTCCTCAACTTCGTCGTTGATGTTCTTTATCTGAGTAAGGATGCTGTCCAGTTCTTTTCTTGCTTCGTTTCTCTTTTCGGAAAGCTCAAGGGCATCCTTGTCTACAGCCTCTTTTTCCGCAAGATACTGCTCACGGAGCTTGTTCTTACCCTCGATCTTTTCTTTTTCGTCGCTCTCGCGCTTTTTATAATGAGCATCATTTTCGGAAGCTGACTTGATTTTTTCCTTGAGGATACCGATCTGACCTTCGAGCTTTTCCTTTGTAACAGAAGAATCCGTTATCTTTGCTCTGGCTTCATCGATCTCCTTATCAAGCTCCTCTATCTTTTTCTGAATGCTTTCGTATTCTTCTTTTGTCTTTTCATAGGCAGCCTTGGCGCTTTCCAAAGCCTCGGATGCAATGCCGAAGTTTTTGTCAGCCTCTTCAAACTGCTGTTTCTGGCTCTTGTTCTCAACAAGGAACATGTTTACATCAAGAGTCTTAAGCCTTTCTCTGTGCTTTAAGTACTCCTTTGCAACCTCAGACTGCTTTTCCAAAGGTCCGATCTGCTTTTCAAGCTCTGATAGGATATCGGAAAGTCTGGTAAGATTTATCTTTTCCTCCTCAAGCTTTTTGATGGCAGTTTCTTTTCTGGCCTTGAACTTAACGATACCTGCGGCCTCATCAAAAAGATTTCTCCTGTCCTCAGGCTTACTTGAAAGGATCTGATCGATCTGACCCTGTCCGATGATGGAATAGCCCTCTTTACCGATACCGGTGTCCATAAAGAGCTCGTTCACATCCTTAAGCCTGCAGGTTGAGCCGTTGATCATATATTCGCTTTCTCCGGACCTGTAAAGACGTCTGGAGACAGTTACTTCATCATAATCGATGGCAAGGGAATGATCGGAATTGTCCAGAGTTATGGCAACATAAGCATAGCCAAGAGGTTTCCTAAGCTCTGTACCTGAGAAAATGACATCCTGCATGGATCCGCCACGCAACTGCTTGATACGCTGTTCGCCAAGAACCCATCTCACCGCATCGGCAACATTACTCTTTCCCGATCCGTTAGGGCCTACAATACCGGTGATACCGTTATGAAAATCAAATTTTATCTTATTGGCAAATGACTTAAAGCCGTGGATTTCAATGCTTTTTAAATACATCAGTTCTTTTTCTTTAATACAAGAAGAGCCTCGTAAGCAGCCTTCTGTTCAGCCGCCTTCTTGGTTTTTCCTGTCCCCTCTCCCAAATTCTTATCTCCGACGAAAACGCGCGTCTTGAATATTTTATCATGTTCAGGACCACTTTCGCCACAAATTTCATAGCGTACTGTTCCAAGGCCCTCGCCCTGCGCAAGCTCCTGCAATAGCGATTTATTGTCCCCGAACATAGCCATTGCTTCTGTATTTGTAAGGACATATGCATCGATAAAGCGCTTGGACTCTTCGATACCGCCGTCAAGGAAAAGAGCTCCTATAACAGCCTCAACCACATCGGCTATGATGGACTCTTTGTTTCTGCCACCCGTGGCCTCTTCGCCCTTTCCAAGAAGGATATAGTCTTTTAGTCCAAGAGCTTCTGCATCATGGGCAAGAGCAGGCTCGCACACAAGCGCAGCCCTCATTTTGGACATTTCGCCTTCCTTTTTGTCAGGATTGGTCCTAAAAAGATATGCACTGGATATCATCTCAAGAACCGCGTCGCCCAAAAACTCAAGCCTCTCATAATCAGGTCTTTTATTGATCTTTTGCTCGTTTACAAAAGAGCTGTGGGTAAAAGCCTGCAGTATAAGCGCCTTGTCCCTGAAAGTATATCCGATGACGTCTTCAAACTGTTTGATTTTTTCTTCGTTTAACATGTTTCCTCCGGCTTTGTAAGTCCATATGATAAAAAAAGAGGCAGCAAAAAATCTCTGCCTCGTTCCTTATGGTTTTAAAAGCCAATTATTTGTTTGCAAGTGCTCCCTTTAAAAGCTCAACAGCCTCGCCCACAGTGCTGATGTTCTCAGTCTTCTCGGGGTCGATCTGTACATCGAACTCATCCTCAAGTCCCATGATGATCTGGAAAAGATCAAGTGAATCAGCTCCAAGATCCTCTGTAAATGTGGTCTCAAGCTTGATCTCCTCAGGATCAACATTGAGTACGTTTGCAATAACTTCTTTCATCTTTTCAAATTCCATAATAGTCTCCGTTTTCTACTGCCTGGCAGTTATCGTTTTATTAGGCTTACGCCTCCTGAGAAAGCTTTTCGCTTATCTTTTCGCTAATTTGTTGCTCTGTAAATGTTACGCACTGAAGTACTGAGTTTTTAACCTCAATGTCGCTGGCGCTTCCATGGGTCTTGACTACAAGTCCCTTAAGTCCAAGCATTGGTGCGCCGCCGTACTGATCCATGCTGTAATTGCCAAGTGTCTTTTTGAGGTCATCCTTGATAAGAAGTGCCCCGATCTTGGTCTTGAGGCTGCTCATAAGACCCTTTTTGATCACATGTACCAGTGACTTGGCAACTCCCTCGTACATCTTGAGAATAACATTGCCGGTGAACGCCTCACAAACAATGATATCAGCAGCTCCTGCAGGGATATCCCTGGCTTCCACGCTTCCGATAAAGTTGATGTCCGGACAGTTTTTCAAAAGAGGGAAGGTTTCTTTTACAAGAGCATTGCCCTTTTCCTCTTCGGCTCCGATATTGACGATGCCGACTGTGGGATTTTTAACACCCATAACATTCTCCATGTACACAGTTCCCATTTTTGCAAACTGTACAAGATGAGAAGATCTGGCGTCCACATTGGCTCCGCAGTCAATAAGAAGCGAGTTTCCTTTTTCTGTGGGAATAAGCGGTGCAAGAGGTGCTCTGTCGACACCCTTTAACCTGCCCACGATAACCTGTCCGCCAACCAACGTAGCACCTGTGCTGCCTGCAGATACATAAGCATCCGCCTCGCCATGGTTAACCATATACATAGCCTTAACAATAGAAGAATCCTTCTTTTTGCGGATAGCCATAACAGGGGGCTCTGCCATCTCGATAACCTCTGTGGCGTTTACCACCTCTATCCTGTCCTTGTCGTAGCTGTACTTGGAAAGCTCGGCTTCAACAGCTTCTTTTTGTCCTACAAGGAAGACCTTGAGTGATGCGCACTCTTTTACCGCATCCACAGATCCCTTGACTGTAACATAGGGAGCATTATCTCCGCCCATGGCATCCACAGCCACTCTGATAAGCTCAGACATCATTTATCCTCCGAATGAAAACTCGGGCTTTTGTCACACAAAAATCCTTTAATCAATATACTAAAGTGGCATACAAAAATCAAGGCTTTCCGACATAGTCGGAAAGCCTTAGGATTCTCTGTAAAATGAGGTTTATTAAACTCAAGCCTCTACTTCAACAATGCTCTTCTTATTGTAATAGCCGCACTTCTTGCAAGCCATGTGAGGCTGCATAAGAGCTCCGCAGTGGCTGCACTTAACCAGTGTAGGAGCAGTCATTTTCCAGTTTGCTCTTCTCTGATCTCTGTGGCCTTTAGATGACTTATTCTTTGGGCAGATTGACATTTGGTAACACCTCCTTACCGTATCCGTATAAGAAATCGCCTTAAATACAGGCAATTGTTTACGTTTTATTCATTAGCATACTTTAGTAGTATATCCATAGCATAGGCATTTGTCAACAACTTTTTGCACTCTTACCTGTTACAATACTGAGAATACTTTTTGGGTGATATTCCCACAGACTTTGTAAAAGCCTTAAGAAAATTGCTGTAATCGCTAAAGCCGCATCTCTCACAGACTTCACTGACGCCAATGCCTTCCGCCAAAAGGGACTTGGCGATGGATATCCTTCTGGCAGTCATATATTTGTTTATGGTGGTACCCGTAGCGGACTTAAAGATCCTGCAGATATATGACTCGCTTATATAAAAGTGCTTTGCCAGATCCCCTATGCTGACAGGATACTGAATATTGTTATTGATATAAGAAAGGATTGAATCCACCTGCTCATTGTAAGTAGCGGTATTTTCGCTTGTTCCCTTTCCCTGCCTGTCATTTACGATCTTGTTTATCATAACGAAGAGCTCCGTAAATGTTGCTCTTTCAAGAAGATCATGTCCAAAGCCATTACTGGTAACGATCTTGTTTATATAATAAAGAAATCTTCCCTGCTGTTCCTGATTAAGGCTTATCTTGTGAGAAAAACCTTCTCCCCTGTTGTGAAAGCAGGCATCAAGGTCCGTTTCGTCAGTGGAGATCTTTTGCATAAATTCAGGATCTATCATGACTACGATCCTCTCGTGAAGCTCACTGTCTATCTGTGTAAGATAGTGTGAATCATACTGATTTATGAGGAAAAGATCTCCCGGCGAAATATCGTAAACCTGATTGTCTATCAGGAACTGCTTGCCGCCTGAGATGGAAAAATAGACCTCATAGCAGTCATGAATATGCATTTCCATGGCTTTTTCATCCTTGTACAAATGCGCAACACTGAAATATTTGTTTTCAATACTTGCCGCCATGGCTTCCTTGCAGGAATTTAATTCTTTCATATCCGTTCTTTCTTATCTGACATCAACAAGTTCGATCCTGAAGTTCAGTTCCTTGCCTGCCATCTCATGATTTGCATCAAAAGTAATGGAGGAATCGGTCTTTTCAAGGATCTTTACAGGAACAGGTCTTCCGTACATATCCTGAAGATATACCTGCTGTCCAACCTCAAGCTCTTCAGAGCCGGGAAGGTCCTTAATCTCCATTGTCACAATAGCGTCGGGATCAACAGGTCCGTAAGCCTCTTCGGGAGTAAGATGAACATCGATGATCTCACCCTTTTCCATATTTGCAACAGCCTTGTCAAAGCCATAGATCATCATGCCTGATCCGCAGATGAACTCCAAAGGCTTTTCTCTGTCATAAGAAGAATCAAACTTGCTTCCGTCATTGAAAGTACCTGTATAATGTGTAACGCAGATCTTTCCAACGTTTTTACCCTCGATCTGAGGAGCTGAATGACATCCGCTGCAGCTTCCACAGCCACCTTCGCTGCATCCGCCCATTTCATCGTCGTCACTGCCGCAGCCGCCGCAGCCGCCTTCTTCATGATGACCGCAGCCGCCTTCTTCATGGTCATGATGGCCGCAACCACCCTCGTGATCATGATCTCCGCAGGTGTGACCCTCGCCGTGATGGTCGCAGTTAACACCTGAATCCACAAGCTCACCTCTTAAATAAGCTTCTACAACTTCATCAGTATTTCCGGCCTGGCCTGCGCAAAGCTCAATACCGTTTTCAGAAAGAGCCTGCTGTGCTCCTCCACCGATACCGCCGCAGATAAGAACATCTATGCCCTTTCCTGCAAGAAGTGTGGCAAGAGCGCCGTGTCCGCTTCCCTCAGAGCCGATAACCTCTGAAGATACAATCTTTTTATCCTCAACCTCGTACACCTTGAACTCTTCAGTGTGTCCAAAATGCTGGAATACTTCTCCGTTTTCGTAAGTAACTGCAATTCTCATAATAAATAATCCTTTTCCTAAACATTTTCGTGCAACGAACGCATTGTAACATGTTTCGGAAAAGGATTCAATTCAAGCTTTGTTCCTTCCATTAAGAAAAGGTCTGGCTATATGTACATTGAAAAATTCTATGAGAGGTCCCATGAAAAATGCCGTGATTATGGTGCCCACACCGACAATTGTGGGAATGGCCTTCCATGAACCTCCGGATAAAAGAAACAGGATCGTTCCAAGCAAAACGCACACCAGATCCGTGATGATCCTGACATACTGAAACTTTCCCTTTTTCCAGGTATTTACGATGATAAGCGCAACCGCATCATAGGTTGATACTCCAAGGTCGGCAGTCATATAAAATGCCGATCCGAAGCATATGATAACGACACCTGTCACCAGGCACAGTACCCTCACAATTATAGAAGGATCAACTATCACCGTCTGTAAAAACTCATAAGTAAACTGTGTAATGTATCCCAGCAAAAAGAGGTTTATAAATGTAGCGATGCCGATATAGTGCCTGTCGAAAATAAGAGCAAACAGCAGCATCACCGCATTGGTGATAACATATAAAGTACCAAAGCCTATGGGAAAGAGCGCATCAAGTCCCGCCATAAAAGACTGGAAAGGATCAACTCCAAGAGCTGCGATCTTGAATATCCCAACGCTGATAGCACAGATAATAACTCCAAATAAAGACATTCCTATTCTTTTTGCCATATTGCCTCCAAAAATTTTTATGCTTAATTATAACACTGTGGTACAATCATATTAAACAAAATCTTTTTTAAAAAAGGATAAACAAGTGAAGAACTCAAGCAGATTCTACGCAAATAAAGAATGTGAATATTACCCCTGTCACAAGAGCGATGAGGACATTAACTGCCTTTTCTGTTACTGCCCTCTTTACAACTTAAACTGTCCGGGCAATTTCGAGATGATAGATGTAAAAGGAAAGAAAATAAAAAGCTGTTTGAATTGTCTTTTCCCCCACAAACCGGAAAATTATGACAAGGTCATTGAGATTCTTAAGCGTCAGTAAACATCTGCTTTTCAGGAACATTTGTCCTTAAATCGGATATAACATTTTTCATCTGTGGGAAGTTTTTTGTAAAATATACTTGACATTATTCTACGGAGGCGTTACTATATGCTCATGAAAGGCATTGACGTCTCCTTTTAAATTACAACAAACAAATTATTCAAATAAAAAGATTTTCGGAGGGAAAAGAAATGAAAATTGCAGCATCAGCAGGATTAACACTTGGAATCATCGTAGGACTTGTTATAGCATTTGTACTTATCAAGGCAGCAAACACCAATCACAAAATGAAAACAGAATATGACGAGAGACAGCAGCTTATCCGCGGCAAGGGTTATATGTACGCTTTCTACACACTCGTAGCTTATGAGGTTATCATGATGATCATCTCAATCGGCGAGATCTCACTTCCTATCGAGAGATACGCACTGGACTGCGTTGGACTTATTCTCGGGGTCATCGTACTTGGAGTTTATTGCGTCTGGAACGACGTATACTGGGGACTTAACAACAACAAAAAGATGTATTTCATCATCTTCGCAGTGTGCATTATCTTCAATCTCATACCTGTTATCGGGCAGGCAATAAACGGAACACTTATCGTTGACGGCAAGATCGGATTCCCCATCCTCAATATCATGGTACTTATCATGATGGCAGTACTGGGCATTGAGCTTATCATCAAGAAACTGGTTTCTTCCAAGAATTCCGAGGAGGAGGAATGATATGAAAAATCTAAGACTAAAATCCGCAAGAGCAGCTCTTGATCTGTCCCAGGAGGAACTTGCCAAAAAGTGCGGCGTATCAAGGCAGACCATGAGCGCAATAGAAAAAGGGGATTACAACCCCACCATAAATCTTTGCATAGCTATATGTAAGGTATTAAATAAGACTTTGGACGAACTTTTTTGGGAGGAGTGAATCATCACTCCTCCCTTCTTTTATCGGAAATTATTAACTTCAATTATTATTTGCAAAGTGCAAATGTATCTCTTGCAATTGCAAGCTCTTCATTTGTGGGAACAACCATAAGTGTAACTTTGCTGTCAGCACCGGAGATGGTCTTTTCTTCTCCTCTTACCTTGTTTGCTTCCTTATCAACAGTAGCTCCGATAAATGCAAGCTTCTCGCAGATAAGTCCTCTTACAAAGCCGCTGTTTTCGCCAACTCCTGCGGTAAAGCAGATAGCGTCAACGCTTCCCATTGCAGCTGTGTAGGAACCGATGTATTTTACAACTCTGTAAACAAATGCATCAACTGCTCTCTTTGCAGCTTCATCGCCCTTTACATAGGCATCCTCAAGATCTCTGAAATCTGAGGAAAGATCATTTGAAAGGCCAAACACTCCTGACTTCTTGTTAAGAAGAGTTGTTACATCGGCTACTGTTGAGTTTTCCTTCTTCATAATGAACTCTACAACAGAAGGATCGATGTCACCTGTTCTGGTTCCCATGATAAGACCCTCCAAAGGAGTAAGTCCCATTGATGTATCGATGCACTCTCCTTTTTTAACTGCGGATACGGATGCACCGTTTCCAAGGTGGCAAACAATAAGGTTAAGGTCCTTAATATCTTTTCCAAGGATCTGTGCTGCTCTCTTGCTTACATAAGAATGGCTGGTTCCGTGGAAGCCATATCTTCTGATGCCGTATTTCTCGTAGTATGAATAAGGAAGTCCGTAAAGATAAGCCTCCTGAGGCATTGTCTGATGAAATGCTGTATCAAATACCGCAACCATGGGAACACCGGGCATAGACTTCTGGCAAGCCCTGATACCGATAAGGTTTGCGGGGTTATGTAAAGGAGCAAGATCTGATACATCCTCGATAGCCTTAATAACTTCCTCTGTGATGACAACGGACTTGGTGAACTTTTCACCGCCGTGAACGATACGGTGTCCAACAGCTCCGATCTCTGAAAGAGAAGAAACAACGCCGTTTTCGCTGTTTGTAAGAGCCTCTATAACAAGCTCGATAGCCCTGTTGTGATCAGGCATGGGCTCAACCTTTGTTATCTTGTCTTTTCCGCTTGGTGTATAAACAATCTGGCTTCCGTCAATTCCGATCCTCTCGCACAGACCTTTGCAGATAACCTGCTCTGACTCTGAGTCGATAAGCTGGAACTTCAGTGATGAACTTCCGCAATTGATTACAAGAATTTTCATGATAGTATCTCCTTTTACATACACTTATCTTACTTAATTAAAGTTAAATATCCTATACTAAGTTCATTAACGAGCTTTACTAAAATATTTTATCAAGGTAGAATTTTATAGCAAGACATAAATAAAAAAAATTCCGGAAAATTATGAAGACTATTGGTATAATCGCAGAATTCAACCCATTTCATAACGGACATTTTTTCCTTTTGGATGAATGTAAAAAGAAGGTCGGCGCCGATAAATGCATCGTTATCATGAGCGGCGACTTTGTTCAGCGTGGGGCTCCCGCAGTCATCGACAAGTTTACAAGGGCCAGATCAGCTCTTTTATCCGGTGCCGATCTTGTAATCGAGCTTCCTGTTTACTACGCGACTGCAAGTGCGGAGTTTTTCGCGCAGGGAGCCGTGACCATTCTGAACAGACTCGGCGTCTGCGATCATCTGTGCTTTGGCTCCGAATCCGGTGATCTGTCCACTCTTTCCGGGATTTCCGATATTCTATGTGATGAGCCCTTTGATTATAAAGAGGCTCTTTTGGCTGAATTAAAAAAAGGAATGAGCTTTCCTCTTGCAAGGCAAAAGGCATTAGGTGCGGCTTGGCCCGCAGATGAGGATCTGCAGGAGCTTCTTTCAAATCCCAATAATATTCTGGCAATCGAATATCTAAAGGCACTAAAAAAAACAGGAAGCAGTATGAAGCCCTTTACCATAAAACGCATGGGAAGCGGCTATCATGATGATGGTCTTTCAAACTTTTCAAGCGCCCAGGCCATAAGAAACGCTGTTTTTGAAAAAGACAAAGCAGATGAAAACACGGATTCCATCAGATCTTCCATGCCGGAAAGCGCCTTTGAGCTATTTTCAAACTACACATACAGATACCTTACAGGCGACGATTTTTCGGGTCTTTTGAAATATAAGCTTATTAGTGAAAAAAGCATCGGCTACTCTGATTATCTTGATGTGACTGAGGATCTTTCAAAAAGGATCCTTGCAAACCTGGATAAATTCAAAAGCTTTACTCAGTTTGCCGATATCCTCAAGTCCAAAAACTACACCTACACCCGCATCAGCAGGGCGCTTATCCATATACTTCTCGGGATTAAGGCAAAAGATATGGATGAATACAAAAACGGCGGTTTTACCGGCTATGTGAGGATCCTCGGTCAAAGGAAAGATGCAGCTCCTCTTCTAAAAAAGATCCACGAAGCATCGGATCTTCCTGTTCTTGACAGGTTAAAGGATGCATCAGATCTTTTAAACGACGAGCAGTTTAGGCTCTTTGATGCCACTTTGAATTCAAGCAGTCTGTATAACATGGTTTCAGGAAAAGACATACCTTCAGAGTATTCTCTCCCGCCCATGATAATCTGATTTTGAAAAAACCTTCGAATATATGAAAAGCCTTACAATCTATGGATTGAAGTAACTATATTTACGTGATAACATTAAGAGGCAGAAACTATCGGAGGTATCTATGGGCCTTATAAAACTCGAAAAAGGACAGATTTTTCAAAAAGCAGGTCAGGGTGAGGTCAGTACCATAGAAGTAGTAGTTAAGGGCACTATGAAGGTGTCCGATGCCTATACATCCATGGATCTTGGAGTCGGCTCTTTCGTTGGAATTGCGGAAACTCCCGGAAACCCTTATATCTTAACATATGAAGCTGTAGAAGAAACAGCTATCTTTTCTTATCCCTTTGAAGATGTTACTGATATACCAAAAGTAGTCAAATCAAATCCCAAGATCGCATCGATCCTGGCTTCTCAGTCTGTAAGCACAGCTGCGGCTGTTTGCGACATCTACGACAAAGAATTTGACGACGCACTTGCGGAATATGAAAAGGTCATGGCTGATTACGCCGACTACCCTTCTCTTTGCATAAAAGTCGGCGAAACTCCCAAGATCTATAATGAGATGGACGAAGTGGTCCCGCCTGAAAGAAGCGAAAAAATATCTGCATGGGCTTTTGAATTTGTAAGAGCTCTTAAAGAAAACGAAGCTTCTTTAAAAAAGACTCTTTATCCCTTGAATGTTGACATCGCCGTGGGCATAGTAATGTCCACCTTTTCCATATTTAAAAAGGTATCCGATGAAACAAGGCTTCTTGATGTCTACAGAAGGACTCTCAAGAAAAAGACATCGGCATTTGCCGCAACCATGCGCATGATAGGCGCCAAGCTTACCGATATCGAAAGGGCTGAAAGCGGCGAAGGAGAAGCTGTTGTCACCATCGTCAATGCTCTCTCCACTATCCTTGCATATTCAGGTGCCCCCGCTGAAAAGATCGCAAAATTCGAAGATCAGATCGCGGAATTTAAACATAACGAAAACAGATATGATTCTTCCGACGAGACAAGGTCTCTTAGAAGAAACCTTTCAAATACCTTCTACGACATCTACACTCCTGCTTTCTTAAAGAGTCTGGATGATCCGGAGCTTCCCATCGAGCTTAAGATGTTCTTTATGTTCGGCTTTGTGGATGAAGAGCTTGCGGGAGAAAAAAATACTGCCATCCTCTACAACATGGCAAAGGCCTATGTTCCCGATCCCGAGGGAAATGTCCTTACCATGTACGAGTGGCTTAAGAAGATCTACGCTCTTGAAGTTGAGCCCTCAAGAAACGAATTTGATCAGGACTGGCCCACATATCTTCGTGACCAGAAATTAAACGGCAACATCAACCAGGCACAGATGGAAGCCATGATGGATGATCCCAAGAGCAGGCTTGATTTCGAGGTTCATAACCTCTTTGCTCTCGGAAACAGGATGACCTTTGGCCGTATATCCTCATTTGTTCCGGTATTTGATGAGATGAACGTTCTTCGTCCCCTTGATATGGCATATCTTACTTCCACCAAGGTAAACGAGTACTTCAGCATGATAAGGAGCGTTGACTTTAACGTATTCTGCAGACAGGCTCTTTACTCCAATACAGACATCGGCGTTACGCAGGTGTTCTATGCAGATGACATCACTCCTTACATGATCCTTATGCCAAACGTAGGAAGCAGAGCTTCTCTCTGGCAGGAGATCGAAGGCAAGAACCGTCGCACCAAGGCGCGTATGCTTGTTTCCATCTTCAATACGGAAAATACCGAAGAATGCATGATAAGACTCTTTGGTGAATTCAGATGGGAAATGTGCAAGACGGAACAGGGCGTTCACTGGAACGATGTTACAGATCCTTCCCTTACATCCATGTACTGCGATTATCTGCAGTTCTTTAAAAAGAACTCCTCTCTGTCCACAGAGAACAAAGAAAAGCTCAAGCTGGATCTTAAGAAATTCAGCAACAACTACAAGAACGTGTTTATTGCCGATTATCTGGCTTATATCAAATATGAGGCAATAAACACGTTCTTGTAGTTGTTGCTGAATTTCTTAAGATCCAGCTTGAGCTTTTCTTTGTTCTCTGTGGACAGAGAGGAGTTCTTTTTAAAGAACT
>JAILOW010000007.1 GCA_024690635.1 Butyrivibrio sp.
TGAACCTCGATAAGATAACTGAAGCTGTTAAGCTTGCGGTTGCAGAAGCAGGCGGAATGCCTGTTGTTGTTCCTGCCATCGCTGTTTGCGATGGTATTGCCATGGGACATATCGGAATGAAATATTCTCTTGTTACAAGAGATCTTATTGCAGACAGCACAGAGTGCCTTGCAAAAGCCCATGCTTTTGACGGAATGGTCTGCATTCCAAACTGTGACAAGAATGTTCCCGGTCTTTTGATGGCTGCTGCGAGGGTAAACATCCCTACAGTATTTGTATCAGGCGGTCCTATGCTGGCAGGAAGGATCGACGGACATAAAACATCTCTTTCCTCTATCTTTGAGGCTGTAGGAAGCTACTCAGCCGGCAAGATATCTGAGGAGAAGCTTTGCGAGTTTGAAGAAAACGGATGCCCTACCTGCGGTTCATGCTCCGGTATGTATACTGCCAATTCCATGAACTGCCTTACAGAGGCTATTGGAATGGGACTTCCCGGCAACGGAACCATCCCCGCAGTATATTCTGCAAGGATCAGACTTGCCAAGAAGGCAGGCTATGCTGTAATGGAGATGATAAAGAAGGATATCAGACCAAGAGATATCATGACACGTGAAGCATTTATGAATGCCATGACAATGGATATGGCTCTTGGATGCTCCACCAATACAATGCTTCATCTTCCTGCCATCGCTCACGAAGCGGGAGTAGAGCTTAATATGGAGATCGCAAATGAGATCTCTGCAAAGACACCCAATCTTTGCCATCTTGCTCCTGCAGGTCCCACCTATATGGAGGATCTTAACGAGGCAGGCGGTGTACTTGCTGTTATGTCTGAGCTTGTTAAAAAGGATCTTATCAACACAGATCTTATTACTGTTACAGGAAAGACCATAAAAGAAAACCTTGAGGGAGTATACAACAAAAATCCCGAAGTTATCCGTCCTGTGGAAAATCCTTACATGGAGTCCGGCGGAATTGCTGTTCTTAAGGGAAATATCGCTCCCGATACCGGTATAGTTAAAAAGTCAGCTGTTGTTCCTGAGATGATGGTTCATGAAGGACCTGCAAGAGTGTTTGACTGCGAGGATGATGCCATCGAAGCAATCCTTGGGGGCAAGATCGTTGCAGGGGACGTGGTTGTCATCAGATATGAAGGACCTAAGGGCGGTCCCGGCATGAGAGAGATGCTTAATCCCACCTCCGCAATTGCCGGAAGAGGCCTGGGAGCAAGCGTTGCTCTTATTACAGACGGAAGATTCTCAGGCGCCAGCAGAGGAGCATCCATCGGACATGTTTCTCCTGAGGCTGCTGTGGGCGGACCTATCGCTCTTATAGAAGAAGGCGATATCATCTCCATCGATATTCCCAACAATTCTCTGAACGTAAAGGTTTCGGATGATGAGCTTGCCAAAAGAAGAGAAAAATGGCAGCCCAGAGAGCCCAAGGTTACTACAGGATATCTTTCAAGATACAGAGAGCTTGTTACAAGCGGTAACAGGGGAGCTATCCTTGAGGTACCCAAAGCCTGAAATACGAATAAACAGTTGGAGGAGTAATTATGCAGTTAACCGGATCGCAGATAGTACTTGAGTGTCTCAAGGAACAGGGAGTTGATACGATATTTGGTTATCCCGGAGGCACTATATTAAATATTTATGATGAACTGTACAAGCAGCAGGATGATTTCCTTCATATCCTGACTTCTCATGAGCAGGGAGCTGCCCATGCCGCTGACGGATATGCCAGGTCTACGGGTAAGGTTGGTGTGTGCTTTGCTACCAGCGGCCCAGGTTCCACAAACCTTGTAACCGGTATTGCTACGGCTTATATGGATTCTGTTCCCATGGTTGCAATTACCTGTAACGTTAATCTTCCTCTTTTGGGAAAGGATACTTTCCAGGAGGTTGATATTGCCGGCATTACAATGCCTATCACAAAGCATGGTTATATCGTAAAGAACGTAAAAGATCTTGCTGATACCATTAGGAAGGCCTTTTGCATCGCAAGAAGCGGAAGACCGGGCCCTGTACTTGTTGATATTACTAAGGATGTAACCGCTGCAAGCTGCGATTACAGACCGGTTCAGATTACAGAAGAAGAGCCGGTAAAGAAGTATACAGACGATGATATTAAGACAGCCTGCAAATATATCAAGACAGCAAAGAGGCCTTATATCTATGTGGGAGGAGGCGCTGTTATTTCCGGTGCTTCCAGGGAGCTTTCGGAGTTTGCAAATCTTATCGATGCACCGGTTTGCGATACCCTTATGGGAAAGGGCGCTTTTGATGCTAATGACAAGCACTATACCGGCATGATCGGAATGCACGGTACCAAGACTTCCAATTTCGGAGTAAGTGAGTGCGACCTTTTGATAACTCTCGGAGCAAGATTCTCTGACAGAGTTACCGGTAATGCCAAGACCTTTGCTTCAAAGGCCAAGATCCTTCAGATCGATGTTGATGCAGCTGAGATAAATAAAAATGTAAGGACCAATTTTGCCATTGTTGGCGATCTTAAGCAGGTTCTTTCCGATATCAATAAAAAGCTTGAAAAGCTTGATCATAAGGAATGGATGGACAAGATAAGCGATTATAAAAAGAAATATCCGCTTAACTATGAAACGGATAAGCTTACCTGCCCGTATATCATTGAGGAGCTTTACAAGCTTACCAAGGGAGATGCCATTGTCTCAACTGACGTAGGTCAGCATCAGATGTGGACCGCGCAGTATTATAAATTTAAAAAGCCCAGGACTTTCCTTACTTCCGGAGGCCTTGGAACAATGGGATACGGTCTTGGTGCCATAATTGGAGCCAAAGTTGGTAATCCTGACAAGGTTTGTGTTAATATTGCAGGTGATGGCTGCTTTAGAATGAATATGAACGAGCTTGCCACAGCTTCAAGATACAATCTTCCAATTATCGAGATCATTATAAACAACCATGTTCTCGGAATGGTAAGGCAGTGGCAGACACTTTTTTATCAGCAGCATTATTCACAGACTGTATTTGAGGATAAGGTTGACTACTGCAAGATTGCAGAGGGCCTTGGCTGTGATGCCATAAGGATAACCAAAAAGTCCGAGGTGAGTGCGGCTCTTAAAAAGGCTCTTAAGTCTAAAAAGCCTATTCTTATTGATTGTATGATTGAGGAAGACGATAAGGTCTTTCCTATGGTCTCACCGGGAGCTTCCATCAGTGAGGCTTTTGATGCTACCGATCTTAAGGAAAAGAAATGATCTTTTTCATATTTTAGAGGGGAAAATGAAAAAGGGTTTACGTGTCGCGATATCTGTATTCTTCGCAATCCCTGCTATACTTTTTGTTATTTATGTGCTTTTGGGATTCTATTATATTGACGGATTTCCGTGCTTTACATGGATTAACGGCGTTTACTGCACAGGAAAGAGCGTAGAACAGGTAAACAGCGAACTGCTTTCAAAAACTGAATATGAAGGTCTTTGCCTCATTGATAAGAGCGGTGCCAGACTGTTTGTTGATGCCTGGGATTCCGGATTTAAGATCGATTACACTCCGATACTGTCTGATGTATACAACGACAGCAATCCATTTGCCTGGGGCAAGTATATTTTTAAAAACGCAAGGCATGAATACAAGCCCTGTATCTCTTTGGACAGAGGAAGGTTTGAAGAGATTGTTGGTGGTTGGGAAATCTTTGTGGAACCTTCGGAGATAAATTACGAAATTGAGTACGATCCTTTAAGGGGCTATGTCATGAACAATTCCTATGACACACTTCCCGACAAAGATGCTATTATAGATCTGGGCTACAGGTCAATGATGGAAATGGAAGCTGTTAAGGATCTTAATGAATTCCCGGAGTGCTACAAAGAGGTGACTCTTAACGAAAATGATAAGAGGATAAAGGCTCTTTATCAAAAGATCAGTGAAAAGCAGGGCTTTGATATTACTTTCAGGTTTGATACGGAAGAAGTTAAGCTTGATTCAAGAGTGGCTTCAAAGTGGCTCCTTACAAAAAGCGGTCTTTCAAGTGCCCGTGAAGAGGAAAAAGACAAGGATAATCCCGGAATGGGAGTGTTCATTATCGGTAATTCTGAGGGTGAGCTTCCTGAGGATGAGGATTTAAGTGTTGTAGACGGCCTTGTATCTGATAAAGACGGTAATCTCATCGTCTGCGAGAGCAAGGTGTATGAGTATCTTTCCGAGCTGGCTGATTCCCATGATACAAAATGGATGATGGACAGATACAGAAATGGCGAAAGCAGCAAGGTGATCCTAAAGGATACAAGCAAAGGTGCCGGAAGACTTTATGATATTTCCGATGAATTTGAAAACATAAAGGACCATCTTTTGCAAAACAGTGTTAACGAGCAGCTGACTGTGGATCTTCCTTTATACGAAAATATAATTACCTGTGATGCGGCTTCTGAGCTAGGAGATAATTATATTGAAGTGAATATGAAGGACCAGGAGCTCAAGTACTATGTTGACGGTGCTGTTAACATGGAAATGCCTGTAGTTACGGGCAATGTGAACAGAGGAAGAGGAACTCCCAGCGGTGTTTTCAAGATCTATAATAAGAGGTATCATACCAATCTTATCGGTGTTGATTATGTTTCTTATGTAAATTATTGGCTGGGTGTTCATAAGGGAGTCGGCATTCATGATGCCACCTGGAGAAGTAAATTTGGAGAAAAAATTTACAGATCTGACGGTTCACATGGCTGTATTAATTGTCCTTTGGACAGTGTTGAAAAACTATGGGAAGTCGTTGAAACAGGAACTCCCGTAATCTTGTATTATTAGTCTGAATATAGAAAAGAGCTGTGTTTGCAGCTCTTTTTCTTTTTTCTCAAAAATCTTAAATATTATCAAGGAAATCATAAAATACATCAAACAAAAAATAAAATAACAAAGAATATGGAATGACATTATTGACAAAAATTTTTATGAG
>JAILOW010000021.1 GCA_024690635.1 Butyrivibrio sp.
TATCCGAATTGATAGGATGAGCAATATCCCTGTACTCTCCGTCAGTGGATTTTTTACTTGGCATGGCAATAAAAAGACCTCTTTCTCCTTCAATAACCTTGATGTCGTGAACTACGAATTCATTGTCAAATGTTACTGAAACCACTGCGCGCATCTTGCCCTGCTTGCTGACTTTTCTTACTCTGATATCTGTTATGTTCATGATGTAACCCCCTCCGGATCAACATGGTCACGATTTTCGTGACAAACTAGATGACGTAACGTTCGTTGTTCTCTACCACGATCTTGATACCGTTTTCTTCTTTGTAGAAGGAATTGGCCTGTATGGTGCCGTGGCTTTCCACTATACAGTTCTCAATGTGGGAATTGTCTCCTATGTAAACATCATTCAGAATGATGGAATTCTTTATGTAGCAGTTATTTCCAACAAACGCCCCCTTGAAAATAATCGAATCCTCAATCGTTCCGTTTATGATACAGCCACTGGAGATAAGACTGTTTTTTACATTTACGCCCACGTTGTATTTTGCGGGCGGAAGATCAACCACCTTGGTGTAGATTCCGGGATACTCACGGAAGAAATATTGTCTTACCTCAGGCTTTAAGAAATCCATGTTGGTTCTGTAATAGTCTTCAACGGAAGCAATATTGTTCCAGTATTCCTTCATCTTGTATCCGTAGATCCTCTTCATATCCTTGTATCTCACAAGAATATCTCTTACAAAATCGTATCTTTCCTCTTCTACGGATTTTTCAATAAGTTCTATGAGCTGTCTTCTGCGGACAACATAGATACCGCAGGAAATCGTGTTGGACTTGGATACTACGGGTTTCTCCTCGAATTCCTCGATCCTGCTCTCCTCGTTCATCCTGATGGATCCGAATCTCTCGGTATCAACATTGGCGGGCATATCCTTGCACACAACCGTGATGTCTGCCTGCTTTTGAATGTGATATTCAAGAAGCTTGCCGTAATCCATCTTGTAAACACAATCGCCGGATGTGATGATCACATAAGGCTCGTGACAGCTTCTGAGGAAATCGAGGTTCTGCGCGATAGCGTCCGCCGTTCCTCTGTACCAGAGATTACCCGAGGCCTTTACCGCAGGAGTAAAGACATAGAGACCGCCCTGCTTACGTCCGAAGTCCCACCACTTGGAGGAACTAAGGTGTGTATTAAGACTTCCCGCATTGTACTGGGTAAACACGGCAACTGTCTGGATGTGAGAGTTGGTCATGTTACTGAGCGCAAAGTCTATACTTCTGTAAAAACCTGCAATAGGCATGGCGCACACAGCTCTTTTGGCGGATAGTTCCCGCATTCTGCTGCTGCCGCCTCCTGCTAAAATGATACCAATCGCCCTCATACTCAATCACCTGCCTTATCTAATGTTCGTCCGCTGTCGAGGACTCCGCCGGGATAATCATTCGCTGTGGTGATACCCGAGATCATTATGTTCTTGCCGATGGTCACGTCTGAAGGAATTACCGATTTTTCACCTACGGTACAAAGTCCTTCGCAATATATGTTCGGCTTGGTCTCATTTTCTTTTTCTTCCATGGCACCGATCTTTACATTGTTGCCGATCTGAACCTTCTCAGCGATGATGCCCTTTTCGATATTACAGCCCTCACCGATCTGCGTCTCGTTCATAATGATGGAATGACTCACCACAGAATCTTTTCCGATCTTTACGCCGGGACCGATGACGGAATTGTAAACCTTGCCGTAGATCTCGCATCCCTCACCCACGATACTGCACTCAATAACGCTCTCGGGTCCCAGGAACTGAGGTGGCTGAACATCGCTTGAGGTGTAGATCTTCCAATATTCTTCATAGAGATTGAACTCGGGAACTATATCGATAAGCTCCATGTTGGCTTCCCAGTAGGAAGTGAGCGTTCCCACATCCTTCCAGTATCCGTCAAACTCATATGCAAATAAGGACTGGCCTTGTTCCTTGCAGTAAGGAATGATATGTTTACCAAAGTCCAGACCCGCCTGATCTTTGTTCTTTATAAGAGCGTCCTTAAGTGACTCCCAGGAAAAGATATAAATACCCATGAAGCAAGATTGCTGCGGGGATGCTCGGGTTTTTCCTCAAAGTCCACGATGCGCTTGTCGTCATCGGTTATCATGATACCGAATCTGCTGGCCTCTTCCATGGGAACAGGCATAACGGCAATGGTAACGTCAGCGCCGGATGACTTGTGGAAATCAAGCATGGTCTCGTAGTCCATCTTATAAATATGGTCGCCGGAAAGAATGAGTACATAATCGGGATTGTAGTTCTCCATGTACTCAAGATTCTGGTAGATGGCATTGGCTGTACCTGTGTACCACTCACTGTTTGCACTCTTTTCATAAGGAGGCAGCACAGTAACACCGCCGAAATTGCGGTCCAGATCCCACGGTATTCCGATGCCGATGTGAGAGTTTAGTCTGAGTGGCCGATACTGCGTCAGAACGCCGACAGTGTCCACTCCGGAATTGATACAATTACTGAGGGGAAAGTCAATGATCCTGTACTTTCCTCCGAAAGAAACTGCAGGCTTTGCCATCTTTGAAGTCAGAACCCCAAGTCTGCTGCCTTGCCCGCCTGCAAGAAGCATCGCAATCATTTCTTTTTTTATCATGTCGTACCCCTCGTTGCTGTCTGCTGTCTGAAAAATTCTTTCTTATTATAAGTATATCATACTAAATTTCGTAAAAAAACCAAAAACAGGGTATAATTTACCAATTTTTCAGTAAACGTTTAAGTAGATTTTTTGACTTTAAAAGAATAAGTGTTAGAATATATCCGTTGTATAATTAATAAGTATAAACAAGAAAACATTTTTGAAACGAGGCTTTTATTATGTATAAGATAGATTTTACCAAGCCTGTACACGTGTACTTCATGGGCATAGGCGGCATATCCATGAGCGGACTTGCCCAGATCCTCATAGAGGAAGGCTTTAAGGTATCAGGCTCCGACAACAAGGAATCAGAGATTACAAAAGAGCTCAGGAACATGGGCATTGAGATCGCAATCGGCCAGAAGGCTGGAAACATCACTTCTGCCGGCGACATTGACGTAGTGGTTTACACCGCTGCTGTTCACCCTGACAATCCCGAGTTTGCAGCAGCTGTTTCAGCAGGGCTTCCGATGCTCACAAGAGCAGAGCTCCTTGGCCAGATCATGAAGGAATACGACCTTCCCGTTGCCATCAGCGGAACTCACGGCAAGACCACAACAACCTCCATGCTTTCCAAGATCCTTCTTGAGGCAGACACAGATCCCACTCTTTCAATCGGTGGTATCTTCAAGGACATCGGCGGTAACATCAGAGTCGGCAAGTCCGAGTATTTCGTTACCGAGGCATGTGAGTACACCAACAGCTTCCTTAGCTTTTTCCCCAAGATCAGCGTAATCTCCAACATCGACGCAGATCATCTGGACTTTTTCAAAGACCTTGACGACATCAGACATTCCTTCAGAAAGTTTGCGCAGCTCCTTCCTTCTGACGGAACTTTGGTCATAAACGGCGACATCGACAGAGTATCGGAGATCACAGAAGGTCTTCCCTGCAGCATCGTAACCTACGGCTCCGGGGACTCTTTTGACTACTATCCTACAGATATAAGTTATGATGAGAAGGGCAATCCTTCCTTCATGGCACATATCCCCGGCGGAAAAGAGCTTGCAATAAAGCTTGCGGTTCCCGGCATCCACAACGTTTACAATGCTCTTGCAGCCACAGCGGTTGCACATATCCTTGGCATTGATGATGAACATATCAAAAAAGCTCTTTCTCTCTTTGGCGGTACCAGCAGACGCTTTGAGTACAAGGGCGAAGTCGGCGGCGTGACCATCATCGATGACTACGCTCACCACCCCACAGAGATCAAGGCTACTCTCACAGCAGCACAGAACTATCCTCATCAGAAGATCTGGTGTGTATTCCAGCCTCACACCTACACAAGGACCAAGGCCCTTATGGATGAGTTTGCAGAAGCTCTTTCCCTTGCAGATCACGTGGTTTTAGCGGATATCTACGCAGCCAGGGAAAAGGACAATCTGGGCATCAGCTCCAGAACTTTACGTGACAGAATTGCCTCACTCGGACATGAGTGTAATTATTTTCCAACTTTTGACGGTTTTGGTGAAATAGAAAAATTCCTTTTGCAAAATTGCACTAAGGGTGATCTGTTGATAACCATGGGCGCGGGAGATGTGGTAAAAATAGGGGATGAACTCCTCGGAAAGTAAGTTGTCCACATTTCCACTTTCAGATACTGATTTCTCTAAAAGGTTTTCGGTGGATAAAGCCTTCTGTTTTTGGATCTGTTTTTTCTTTAAAACATCCGAAACAGAAAGGCTTTTTTGTTTTCAGTCAATAAATAATCCACGTTATCCACACTTTCCACATGAGATCCGAAAGCCCGCCAGCCCGCTCCCCGCCTGAATTTCTTCGTCACTTTTACCCATTTCTTTTCAAAAATCACCATGCTATAATCTGAATTGTTCCGACAAACAACCATTGGTTTTCGGATAGACGTAATGAAGCAGGTGATGATGTATATGATGGGGCGAGTAACTATTTGTTCTAATTATGGGGAGGAGTCTACCAATGTTTCCAATATCTTTATTGACGAATACATGCAAGACGCAAACGACGCACAGATCAAGATCTACCTCTATCTGCTGCGTATGATGAATGCGAATTTGCCCACCAGTGTTTCGGATCTGGCAGACAAATTCAACCACACAGAAAAAGACGTAACAAGAGCGCTCAAGTACTGGGAGAAGAAAGGACTCATCAGTCTTGAGTATGACGGAGCACAGAACCTTACCAGCATACATATGGAAGACATTGTGGCTCACAGAGATTACGGACGTCGTAGAAGCGACGTCACCTTCAGACCGGTGCCCGAGCCTGTGGAAAAAACCGTTTCCGCACCCGCAAGGCCCAGCTACTCTGCATCACAGATCCGTTCTTTCAAGCAAAGTGAAGGTTCAGGCATTATGAATATTGCAGAGTTATACTTTGCAAGACCCTTAAATCCCACAGAAATGGGTACCATTCTTTATATCCACGATGAACTGGGATTTTCGGACGATCTCTTGGACTATCTGATGCAATACTGCGTCGATAATCATAAGAAAGACTTCAGATACATGGAAAAAGTAGCCATCAACTGGAGTCAGCAAGGCATCAAAACACCAAAACAGGCACGCGCGGAGAGTTACAAGCATGACGGTGATCTTATCACCATAATGCGGGCACTCGGTATGGAAAACAGTCCCACTGAGAAAGAGGTTTCTTTCATTAACCGGTGGCGTAGGGAGTTGGGATTTTCGATGGAGATCATTTTGGAAGCCTGCGATCGTACTGTTTTGAGTGTTCAGAGAGGACGTCTAAAATATTGTGACGGGATTCTCAAGAATTGGCACGAAAATAATGTATCTACAAGGGAGGATATTGCCAAGGCTGATGCCGACTTTACCGCGGACCAGGCGAAAAAAAGGTCCAAGGCTTCCGTATCTTCCATCGATACAAAGCTTCGCCAAGGCGAATCATCTATTCGCCCCGGCGACAACCGGAACGCTTTCAATCAGTTCCAGCAGAATACTTATGATTTTGTTGAACTTGAAAAGAAGCTTCTGGACAACTGAACCTCTCATCCGACTGGGGATCGGGTAAGAGAAATTCATAAGCTAAGCCCTGCACTTTTGGTTCGGCGGCGGCACATCGCCCTCCCCGGAACACGTGCAGGGCTATACTTATGCAGAGCTGACATTTTATAGGGAGAAGATTATGCCTTTAACAAACGCCCAATATGACGCGATCATGCACGAATATGAGGAACGACGCTCTCTCCACAGACAGGAGCTTGAAGATCGCAAAAAAAGTGTTTACGATAATGTTCCCGGCTACAGGGAACTGGACGACCAGACTGCAGAAGCAAGCGTTGCTTTCGGAAAAAGGATCCTTTCAGGCGAGCGCCTGGACAGATCCATATTAAGAAAGCAGCTTATGGAGCTTTCAAGCAAAAAGCAGCTTCTTTTATCAGAGGCCGGCTACTCTTCCGATTACCTTGACATGGGCTACACCTGTCAGGACTGCAAGGATACCGGATATATCGGCAACGAAAAGTGCCATTGCTTCAAGCAAAAGATAATCGAGGCTCTTTACGACAGCTCCAACTTAAGGCTCCTGACCAAGTCCGCCAACTTCAAGATCATGACGGAAAAGTACTACGAGGGCGAAGATCTTAAGAGATTTCTGGGTGCAAAAAGTGCCGCTGAAAGTTTTATAAATAATTTCAACTCCGACTACCAAAATCTATTCATTTATGGTACAGTAGGGACTGGTAAATCGTTCCTGTCGGTTTGTATTGCCAATGAACTTCTTAAAAAAGGCCATTCTGTCATATATTTCAGCGCCACAGGATTGTTTGAAATGATCGCAGAGCACTCCTTTGATTACAAGAGCAAGGAGGAGCTCCACAGCATCTACGGAGATCTTTTTGACTGCGAACTGCTGATCATTGACGATCTTGGCACAGAGCTTTCAAACAGCTTTACCGCTTCCAAGCTCTTCTATCTGCTGAACGAGCGTGACAACCGCAAAAAATCGACGATCATTACCACAAACTTTTCACTTGAGAATTTGCAAAAAACGTACTCCGACCGAATCTTTTCAAGAGTTACCAGCAACTTCAAGCTGCTGAAGCTCTCCGGTCCGGATATTCGAAAAATAAAGAAAATTGCCAAAAAAGAAAGTGAGGATCTTAGGTAATGCCAAAGAGAGAAGAGAAGCGTAATCTGGAGACCATTCCTGTCGGTTCCCTGGGTATCATTCCATTAAAGGGAGTTAAACCTCTGGCAGAAAAGGTTGATTACTATCTCGTAAAATGGAGAGCCGAAAGGGAGAATGAACACAAAGGCAGCCTTGCATTTACAGGCTATGAGCGTTCATCCTACATACTCGATGCAGAGGTTCCCCGTTTTGGAACAGGTGAGGCCAAGGGTGTCATCAAAACTTCCGTAAGAGGAGACGACCTCTACCTTCTGGTTGATGTATGTAACTACTCCCAGACTTATTCATTGTTCGGTCAGGAAAACCACATGTCTCCTGACGATCATTACCAGGATCTTAAGAGGATCATTGCAGCAGTTGGAGGCAAGGCCCGCAGGATTACAGTTATCATGCCCTTCCTCTATGAATCAAGACAGCACAAGCGCAGTTCCAGAGAGTCTCTTGACTGTGCCATCGCACTTCAGGAGCTTGTAAATATGGGCGTTGACAACATCATCACCTTTGATGCCCATGACGCCAGAGTACAGAACGCTATCCCTCTCAACGGATTTGAAACTGTACGTACAACTTATCAGTTCATAAAAGCACTTCTCAGAAATGTCTGGGATCTTCAGATCGATTCCGACCATATGATGGTCATCAGCCCGGATGAGGGCGGAATGAGCCGCGCAATCTATCTTGCCAGCGTGCTCGGACTCGATGTGGGAATGTTCTACAAGAGACGTGATTACACTCAGGTCATCGACGGCAGAAACCCCATCATATCACATGAATTCCTGGGTTCAAGCGTTGAAGGCAAATCAGTTATCATTGTTGATGACATGATCTCTTCAGGAGAGAGCATGATCGATGTTGCCAGAGCGCTCAAGGAGCGCAAGGCTTCAAGGATCTACGCATTCTCTACCTTCGGTCTTTTCACCGCAGGTCTTGAGGAGTTTGACAAGGCTTATGAGGAAGGTCTCATCGACAAAGTTCTTACCACCAACCTTGTTTACCAAACTCCCGAGCTTCTTTCAAGAGAATGGTACATCAGCTGCGACATGAGCAAATATATCGCTTACCTCATCGATACACTTAATCACGACGCTTCCATCAGCGACCTTCTTAATCCTGTTGAGCGTATCAACAGCATCATCGAAAGATACAAGAGTGGCGAGCTGAAGGCAAGTCTTGAACAGCAGTAATTTACAGTAAATTAAAACGGATAAATGTCCGGCTTCCTATTAAGGAAAATGGCATTTATCCGTTTTTTTATTTTATCAGTTCTTTTATCCCCATGAGATCATCGCAGCGGGCATAGAGCTTTTTCTTCAGCTCCTCGTCAGGCTCCGTAAGATCCGGAACCATGATAACGTTGCAGCCTGCATCATAAGCGCTGGTAACTCCGTTTGGAGAATCCTCCACAGCAAAGGTCTCCGACGGGTCAAGCGAAAGCTTGCTGCATGCAAAGGCATAGATATCAGGCGCGGGTTTTCCCTGAGATACCATGTTCGCACAGATGATACGGTCAAAATATTCAAAAAGCTCTATCTTTTTAAGATATCTCTCTGCTCTTGGATATTCGTTGGCTGTAACCAGGGCTGTATAAATGCCCTGCTGCCTTAACCAGGTGAGGATCTCTTTTGCTCCCGGCTTAAGGGGTATTCCCGTTTCTTTTACCATCTCTTCAACAATGGACTTTCTGTATTCGCGAACCTCTCCGTAGTCAAAATCTTCGCCGAACCACTCCTTGAACTTGGCAGGTGCAAAGGGTCTTCCAAGGCTCCTAAGTTCCAGTGCCTGCCCCTCTTTCATCTCATATCCGAAATGAGCAAGGGCCTTTGGCCATGCCACCTGATAGTATTTCTCGGTATCGGTCAGGGTTCCGTCCATATCAAAAAGAACAGCCTTTATTTCTTTGTCCAAAACGTAATTAACTGTCATCTTCAAATCCTATCAGAAGCCCAGATTATCATTTACAAGGATCACGTGGATCCTGTCCTTGTGCCTTGAAAAACGTGTGATAAGGAACTGACAGCAGATAGTATCTGGAGACTTACAGTCCATGCAGGAGCCGGTCTTGGCACAGGGTGTTGAAAGGCCAAAACGCTGAGCATTGATGGGTGCCGCAACATTTCTGGCTCTCTTAAGAGCACCATCCACGTCGCTGCAAACCTTGTTCATGCCAACGATAAAGATGACCTTTTTGGGTCCCTGAGCTATAGCTGAAACCCTGTTGGAATTGCCGTCGATATTTACGATAACGCCGTCTTCTGTCATGGCATTTGCACTGGCAATAAAGAAATCCGCATCATATGTTTCAAGCATTGCTGCTCTCTTATCCTCAGCTGCATCTCTGTCAATAAAATGGTAATTGCCTTTTTTAACCGCGTCCACAAGGCCTATCTCATGAGCAGTCATTGCTCCGCCCATACCTATAGAGCTTCCCTCGGGGATCAGCTCAAGAGCTTTTTTAAGTGCTTCCTCTTTGGTTGCAGCGTAGTAGCCTGTCATATTTCTGGATTCAAGTCCCTTAATAACCTTTTCAGCCAGCAGTTCGTTTCTCTTGGTGATGTTTTCGTTCATAGCCAAATCTCCTACCTTTCCGGTCAGCCCTGCAAACCCGCGGACTGTCTGATCATGTCCTCAACAACAATGTCATAGATCTCTCCCACGGTATTGCAGTACTCAAGCACTTTCCATGGTTCGTTGGTATGGAAATGGATCTTTACCAGATCCTCATCTCCTGCGGCAATAAGAGAATTGCCCTCAAAATTGTCTGTGATGTAGTCAGCGATCTCATCCTCATCCAGATCCTTGTCTCTTCTGTCTATGAGCAGCTGCGTATCGTAGCGATAAGCAAACTGATCATCCTCTGCATCAATGCTGTTTACATTCCCCATTGTCTCATCCTCCTTTTACAAACTATTGTTTCTTATATAGGTAATAAAATGATTGCCGTTTTCTTCAAACAACTTGGTGGAATCATTCATTCCGTATTTGTATACGCTTCCGGTCTGCGGATTTAATAAAACCGTATTCTGATCGTTAAATCCTATAACCAGCATGGAACTTCCGTCATTGAGAATCGCCATTACCGGCAGATCCTGATTTACATAATAGAGCATTGCAGAAAGAGGGCATCCGTCCAGATCCAGCACCTTTGCCTCAGGCAAAGAACTGCTGAGTATCTGCCCAACGGTATTGCCGCTTTGAAGCATGGCCTCTACATTTCTGTTTACTCCCTCAAACTGAAGCATCATATCAAGGCAGACCGCTGTTGTATCCTGACTTGTCATGTCATCATAAACCTCAGCGTTTCTGGTAATTGACATGATCTGGTTGGACCTTAAAAGATTTCCCTTTATCCAAACATAGCTGTTGTCATCACCGACAACTGTTCCGGGCGCCTTGTTTGCCACAAGAACCGCATCTGCAGGATCCGAATAGATTCCTTCCATGCCCATTAGTCCATATACGTAGTAGAAGGGCTTTTCCTTTGGATCTCTCTCTATCTCAGGCTCCGCAGTCCTGTCTCCCTCATAAAGAGTCTGATTGGGAGTAAGGACTCTGAGCTTCTTGGTCTTAATATCGCTCTTTGTGACGATCTGAACTATTTTCTCAAACACATCAACAGAAACCTGGCTCACAACATTGCTGCCGTTTTCAGCCTTAAGGGTACTCATGATCTGATCGTCGTAGGTTGCAGTATAGTTGTCGTTTTCCTCATCCTTTACAACTCTGGTGAGCTTTATCTGATTATCTCCGATAGCCATGGCCGTGACATAGACTCCGTCAGGATGATAGTTCTCAAGGGTATTTCCGTCAGCATCAACGATCTTCACCGCGTGCATTGCATAAACGGGATTGCCCATGCTGTCATTTCTGATATCGGAAGTGTTGACTTCTCCGTAAACAAGGTCATCACCCATAAAGCCCTGAAGTATGATAACCTCCCCGGCAGATGCTTTTATTTCAGACACCGCTCTGCTGCTGAGGTTCATAATGTTAAGGCTCTTTAAATCCTCGCTCTGCCAGGATATTATCTTTTCCGAACCGGAAATCTTGTACTCACCTGCACCGATATTGTCCACCACAAGATTGGCAGTCTTGCCCACCAGGTCTATGGCATAGATATTCTGATCCAGCATTACGTAAAAGATATCACTGCTGCTGGCGTAGGCCAGTGTTCCCGCATATTCTCTCAGGATCTCACCGGACTGGCTGCTCCTTACAAATACCATCTCCTCTACCGCATTAAGTGAAGCGTTGTAGTCAAAAACAGAAATACCAACGCATCCCTCATGAATGCCGCGGTTCATATATCCGCAAACCGCAAACCTCACATTGCCGGCTTCGTCCACCTTCAGGATCTTTATGCTGTGGTTGTCGTTGCAGGTTCTGCTGTCGTCATTGTCGGTATCGTAGAAACCAAAGATATAGGCAAGACGCCCCTCCGTGTTGTCAAACATAAAGAGTCTGTTCTCGGAGACAAAAGCGAAAGCACTTCCGCTGTCACTCTCCACAAGCTGTATATCAGGATCTGAAATACCCATGGCTATGGTATTTGTTCCAAGTGAATAAGAGGAGGCATCGAATATGTAATTCATGGTCCTCTCAAAGTTCAAAAGATACATTCTGTCTGTGGTAAATCTGACTCTGTAAGCCTCAACCACGTTATAAGGTCTTGTAATGGTGCCGTCTTTTACATATACCCTGTAGCGAAGCTTATAGCTGCCTGTCTGACCATGGATATCCGTAACGGAAATCTCGGGATCAGTATGCCTTGAGATGTTAAGATCTCCCCAGGTGACCTGCTTGAAGCTGCTGTGGATATTGACTTTGCTAAAGGTCGTATTGTCACCTTCAGAGTTTGATTCAAGGTATTTTGAATACTCCTGGGCTGCGGTTTTACTGAAGGTTGCCTCATGAAAGCCCTTCACAAAATCAAGCTCATCCTGAATATGGTATCTGTCCTCATCTTCCGTCCAGACCACCCTGTTATAATATCTGGCTGTGCCCTGAGGTGTATACAAAAGCATCACCAGCATGTACTCTTTTCCTGCAGCGATCAGATCTTTTAACTGAAAAGAACCTGTAATGGCGCTGTCAGTCTCTTTATAATCCTCGATCTCTGTGCTCTCCACAAGGCTCTTTCCATCAATGCTTCTGACTTCAAAAGAGACCTTGGACACAGCAGTATCATAGGTGTCCACAATAAAAGATACATTTCTGCCGCTTCCAACGGGGAACACATCTCCGCGGATGTAGTTCACATCCATCTGATCAAGATACCCGTGCATGGGGTTGATCTTGATATCCCCCGAGCTCAAAGACACTACCGGGAGTGTAGCCTTTGGCATGGGGGCAGTCATATCCGTATTGTCACTTTGGGTGAGTTTACTGACCACAATAATGGATACAAACAGCACGAGAATAAAGTATGCAATTTTAAGAAGTGTTATCTTAATTCTGTTTTCTCGCATAATTGACTTTCAATTTGGGTGAGAGTATTATTTTTGTATGAATAATTTAACGCTTTATCGTAGGCGACTCATTCCTGATGAGTGCATCGAACTGAAGGATGATATTATTCTAAAACGCGAAGACTCTATGATAGTGACCAAATGGAATGCCATCAGAGTCAGACGCGATCTTTCTCGCGGTTATTCCTGCTATTACCTCGATCGGGGCTACAAAATCAGCAAATTTTTAAAAGAAGACGGATCATTACTGTGCTGGTACTGTGATATCATCACCAGCGAGCCCGGCCCTACCGAGAATAGCCTCATGGTAATTGACCTTCTTGCAGATGTCAAGGTATATGCAGACGGCAGAGTCAAGGTTGTTGATCTTGACGAGCTTGCCGAAGCATTCGAAAAAAAACTTATTGATGAGAATCTTCTTAAAAAGAGCCTGCTCTCCCTGAACAGGCTCCTTGAAGAAATCTATAAATCCGGAATCGCTCCTCTGGCTGCGCCCATCGAAGAATTTGCCAAAATCTGAAAGAGCGATCAGTAAAATACGTGTCCGCCGATATTTATGCCCGAAAGGCCGGGGACCGGAGTTCTAAAGTACACACAATTCCCAACATTTGAATAACCTTTCATAGCTTCGTCAGCTGCGCGGAAACAATCCGACGTGGCTTTCCCATCTGCAAGTGCAAGGGCAAGTCTGCCACTGGCTACAGGTGAGAACTGTTTGTTCTGGTAGATTACGCCCACCACCGTATCCGGATAGACAGAACTCAAAACCCTGTTTATAACTACCGCTCCCACAGCCACCTTGCCTTCATAAGGCTCGGATCCTGCCTCGCAGTAGATAAGATTAGCAAGAAGATTTCTGTCTCCGTCTGCAAAAGTAACCTCGGAAATATTCCTCCAGGTGGAATTCTTGGCAAGCTTGGAGAGCCTCATTTCCTCGGCAAGCTTGGCCTCAAGAGCCTTTATGTCCGCTTCCTGGCTCTTTATCTGTTCTTCCAGAGCCTGAGCCTTGGCTTCCGCATCGGATATGTCATTGGCGTACTGCTTGATGCTTCCTGAGGTCTGGCTTACAAGTCCCGAAACCCTGCTCTGTTCCGCCTGTTCCTTGACTTTGTACTCCTCCAGCTGATTCCTTTCAGATTCAAGGGTACTCTCTTTTTCCTCGATAAGCTTTCTGGTCTCAATATATTCGTTGAACATCTTCCTGTCGTAGGAAGTCAGCTGTTCAACATAGTTGTTCCTATTAAGGAAATCCGCAAAACTGCCGGCTCCAAGGAACATATCAATGACCATGAAATTCTGTCTCTCATAAATGAACTGAATGCGCTTTTTCATGGAAGCGTACTGATCTTCTTCCTTCTTTTTCGCCACATCAAGTTCAGCAAGAGTATTCTCTATCTCAGTCTCTTTTCCGTCGATCTGCTCCTCCAGTTCCTCAAGATTGGCGCTGACTTCGGAAAGCTGACTGTTCAGATTGTTGAGCTGTCCCTGAAGAGAGGATTTCTCCTCGTTCATCTCTGCGATATTGTCTTTTGTGCCTTCAAGCTCATTCTGAGACTCTTTCTTTTTCTGTTTGGCATCTTCCAGCTGCTGCCTCGTTGACTCTGTGGCCATGGTCTTTTGCGGAAAAGAGCCCGTCAGAAAGACTGCGCACATAACCGCGGCCACTGCCCTGTAAACAGCCTTCTTTATGAAGTTGTCTCCCGGGTTACGCACTTTGTTCATAAGAGATCAGATAGTAATCTGTATATTCCTTCCACTTCGCTGATAGGGATAATACGTAACTCCCGCAGCATCGAACATTCTCTTGGAAGCCCGCGTTGACGCGGAAGTACTGTATTTATCACTGTCATATACAACTGTTTTTATGCCTGCCTGAATAATGGCTTTGGCACATTCATTGCAGGGGAAAAGAGATACATAGAGCTTGGCTCCCACAAGGCTTCCGCCTCTGTAATTTAAAATAGCATTAAGCTCGCTGTGGGTCACAAAGGGATATTTGGTAAGAAGTTCGTCGTCTCCTTCTCTTTCCCAGGGAAAGTCCTCGTCGGAACAGCCCTTGGGAAAACCGTTATATCCCATGGAAAGGATATTGTTATCTGCACTTACTATGCAGGTACCTACCTGTGTATTGGGATCCTTGGATCTCATAGCCGCAAGCTTGGCTACCCCCATGAAATATTCATCCCAGGAAATATAGTCCTCTCTCTTCATAGGTATCCCCCCATAAACCAATTACTTGGTTCCGAAAATCCTGTCTCCCGCATCTCCAAGACCGGGAACAATGTAGCCGTGTTCATTTAATTTTTCATCAAGTGAGCCTACGTAGATGTCTACATCAGGATGAGCTTCCTGCATTGCCTTAAGTCCTTCGGGAGCAGCAATGATGCACATAAAGTGAATCTTGGAGCAGCCTCTGTCCTTGAGCATCTGTATAGCGGCAACAGAAGATCCGCCTGTTGCAAGCATGGGATCAACCACAAATATCTCTCTTTCGGAAACATCTGCAGGCATCTTGCAATAATATTCTACAGGTTTTAATGTCTCGGGATCTCTATAAAGGCCGATATGTCCAACCTTGGCTGCGGGAATGAGCTGAAGCATTCCGTCAACCATTCCAAGACCTGCTCTCAAAATAGGAACTATGCAGAGCTTTCTGCCCTTAAGTTCTTTTACTGTAGTTTTGCAGATAGGTGTCTCGATCTCAACGTCACGAAGCTGAAGATCTCTTGTAGCCTCGTAACAGATAAGCATTGCGATCTCGCCGATAGCCTGTCTGAAGTCCTTGGTACCTGTATCAGTTCTCCTGATGTACCCAATCTTATGCTGGATCAGCGGATGATCCATAATGACAACTTTTCCCATACCTGTTCCCTCCTAATTGTTGTTTGCATTATATTAAAAGATCTAATTATTCCTCTATCTGAGATATTCTGCGACTGTGTTTTTCAAGACCTGAAAAAGGAGTATCGAGAAATACATCAACTATCTCGTTAGCAAGAAGCTTTCCTGTCATGCCGCCGCCCATTGCAAGTACGTTGGCGTCGTTGTGTTCTCTTGTAAGCCTTGCGGTTGTAGTCTCCGAGCAAAGAGCACATCTTACGCCCTTTACCTTGTTGGCAACTATCGAGATGCCGATTCCCGTAGTACAGATAACAATACCCTTTTCACACTCTCCACTTGCAACAGCCTCTGCAGCTGCTCTTCCAAATTGAGGATAGTCGCAGGAATCGGTATTGTAGGTTCCGAAATCCTTGTACTCTATTCCTCTCTCCTCAAGGTGCTTTTTTACTGACTCCTTGAGTTCAAATCCACCGTGATCTGATCCAAGTGCTATCATATTACTCCTCCTAATCTAATATTATACCATTATTACGTTATGACCTGCAGCTTTTAGCAGCCTGTTCATAATTGCCTGACCTATTCCGCTGTCATCAAAAGACTCGGAGAACATCACATCCATCTCCTCATCGTCAAACTCACGCAGTACCTTAAAAAGTTCATGGGCGATGGTGCTCTCTTCGTTTCTGTCCCCGACGCTCTTAACAACATCCGCCGTATATAGATTTCTGGTTCTGTCAGTACTGATGACACCGACTTTTTTGCCCTGCTCCATCAGCTCTTTTGCTCTGTCATTAATATAAGAAACAACACGGTTCTCATCACCGCTTACTATGGTAAGCTCGCCCTTTGGAGCATAATGTCTGTACTTCATGCCGGGAGCCTTGGGCTTTTCCTTGGAGCTACCATCGATTATGGTCTTGTCGATATCTACGTCCCCAAGTACATCCTCCAGCATCTTCTGCGTGATGTATCCGGGCCTGAGTATCATTGGAACCTCGGAAGTAAGATCCACGATGGTGGACTCAAGTCCTATTCCCACCTGACCTCCGTCTATGATCATCTCAATCTTGCCGGAGAGATCTTCAACACAGTATCTTGCAAGGGTGGGGCTTGGCCTTCCGGAGGTGTTGGCGCTGGGCGCTGCGATAAATCCGCCGGACTGCCTTATAAGTTCAAGGGCTATGAGGTTATTGGGCATTCTGATAGCTACAGTATCAAGGCCGCCTGTGGTCTCATAAGGAACCCTTTCGTTTTTATTAAGTATCATAGTCATGGGTCCCGGCCAAAATCTGGCTGCAAGCTTTCTGGCCGCCTCGGGAACCTCTGTTACTATCTCCTCAAGGTGTTCTAAATCTGCCACATGCACAATCAAAGGGTTGTCGGAAGGACGACCCTTTGCTGCGTATATCTTCTTTGAGGACTGCGGATTGAGTGCATCACCACCAAGACCGTAAACCGTCTCTGTGGGAAAAGCCACAAGACCGCCCTGCCTTATGATGTCACCTGCCCTTTTGATGGCTTGTTTTTCGGCATCCTCTATTCTATTTTCATCAATAACTACTACTTCTGTATTCACGTCATCCCCCGATATATCCGCTGATGACATCCCAAACGTCGGGTGTTTCCATTCCAAGGCACCACTCCGCTATTCCAGCTACGTTGTGCGCCTTCATTGAATCTATTTTCTGGGAAAGAGAAACTGCATCCTCCATCCAAAGCTGTGTATAAGTTCCGTCATCGGTGGTGAACTCACCATAGTTCTGTCCTGCTGAAGCATCCCAGGTCATTTCCATGCTGTTGTTTGCTATAAAGTCCTTGGCCATCTTCATGGATACGGTCTCGCAGGAAAGCTCCGAGCCCTTAGTGCGCCAGATCCTGGTGTAGAAAGGAACTGCGTTGATGATCTTGGAAGGGTCAACATCCTCGGCAGCCTTGATGATACCGTTCTCCACATAGCCAAGAGATGCCACGGATCCTGCCTCGGAAGAGCCTGAGTAATGCTCATCATAGCCCATGATCACAACGTAATCCGCAACCACGCCCTGCTCTTTCAGATCATAATGATCATTGAAATCCATGGGAACGTAGTTGTCTATGGAAAAGACAAGTCCCTCTGCCCTGCAGGCAATGGACAGCTCTCTTACAAACTCGATAAAGGACTGACCGTCAGATGACTGAATAAGCTCAAAGTCAAGGTTAAGTCCGTCCGCTCCCACAGCGGTTGTGGCTGCAATGACATTTTCTATGGTAGCGGCCCTGTTGGCGGCAGATCTAAGCATATCCGATGTGGATACATCGCCCCCGTCAATGTTATTGAACAGTGCCCAAACCTCAATGCCCTGATCATGTGCCTTCTTTACATAAGAAGAGGAAGACAGATTCTCAATACTGCCCTCACTTGATGTAAGTGCAAACCACTTGGGGCAAAGAACATTTATGGAAGAAGTGCTTGCAAGCACGTCGTTTATGGTGTCATTTCCCGATACAGCGTAAATGGCGTGATAGCCCATGTTTATCAGATGATCCCTTGTAAGAGAAGTATACTCAGGCTCCTGATAATCCGTTACAGGAATGGGGCTCTTTGTAGTGATATCTTTTAATTTCTTGTTCTCAACGTAGCCGATAATGGAATCCGCACTCTTAACCTTGGTCCAGTTATCCAGCTCCTCCAAAACCACTACAGTCTCATCTTTTTTAAGATCCTCCAGGATCTCGCTCTTAACACCGCCTCTGTGACGAAGCTGAGTATCCTTGGCTATGGTTGCCACGGTCTCATCCTCCCATGAGGTCGTAAGCTGCAGATGATTGGGCTCTGTAAATCCCTCGTAAAAGAAATTGGTGTATTTCTTTACATAATCAAGGGCCACATAAAGAGTCTCCCCTTCAAGCCTTGATATCACGTAAGCCTCTTCACCGGAATCGCCGGTGGAATCATGATAGGAAGAGGTTCCCACCTCAGATGTGATTATGGCTGTGGGGGTTGTATAAATAAGAAGAGAATCCTCTATTCCATAGTAGAATCTTTCATTTAAATACTTTTGAACAGATGCAAAATCCATATAGTAGGTTCCGTCCAAAAGCTTTGCTCTTTCTTCTATGATCTCGTTTCCGAGAACAATGGGAACATCGGTATCAGATGTTATCCCAAAATATGAGTCCAGGTCTGCTCTCTCCTCACTATAAGAATACTTTTTCAAAAACTGCTGCCCAACAAAAATTCCTGCGAATACAAAAATAAGGACGATTATAATAATCGCCGGAATAACTTTTTTCTTCATTTCCTGCTCCTTTACAATCGCCCTATATTATAACAGACTATTAAGTTTACGTCATTATGAAAGTACTCGATGAATAATAGATTTACAGATGTATTCGGTGGGGTCCTCTTTCAACTGTTTGATTGTCATTTTTTAATCACCTCATAACTACCTCCGTCACCAAAAGGACAGTTATCGTGATAAATTCCGAGAGCCTTGCGGTCAGGAGAATAGTTTTCATTGACGTATTTTAATATGTAAGAGGCACCTACTACCAAACCCTCATATTCGCGCTTTAGAGAGCACAAAATATGGTATAATTAATATAGAAAAAAATCTAAATTTTGTTTTACACTTCTATGTTGTTTGTATAGTTTTTTAGGGAATTTTCATTAGAAACCATGTAAGACATCCTGCGTGATCGCAGGAAGATTAGAACATAAAACTAAGAAAAAACCTTTAAAAGTCGCCTCCTTTCCGGGTTTATACACTCGGCATCGGCGCCTCCAAAAACTATACTAGCACATAATTCTTAAGATTTACCGTCGAAAATTCTTAAGATTTCTTAAGAATTAGGAAAAAGGGAAACTTTTTTCTCAAATATGACGATATATCTATTGACATAGAATACTGTTTCATCTAGTATCTATGTATTCCAAAGTCAGGAGGTATGCATCATGAAGATTGAAAAAGTCAACGATCATCAAATCAGATGTACACTTACCAGAGATGACCTTGCGAAGCGCGACCTTAAAATAACAGAGCTTGCATATGGAACGGACAAGGCAAAAGGGCTTTTCCAGGACATGATGCAGCAGGCTAATTTAGAATATGGTTTTGACGCTGAAGATACTCCTCTTATGATAGAGGCGATACCCATCAATTCGGAATGCATCGTTCTTATCATCACCAAGGTTGAGGATCCGGATGAACTGGATACCAGATTCTCCAATTTCGCTCCCTCTGTTCACGAAACAGATGAGGATGAAGACGAGGATGAGGGTGATTACGACGAGGACGAATATGATGAGGACGACGAAGAGGATGTTATGGGACTCTTCAAGAGACTTCAGCATAGCAACATGCCTGATTTCATGGATTCACCTTTTGCAGGTGCAGGATCCGATGCTAAAAAGGTAAAAGAAAAAACCACAGGTCCCCGCAAAAAAGACTTACCCGGCAGAAAGGGATCAAGGATTTTCTCCTTTGACTCACTTCACGAAGCCACCAGGTTTGCGGGAATTGTCAGCAGGAAATTCAACGGTAGGAATACACTTTACAAAAACGAAACAAACGGCAAGTTCTACCTCATCATCCACCAGGATGACATCGAGGATGGAGTATTTGCCAACATCTGCTCACTTCTTACAGAATACGGCAAGACCGAGATCGGCAGCACAGCCGAGGAGCAGTATCTTTCAGAGCACTACAACGTAGTCATCAAAGACAACGCTGTACAGGTTCTCTCCAGGATTTAATTGATTTTTTACTTTAAAAAAAAGGGCGTACACTTTCGTGTACGCCCTCTTATTATGATCTTTTTTAGTCAGATCAGTCTTTTCCGTAAAGTGCAACAAGCTTCTCGAGGTAAGCTCTGTGCTCCTTAGCATGCTCAGCAGCTGCTGCGTTGAGCTTAGCAGCTCTCTCAGGATTCTTGAGCTTGAGTGAAAGGTATCTAACCTCACCGTCAAGGAAGCTCTGGAAGTCCTCTGTAGCAGGCTTGGAATCAAGAGTGAACTTGTTCTCTGCCTGAGGATTGAATCTGAACATATCCCAGTAT
>JAILOW010000040.1 GCA_024690635.1 Butyrivibrio sp.
TTTGTAAATATTCATACTGATATTCACCCCGTAATAATAGAATTAGTTAATTATATTTTAAAGCAAATCATAATATCTAAGCAATATTCTATATTTCGTATTAATTATGATTTAAATTGCCACTTAAGCAAAATATAAAACTTTTTTTACAGATTTTGCTTGCAATCCAAATTTTTTTTTGCTAATATATCAATGTTGCGGACATTTCCGCAATAATTTGCTATAAGATTTTGATTACATGGCTTATAAGGAGGTGTCAAGATGGCTAAATGTGATATTTGTGGCAAGGGCGTTCATTTCGGAAACAACGTAAGCCATTCTCATAGAAGATCTAACAGAGTTTGGAAGTCAAACGTTCAGCACGTAGCAGTAAAGGTTAACGGTGCTACAAAGAGAATCCACGTATGCTCTAGCTGCCTTAGATCAAACAAAGTTGAAAGAGCTTGATCGTCAGGTTCAATTTATTTCAAAAAATTATCGCTTGGATGAATGTCCAAGCGATTTTTTTATGCCTATTATTAAAAAAACTACAGCTATACCATAAATGCAAAAAGCGCAAGCTTTGATACCACCAGTTCTCTGATGATCATACCATTCTCTTCTTTTTCTGAAGGAGCTATCCTTGCAAGCTGTTCTATGGTATATATCTTTTCCTTAAAGCCCTTATCCTTTTTAGCAGGATCTTTATACTCATTGACACGGACACGGGATTTTAACTGCTTAAAAAATCTGTAATCACCGCCTTCTGTGTTCATATGATACAGGTGACTTTCAAGGGTTGTGTCATAGTCCACAAAGTCCTTGATATATTTGGTAATAATGGTCTTGAATTTAAAGGGCACCATTTCGTTTTTCAAAAGCTCGTCATAGTTGTATCTTGCGCCGAAATAGTACCTTTCAATATCCTGCATATAGTACTTAAAATCATTTTCGTTTACTATATTGTTCATTTCTTCTCTTCGCCGCTGTCCAGATCTTCTATGTTATCCCCGCTAAAGCGAATTGCCTCTCTTATCTTTTCTTCATCCCAGCCGGTCTCTTCCATAAGTTCTTTTACTGTGACTTTTCTTCTGAGATCCTCTGAAAGCTCTTTTGCCTTGTCAGCAACCTCCTGAACAAGCTTTAATACCTTTTGCATTCCGGTATCTTCCGCAAGGTTATCACGGATTATGTTCTCCATTGCATCCAGCATGAGCTTGTATAAAAATCCTTCTACTTCGGAGGGTTCTCCAACAGCATCAAGCATGGTTACGCCTTTTGTAAGGGCAACATTTCCCTCTCCAATGAGGTCTTCAAGGAAAACTCCCTGCTCTGAATACATTCTGGCAACGTCAACCACAAGAGGAAGATAATTGGTGATAAGCTTTTCCTGCGCATCCTTATCTCCTGCTATGGCAGCCATTGATACAGCCTCCTTTTCGCCATCTGATAATGTGGGAAGCTCTTTTAAGCTCTCAAGATAATCATTAAGATAGTTACTTTCTTCTTCCGTAAGGATATCATCTGTGTATACAGGCTCATCAACTCCGATATTATGCTTTTTAAGATAGTCAAAGACCATGCTAATCTGAGCATCATCAAGATCAAGCTCTGAAAATGCCTCTTTTACCTGTTCGGAAGTGATGATGTTTTTGTTTTCTCTTGCGGTTCTTGTTACAAGCTTTAAAATCTCCGCAAATTCTTTTTCTTTATTGTCTATATTTCCCATGTAAGCTCCTTAAATCACTGTACGTGCTGATGTGTAAAAAGATGGTCCTGACAGTATTCGTAGTTGCCGTTGCATTTTGAGCAGAATCTGAACTCAAGCTCAGGGTTACTTTGCTCTGTTCTTCCGCAAACAGCGCATTTATGCCTTGTTACGCCGGGAGGAGTTATCTTTACGCTTTTCTTAAACTCCTGCCTGCGCTTTACTTCACTGGGTCTGAAGTGATCAGCCCTTCCGGTTTGTAGGTAGAAAAGAACCAGATTGATGAACTGGAATAATATGGCAAAGAAAATAGGATAGATCTGATGGATAAGACCGTAGTAAACAGCATTGAATCCAAGGATCACCGAATAAACGATGCCAAGATACTTTACCTTTATAGGGATAATGAACATCAAAAGAAGCTGAAGATCCGGGTAGCTCAACGCAAATGACAAAAATACAGCCATCTGCAGGTATTCCGTGGTAAAGAATACTCCCATTCCGGTAAATTTAACTCCCAAAACAAACAGATAAAACGCATAGGTAACAAATGCGGAAATGATCATAAGCAGCATTCCGCCAAAGATAAATACGTTGTATCTGAAGGTTCCGATGGTCCTTTCCATGGTGGTTCCGATAAAGTAGTAAAGATAAAGAGTAATGATGATCCAGATGCTGAGCTTATCCGGAGGAATAAGGATCCAGGAAACAAGTCTCCAAACCTGTCCCTGCAGTATCAGAGCGGGATCAAGATAAAGAAATGACGAGAAATTAACGCTCATGGGCGCCAGCTGGAGGATATAACCGAGAATGTAGCAGCCTATGATGTATATAGTCAGATTTTTGACAGCATATTTGCCGAATTTTCGCTCCATATTGTTAAGGAAATCATTCATGATGCGATATCTCCTTTTTATGTATATTTGTCATTAAATGATTCTATCATCTGCCCTTTTTTTCCGCAATCTGTTTAATTGCAATTTGGGTACCCGTGCTATATAATCATTAAGATTGTCGATTTATATATTAATAAGAGGTAAAAAATGATTTCAAAGGATTATACACTGGGCATAGATATAGGCTCAACCACTGTAAAAATCGCCTTACTTGATAAGGATCACAATATTATTTTCTCAGATTACAAGAGACATTTTGCCAACATTCAGGAGACTCTTGCAGAGCTCTTAAAAGAGGCAGTTAAAATCAGCGGTAATGTCACTGTTCACCCTGTCATCACAGGATCCGGCGGACTTACTCTCGCCAAACACCTGGAAGTTCCTTTTGTTCAGGAGGTTGTGGCTGTTTCCACCTCCTTAAAAGAGCTTGCTCCCAAGACCGACGTAGCTATCGAGCTTGGCGGTGAGGACGCCAAGATCATCTATTTCGAAGACGGCAATGTTGAACAGCGTATGAACGGTATCTGTGCCGGTGGTACAGGTTCTTTTATCGACCAGATGGCATCACTCCTTCAGACAGATGCTACAGGTCTTAATGAGTATGCCAAAAATTACAATTCTTTATATACAATAGCCGCAAGATGCGGTGTATTTGCCAAGTCTGATATTCAGCCCCTTATAAATGAAGGCGCAACAAAAGAAGATCTGTCTGCTTCCATTTTCCAGGCTGTTGTAAATCAGACTATTTCAGGACTTGCCTGCGGAAAGCCCATCAGAGGCCATGTTGCTTTCCTTGGTGGTCCTCTCCACTTCCTTGATCAGCTAAAGGCTGCTTTTATCCGTACACTTAATCTTGATGAAGAGCACAGCATTGATCTTGATAATTCTCATCTTTTTGCTGCCATCGGTTCAGCTTTAAATGCCGAAGAAATGACCTTTTATGACATGGATGCCATGGTAAACAAGCTCTCCGGCAAAATCGTCATGGAGGCCGAAGTATCAAGGCTTAACCCTCTTTTTACAGATGAAGAGGATTACAAAAAATTCAAATCCCGCCAGGACAATTACAGAGTAAAAACAAGAAAGCTTGATGATTACAAAGGAAAGGCTTTCCTTGGAATTGACGCAGGCTCAACCACAACAAAGTGCGCTCTTATCAGTGAAGACGGCGATCTTTTGTACTCATTTTATTCAAGCAACAACGGAAGCCCTTTAAAAACTGCTATTTCCTCTATTCAGGAAATCTACAAGCTTATGCCAGAGGGTGTTTCCATCGCAAGATCCTGCTCAACAGGCTACGGTGAGGCGCTTCTTAAATCAGCTCTTCTTCTAGACGACGGAGAGGTTGAAACCATCGCCCACTACAATGCTGCTGCTTTCTTTGACCCTGAAGTAGACTGCATTCTGGATATTGGCGGTCAGGATATGAAGTGCATCCACATAAAAAACAGCTCAGTTGATTCAGTTCAGCTTAATGAAGCCTGCTCATCAGGCTGCGGATCCTTTATCGAAACCTTCGCAAAATCCCTTGATTACAGCGTTCAGGACTTTGCCAAGGTAGCTCTTTTTGCTAAGTCTCCTGTGGATCTTGGAACCAGATGCACAGTATTTATGAATTCAAGAGTTAAGCAGGCCCAGAAGGAAGGCGCTGACGTAGCCGACATTTCCTCAGGTCTTGCTTATTCCGTTATCAAAAACGCTCTCTTTAAGGTTATAAAGGTTTCCGATGCAAAAGACCTTGGCGAGCACATCGTCGTTCAGGGCGGAACCTTCTATAACGACGCAGTCCTTAGAGCTTTTGAGATCATCTCAGGAGCAGAGGCCATAAGACCTGATATTGCCGGCATCATGGGTGCATTCGGAGCAGCTCTTATTGCATTCTATCAGATTGTCTGCAACTGTAACGAACTGGCGTTCAGCCTCGTAAAACCCGGCGTCACCTACCGGGAAGTCCACCTCGCCACCGCCCGCAAGATGCTG
>JAILOW010000076.1 GCA_024690635.1 Butyrivibrio sp.
AAAGAAATGAGTGGTATCCTGTACTTATCACGAAGATAGATAAGAGCTTCTTCATCTTCCTTTATGTCTATGGTTGCAAGAGCGTAGATATCTTTTACATCTATTTTCTCTTTTTCCAAAACCTCCAAAAGGAATTTTTCAGCCTCGCTGCTGTCCTTTCCCTTTTTCATTCCGATGCCGATAACATAGGGCTTTGGCTTTAACCAAAGTCTGTATTCACAGTCCGCCTCATCGGAAACAAGAAGATCGATTTTTTCCTTTGGAGGATAGTTTTTGATAGAAAGTGTAACCTTCTTTTCCTCCAGAGCTTTTACGGAAACCTGCTTTATCCCTGCCTTGTTTTCAATGGTGAGATTGTTTTCCACAGCAAAAGAGTCCGCGGAAAAAGTCTCGATTACATCGGTGGCTGTGGTGATGACAGCTGTTGCTCCAAGGATTCCCGAAAGAGTCGCCGCAATCTTGTTTGCGCCTCCGGCGTGACCTGATAAAAGAGGTATCACAAAATTTCCTCCTTCATCTATAACGATCACAGGGCAGTCACTTAGCTTATCCTTGGGCAGTCCCGACAACGCTCTGACTGCAATACCTGTTGCTCCCACAAATATAAGCACATTTCCGGGAATGAACATTTCTTTTGTCCACTCAAAAACAGACTCTGCCCTTTGAAAGCCATCAGGGATATCTGAAATCTCCGAAGAAGAAATATAGCCTTCAACAGGTTCTGCGCCCTTCGCGGAACACTCATTATTTATTTTTTCGATTATGCCGATCCCTCTTTTGGAAAAGCATATACCTGTCTTTTTCATAGTTTAGCTTTCTTTTGCATTTCTGAATCCGGTTTCAAAGGTAGGATCATAGAGTTTTGACCTTTCGTAATCCCTATGGCCTATTACATCTCCAACCAGCACCACTGCAAGGTTTGAGATTCCTTCCTTTTCTGCTGCGTCAGCCATATCTCCCACGCTGCAAAGGATCTTTTTCTCCTCCGGCCAGGTTGCTTTATATACAATAGCTGCAGGGGTTTTCGGATCATAGCCGCCCTCAGTGAGTTTTTTAGAAAGCTCCTTTAGCATTCCTGCACTCAGGTAAAGAGCCATGGATGCTCCATGAGATGCAAGAAGCTCTATCTTTTCTTTTTCGGGAACCCCGGTCTTTCCTTCAAGCCTTGAAATGATCAGTGTTTGCGACACTCCGGGAAGAGTATATTCAAGATTAAGGGAAGCTGCTGCGCCAAAGCAGGCGCTCACGCCGGGGCAGGATGCGTATGTAACATCCGCTTTATCAAGGGCGTCCATCTGTTCTCTTACAGCCCCGTAGATACTGGGTTCTCCCGTATGAATGCGAACAACTTCCTGTCCTTTTTTTGCGGCAGGTATCATCACTTCAAGAACCTCTTCAAGTGTCATCTCTGCGCTGTTGTAAATCTTCGCTCCCTCTTTTGCATACTTCAAAAGCCCGGGATTTACAAGGCTTCCTGCGTAGATGATGACATCCGCCTTTTTTATGAGTTCCATTCCCCTTACCGTTATAAGGTCAGCGGCGCCGGGACCTGCTCCCACAAAATTAACCATCAGCTTATTTCCTTCCTTCGTTTAAAAACTCTTCAGCGCCCTTTGATGCACCCAAAAGGCCGTATCCGTTTGCATATACTATGCTGCGGATCTCGAGTCTTCCGGCAGCTCTTTTATCCAAAAAGAAATCAATTCTGTCGGAAATATATTCAAAGCATTTTTTCTCTATACCTTCACTTTTGAAGACATCTATAGCCTCTTCCGTGGAGACGCAGTCAAGGATCTTTTTAATGCTGTCCATGGAAGCTCCCGCTTTTACAGCAGCTGCTGCCATAAGCTCCATACGGCAGTCCGCTTCCCTTGAATGGGTATTCATGATGCCTCCGGAGACCTTAATGAGCTTACCTATATGTCCGCAAAGAAGCATCTTTTTAAAGCCAAGCTCCGCTGCCATGTCCACGGTATCACCGATAAAGTTGGAGCACTTCACAGCCTTGTCCAGATCATATCCGTATCTTTCCTTCATAAATTCAAGGCCGTAATTGCCGGGAGAAACCACAGCAACCGTAGCTCCGAGAGCCTTGCGCTGCCTGAGCTCCACCCTTATGGTATCAAGAAGAGCCTTAACGCTCATAGGCTCAACTATTCCCGTGGTTCCTATGATGGATATGCCTCCCTCAATTCCAAGTCTTGGATTGAAGGTTTTTGCGGCAAGCTCTTCTCCATCCGGAACAGATATCTCTACCCTGAGAGATCCTCTGTAGTCAAAAAACTCCGTAACTTCTCTTACTTCTTTTTCTATCATCTGCCTGGGGACGGAATTTATGGCTGCATTTCCCACAGGCTGATCAAGTCCCGGGCGCGTCACTCTCCCAACACCCTTGCCACCATCGATGGTGATGCGGCCTTCCTTGTCAGAATCTCTGTCAAAGCTGACTCTGGAAAAAACAAGGCAGCCCCCGGTGATATCAGGATCATCTCCTGAAAATTTTCTCACGGCGCAGGAAACATAGTCTTCTCCGACACTGATCTCTTCAATATCGGGGGAGTACATTATCCCCGCCGGGGTATCGATATCTATATGCTCTTTTTTGTTTCCGCCAATGAGCATGAAAGCCGCCGCTTTACTGGCTGCCGCGGCGCAGCTCCCTGTTGTAAAACCTTTTTCCATAAGTTTTATTCCTTACGTTTTCTGAAAAGATCACATGTCATACAAAACCGCATTGCAGATAGCTGCAGCTATGTTGCTTCCGCCCTTTCTGCCCCTGTTGATGATATAGGGAACATCGGAATCCAAAAACAGCTCTTTTGCATAAACCACATTTACAAATCCCACAGGTACGCCGATGACAAAGGAAGGTGTAAATTCGCCCTTTTCCATAAGCTCATAAAGCTTTATAAGGGCTGTGGGTGCATTGCCTATTGCAAAGATCACTTCTTTTCCAAGCTTCGATGCTCTCTCCATTGATACGGCAGCTCTTGTTATGCCACGTTTTTTTGCCTCAAGGGCGACCTCATCATCAGCCATAAAACAGATGGCTTCCCCGCCGAAGGCCGTTAGCTTTTTCTTGTTGATACCTGCAAGAGCCATGTTTGTATCGGTTACTATGGTCGCGCCGCCTCTTATAAGCTCCTTCATTTTCTCAACAGCATTCTCTGAAAAAGCCAGTGTTTCCGCATAGTCAAAATCCGCAGAGGTATGGATGCATCTTTTTATCACAAGCGCGTTTTTCTCAGGGAGCGTTATCCCTGCCTGCTGCAGTTCCTCTGATATTATCTCAAAGCTTCTTTTTTCTATTTCTTCAGGTCTTACTTTTTCAAAGCTCATTTACGATCCCTCTCAGCTCACCTATGAGGCGCTCATTATCAGCGTGGTTTTTAACGGCTATCCTGAAATAGCCATCCTTAAGTCCCCAGAAATCGCTGCACTCTCTTATGAGGATCTTTCTTTTTATAAGCCTCTCATGAAGATCCGAGGGGCCCTTAAACAGGATAAAAGGTGCACTGCTTTCAAAGGGCTCAAGTCCCATTTCTTTCAGCTCTTTTATAAGATATTTTCTCTCTTTGTCGATCTCTCCAAGAATCTCAATTAAAAATCCGGGCCTTAGAAGGCACTCCATTCCCGCTATTATCCCCGCTTCACTTGTAACGGGAAGATTCCATTCGGGGAGCTGCCGCCTTACTTTTTCGATATTTGAAGGGCAGGTCAAAAGATATCCCATCCTTATGCCCGGTGTGGAAAAGAGCTTGGTCAGTGAACGAATCACATAAAGATTTTCATACCTGTGTATCAGATCGGAAGTGCGTGATCTGCGGTTTTCAAGAGCCTTGTCGGACATTGTGAAAAAGCTTTCATCCAAAAGGACGCATGCTCCGCAGCTCTTTGCCCTCTCAATAACAGCCTCCAAAAAATCATCTGGGACACTGACACCTGTGGGGTTCACAGGATCGCACAGGATCACCATGTCGATGTCTCCGGTTATGGCTTCCAGATCATTTTCCGTGAATTTAAAACCGTTATCCTCCGGGATACTGTAGTGAAGCGTCCTGCTGCCAAAAGCATCAAGAGCGTGCATATATCCCGTAAACACAGGCTCATACAAAAGAGCTGTTTCCGGCTTTTCACCTCTTACGACAGCCATGATAAGCTCCGATGCTCCGCAGCCGCAAAAAACCTGCTCCGTATCAAGGGCTTCCGCCTCAGCCACCGCGCGCCTTGCCTTGGCCTGATCCCTGTCAGGATATACCACGGCCCTGCTCACAGACTTCGTCAAAGCCTCCCTGATCCTCACAGGAGTACCCATGGGATTTAGGTTTACCGAAAAATCAAGTTCAATATCATTTTTGTAAATGTCTCCGCCGTGTGTCATTTCATTCCCCTTTAAACAATAACAATGACAAGAAGTAACAGTAACAGGACCGCCAAAAGATCCTCTGTCAGAAACATCAGTCTGTTTGCTCTTTTTATGTCAGAGCTTTCCGTCTTTCTAAGTTCGTCTCCGATGGTTGGTTTCTCTACCGCCATGCCTGCGTAGAGGTGAGTGCCTCCAAGCTTAAGTCCAAGAGCTCCAGCGCAGACGCTCTCTGTCTGTGCAGAGTTTGGAGATCTGTGATTGTACCTGTCTCTTATCCAGATCCTAAAAGCATTTTTCCCGTTATAGGCTTTGTCAAAAATTCCGAGTATATATGCAGATAACACCATAAATACCGCGCTTATCCTTGATGGGATATAGTTAAAAACATCATCCGCCTTTGCAGGGAAAAATCCGAAATTTTCGTACTTTTCGTTTTTGTATCCCACCATGGAATCCATGGTATTTACTGCTTTATAAATATTTCCCAGAACCGGTCCGCCTATGGCTGTAAAAATAAGCGGCGCTATTATTCCATCCGATGTATTCTCAGCAACAGTTTCAACTGCCGCCTTGGCGATCTCTTCAACGTCAAGCTCTTTCGTATCTCTTCCGACTATCATGGAAAGAGCCTTTCTGGCTGAAAAAATATCTTTCTTTTCAAGTTCAGCATGGACCTTCATGCTCTCTTTGCAAAGACTCTTTGCTGCAAGTACGTAGCAGGTCAAAACGCTCTCTATGACGGCTCCGAGGTACTTGTTTACTCCGTAGGAAATACCAAGGAGTATAAGAGTAATAAAGGCCGATGAAAAAACCACCGTAAGCCACATTAAAAACCCGGAAGTTCTTTCTTTTGTTTTGTTTCGAACTCCTTCCGTATGAAGGAGTCTTTTTTCCAAAAAAGAAATAAGTCTTCCCATGGCTTTAACAGGATGGGGAAGGTTGTAGGGATCACCTACTATCCTGTCAAGGATTATCCCCGCCGCCAAAGCTATGGTATGTAAGATCATGAATTCCTTTATGGTCATATTCCAGATCAATGGAAAATCCTCCAAGGTTATCTATCATATAATCGTAGTAATTACCGCCAAAAAACCTGCTCATAAGGGCCATAACCGTGCCTCCGTGGCAAACAATGGCTATGGTCTGAGCTATGTCTTTTTCTCCAAGAGCAGTTAAAAAGCCGCGGTAGGATCTGTCTTGAAAAGGCATCATCCCTTCGCTTCCCGGGATATCTATCTGTCCGCCTGCATCAAGCCATGCCTGATACTCACTGTTTCCGTCAAGATCAGCATGATTTTTCCCTTCAAAAAGTCCAAAGTCCATCTCCGCAAGATCCTCTACAATGTGAACCGCCTTTCCTTCAAAAAGGATCTCCGCAGTCTGAAGCGCTCTTTTCATGGGGCTTGCGCAGACTCTGAGAGTCCTGTCGGCGTTTAACTCAGATGTGTTTTTCTTTGCCTTTGTGGCCGCCGCAACGCCCTCAGGAGAAAGGCTTTCATCCGTCCGCCTTCCCACATATCTTTTTTCAGCATTTCCCGGCGTTACGCCGTGTCTAATAAGAAAGACTTTCTTGTGAGCCATCTTTGCCCCTTTCAGAAAAGAAACAGGTAAACAGCAAGAAACAGAGAAGCCAGCATCTCACCTTCCGTAAGAAAATACCCTGCGGTATCTCCCGTGACTCCTCCAAATTTTTTGTAAGTCATATGCCTGTAATAAATAATAAACGCAGCGTAAGTTACAATTACCACCGCTCCCGCAACAGGGTTCATCACTATGGAAAAAACTGTCGCCAAAATAAGCTGTATGATCAAAAACACGGTAACACCTACGGGTTTACCCTTTGTCTCAGCACTTAGCATTCCGTCAGATTTTGCCTTTTTGAAATGTATGGAGGTAAGACCGCTAAGGCACCTGCTGATAACAAATACCAGTCCGAATACAGCAAGGTATCTTTTGCCTGCATCCGTATCCGTAAGGATCATTGTCACCGCTGCGCCAAACAAAAGAAGCCACCTCATCATGGCGATCACCGCAAAGGCTCCGATATGAGGATCTTTTAATATCTCAAGCTTCTTTTCCCTTGAAGCATAGGAGCTTAATGCATCGCTTGTATCCATAAAGCCGTCTGTGTGAAAGCCTCCTGTTATCAAAAGAGGTATCGCCACAGTAAGTAATACCCTTACGGCAACCGGAACCGCTTTAAGCTGAGGCAATGCGTTTAAAAGGAATATCAAAGCCCCTATTATGATCCCCACAAAAGGGAAAAAGGAAAGGCTCCCTGCCATATCCTCATCACGCCACTCAAACCGGGGCATGGGGATCTTGCTGTATAAAGAAAAAGAAACCGCTATCTGCCTGAAGATCTTCAAAATATTCCCCTTTCAAAAATCATGTACTCACAAAACCCGCAGTAAATGCGTGTTTCTGTATTTCATCTAATGTCAAATACCTTATCCGAAAATCCCCTGAGTTTTTCGTTTACATTACTTAACAGTTCAATGTAAGCTATAGTTTCTTCGTCGTATCCCGGATCATCATGTTCATACTCATTTGTCACCATAACAAGATCCTTTACTTTTTCCGACAAAGTCCTGGTGTCCGCTGCAATTTTCTCTGCAAGAGCTTCTTTTTGACCGGGATCTGTCATTACCTTTTTCAGGGTTTCAGAGTCTTTGTGCATCTCATTTCCCACGAGATTGGATACGCATTCCAATAAAACAACCGCCTCCCCGGGGCTTTCCATTTCACTTCCAGCTCCCGCAAGATCAAGCTCTTTTTCGATGGTGATAAAGCCTTTTCCTTCCCGCATCTTTCGATGTTTATTTACCCGCTCTTTTCCGGCTTCATCACAGATTTTCATGGTAGCAAGGTAGTATTTTGTTTTGCCCTCGGTTTTCATGACCAGATCCTCTGCAAATGCAGACTTTCCGCTGTTCATGGTTCCTATGACCAGAAAGATCATTTCTCAAACCTCTCGTACTTTTCAATAACAGTATCTTCAAAAGTAGTTCCGTTCAGATAAAGAGATATTGCCATATCAAGCATGGGAAAAAGCATAACTGCTCCCGTTCCCTCTCCAAGTGCAAGATCAGCGCTGATCACAGGCTTTAGTGAAAGTGCGCTTAAAACAGGCTCCATCCCACGCTCTCTTCCCATATGAGAAGCCACCAAATATTCCCTGCATCCTGGCACAAGGCTCTCTGCAACAAGGGCTGCAACGGCGCTTATAAATCCATCTATCACAACAGGAATGCCATACAAAGCTCCACCCATAAACACTCCCGCAAGGCCAGCGATATCAAGGCCTCCAAGGCAGCCTAGGCTCCTTAAGACTTCCTTTTTATCAGTTATTATGGACTGCCTTTTTTCAAAGCCATGGATCCTAAGACCTTCTTTTATTACCTTCTTTTTTTGCTCGAGCGCTTTATCAGTAAGGCCGGAGCCCTTTCCCACGTACTCTTCCGGCTCAAGCCCCAGAAGTCCGCACATTAGGGCTGTGCTGGTGGTGGTATTTCCTATGCCCATCTCGCCTGTTGCTATTATGCCGTAGTCCTTATCGCAGCAGCCCTTTACTGCTTCTATTCCGGCGTATATGGCTTCAAGACACTCTTTTTCACTCATGGCAGGAGCCTTTAAAAAGTCCTCGGTGCCTCTTTTTACCTTTTTATCAATGACACCCTCAGGCGCCTCATCGCAGTCCATACCGATATCGTAGGTAAAGATATCCAGCGGGTAGTGAGCTGTCATAACTCCCACAGAGCTCTTTCTTTTTCCCATAAGTGTTGCCACATCAAGGGTCACCTTTTTGTCTGTCTGAGTGACTCCCTCATCTACGACGCCGTTATCTGCGCACATGATGATCAGAGCTTTTTTATCAAGAGAAAAAGAAACCTTTCCTTTCATGGAAGCGATGGAAGATATCACATCTTCCATGATGCCAAGGCCGTCTATTGGCTTTGCAACATGGTCCCACTTTTCTTTGGAGAGCTTTTTCACAGCGCCGTCAGGCTGTTTTGTTTTAAGTGATAATAGTTCTTCAGTCCTCATGCTTTAATCCCATGATCCTGTAAATATAGTCCATATCAAGACTGTTTCTGAGCTCTCCGGCAAGAAGCTCGTACTGAGAGTCCTTGAATTCTGAATAGTCTGTGGCGCCTTCTGTTGAAACAGCTTTTCCGCGCATCTTTGAAACTGCAGAAACAACCTTTTCCATTATTTCTTTTTTATCAAAAAATCCATGGACATAGGTGCCGTAAACATTCCCCTTGCAGTATCCTGTTCCAGCGGAAGTAAACTCTTTTACAGCTTCAAAAGGAGTAGTCTTTCCCATGTGTATTTCATAGCCTTCAACAGCTACGTTTTTCAGTTCATCAAGGATGCCTTCGCAGTCCGTAACCTTGCCTGCATAGAGACTCTGCACTTTTTCCTTTTCCAAAACCGTATCAACAGGTAACAAAGAAAGCCCCTCGCAGCTTCCACCGCCTTCTGTTTCAAAGGGATCTTCTATCTTTCTTCCAAGCATCTGGAAGCCGCCGCATATACCAAAGATGCAGATTCCTTCTCCGGCTTTTTTGACGACCTTTTCCGCAAGTCCCGACTCTTTTAAAGCCTCCAGATCCGCCACCGTGTTTTTGGATCCCGGGATCATTATCATGTCGGGATCTCCCAGTTCATGGACATCTGTCACATATCTTACAGACACCTCCGAAAGTTGCTCAAAGGTATCAAAATCGGTAAAGTTTGAAATGTGTTTAAGCCTTATGACCGCTATGTCAAAGGTCTTCTTTTTCTTTTCATCAAATCTCTCTGACAGAGAATCCTCATCGTCAAGCTTAACCTGCATGTAGGGCACAACACCCACAACCTTTGTGTTTCCTCTTTCCTCCAGGATATCTATTCCGTCCTTGAAAAGAGCGCTGTCGCCTCTGAATTTATTTACAACAAGCCCCTTTACCAGGCTCCTTTCATCCTCTTCCAAAAGATCAAGAGTTCCAAGGAGCTGGGCAAATATTCCGCCTCTGTCGATATCTCCCACCAAAAGAACAGGAACGTTCAGCATCTTTGCAAGTCCCATGTTTACGAAATCATCTTTTTTAAGATTCATCTCAACGGGAGATCCCGCGCCTTCTATAACTATGATGTCAGCTTTTTCAGAAAGCTGATCGTATGCGCTTTGTATGTCCTTCAGGAAATCTTTTTTGCGCCTGAAATACTCGGCAGCCTTCATATTTCCCACTACTTTTCCGTTTACGATGACCTGGGATCCCACATCATCTGTAGGCTTTAACAAAATGGGATTCATTATGGCAAGAGGCTTAACTCTTGCACACTCAGCCTGCATCACCTGGGCTCTCCCCATCTCAAGGCCGTCCTCTGTGATGTAGGAATTCAGAGCCATATTCTGTGATTTAAAGGGCATTACCCTATAGCCGTCATTTGCAAATATCCTGCAAAGCCCCGCAGCTATGATGCTCTTTCCCGCATTGGACATGGTACCCTGGACCATGAGGGCGGGTGGACCCAGGGGACGGGGTTCGTGGTCCATTTCCTTCCTTTGTCCCCAAAGTGAACCGGGAACTCCGTCCCCCTGGTCCACTTCATCCCAGGGCATCTTCCCAAGGACTGCTGTATCCACGCCTTCCAGGTGATAGAGCTTTCGAATGAAGCTTTCAGAAAAGACCTCCGAAGGCTTCCCGATCTTTTGAACCTTTCCTTCACCAACAGCGATCAACGTATCGGAAATATTCTTTGCGATACCAAGCTCATGCAGCGACATAAGTACCGCAACGTTATTATCTTTTGCAAAGAGCTTTATCTTTTGCAGAATATCTATTTTATGCCTGATATCCAGAAAAGACGTGGGCTCATCAAGTATCAGTATCTCCGGTTCCTGACAGATAGCCCTTGCAAGAAGGACTCTTTGCCTCTGACCATCGCTTATATTTGTAAAAAGCACATCTTCAAGATCCGCAACATCAGTCTGCTCCATGGCGGATCTTACTTTTTCCCTGTCATACTCAGACAGTATTCCAAGGCTTCCCGTATAAGGATATCGGCCCACTTCCACAACTTCCCTGCAGGTCATAAGCTCAGGCCTTACCTTGTAGGTCATAACAAGCGACATGCGCTTTGCAACTTCCGAAGGCTTTAATTCATCCCTGTCATCACCGTTTAAATAAACAACGCCGCCTCTTTTTTTAAGCTGCCCGGACAGTGTCTTTAAAAGCGTGGTCTTGCCGCTTCCGTTGGGGCCAATAAGTGTCACGATCTCCCCGGGCTTTACCTCAAGGCATATATCCGTGATAAGGTCCTTTTTGTATCCGATATTCAGTTTTTCAGTCTTTATCCCTTTTGCATCGGACATCTGTTATTCCCTGCTCTTATCGGTTCTTTTTATCATCATTACTATTACTACCGGCACCAAAAATACCGCAGTCACGGAGCTTATGCTGACTTCCGTCGGCGCAAACAAAGTCCTTGCAAGCATGTCGCAAAAAAGCGTAACCACTGCTCCCCCAAGAAAGCTTGCAGGTACCATAACATGGGCATTGTCGGATTTTAGAATGGTTCTTACAAGATGTGGCACCGCAATTCCCACAAAGGATATGGGTCCTGCAAAAGCCGTAACGCAGGCCGCCAAAAGACTGGATACCAGAATCAGCATCACTCTCAAAAGCTTTATGTCCACTCCGACACTTCTGGCATAAGGCTCTCCCAGCCTGTATGCATTCATGGGCTTTATTATGAAAACCGTCAATAAAAGACATGCCACAACCAATACCGCCGCGATCTTTATCTCCTCCCAGTTTATACCGGAGAGGCTCCCCATGGACCAGTTGTGGAGATTAACGATATTGGAATCATCCGCAAATGTCACCACCAGATCCGTTACTGCAGAGCAGATGTAGCCCAGCATGATTCCGCATACCACCAGAACGCTCATGTTCTTTACCTTTAAGGAAACCAAAAGAACAAAGCCCATGGTGATCATAGCTCCCACAAAAGCCGATAAAACCATGCCGGTAAGGCCGATCTCTTTTCCAACCGACAGGAAAAATATCATGGCAAGAGCTACAGTAAGCTTGGCTCCGGAAGAGATTCCAAGGACAAAAGGCCCCACTATGGGGTTTCCAAAAAAGGTCTGCAAAAGATATCCCGAAAGAGCCAGCGCTCCTCCCAGCAAAAATGCAGAAACAGCCCTTGACAGTCTGATATTCCATATGATGTTCATGTGCATGGTGTCGCTCTTATCCCCTGTCAGGATCTTCAGGATCGTGTCCCCGGAAATATCCGTACTTCCAAGAATGATACTGATCCAGAAAAGACCTGCAATAAGAATAACGGCCATGCAGAAAAATATACCGCCCCGTCTTTTTCCCATATCACCTATTCCAGTTTGTTAAGGTATGTATAATCTCTGTCTTTATCTGAAAAGACATCGCTTAAATCCTTCATAAATTCCGCGATTCCCGTGGTCTGCTGAAAGAGCTTTTCTTCCGTGCAATAAACCCGGGATTCTTTTACTGCCTTAAAATCCTTGAAAAGAACATTTTTCGCCACAAGCTCATCTATGGATCCAATCTCTCCGCCGATGGTGCTGTTATAAATAATGATATCAGCTTCCGAAGCAGCGGCATAGAAGTCCTCCATCTGCATATTCATGGTGGAAAGCGCACTTTCTCCGATGGCTATATCTTCAAGCGCATAGTGCCCTCCTGCCAGCTTTATCATTTCGGTGATGTAATCGCCTGACCTTCGAACGTTGATAAGTCCGTTGGAAGTTACATGAAAAAACACCACACTCTTCCCCGTATCGGGTTTTTCCGAAAGAAGAGGTTTTACCTTTTCAAGCTCTTTATCAAAAAAGTCCTCTGCTTCTTTTTCTTTACCAAACAAAGCTCCATAAAGCTTTATCCATTCAAGCCTTCCCATGGGATGCTCTTCGTAGCTGGAAGTTTCAACCAGAACAGGTATCCCCAGCTCCAGCAGCTTTTCTTTTACTGCAGGCTCGTGATAGATCATGGTATTTTCTATAGCCAGATTACATCCCGTTTCAAGGATAAGTTCATAGTCGGGAGCCCTGTATTTTCCCGCATATTTTATGTTTCCCTCTTCCATGGCTTTACAGACGGCATCAACATACCAGTCCTCCTGCCTGCTGCCTGACAGCTTTATCATATCGAGACCGTCGCAGGCTGACACAAGGTCCATGGCAGAAGTTGATACAAGGTAGGTTTTATCAAGGGGCTGTTTTAATACTGTTACAAATTCAGGAAGGTTCTGTGGAATGTCTTTTCCCTCAGGCACCACCAGATAGTCCCCGGAATTCTCTATGGAAATATATTTATATTCTCCGTATTTTTCTATGGAAAAACCTTTGGCAAACTTAAGGCTTTCTTCCTCTGAAAGTGAAAGCCCGGCTGCCTCAAGGGCTTTTTTCGTTTCCTCTTTGTGAGTCTCTCCGCCGTTGGCGTCTGCAGAGTCATCTTGCACGCTTTCTTTTTCTCCCCAGGTGATCAGGTACTCAATCTCATGAGGAGTGCTCATGGCAACAGTGTCACCTATCACGACAAGAGGCTCATCAATGTTATCTATTTCTACTGTAAAAGTGGATTCACCACCGTTATTTTCATTGTCATATCTGATGCCGTTAACCAGCATGTAGTCGTAGTTTTTGCTGCTCCAGATAAATTTGGCGGTCAGCTTTCCGTCTTTTTTTGTGACCTCAACAGGAGATTTTATATATGCTTTTCCGGATCCTCCTTCAAAAGAAATATCCACTAAAAAGCTTTCTTCTTCGTCTGAAGCATTTGTCTGTGTAGCAGAAGTAACCCCCTGCGAAGCGCAGGAGGTTACCGCCATTGTACATATCAGGATCCCCAAAAGGATCGTTTTCTTTTTTAATGCTCTAAAAATTCTTTTCATATAACAATTTTAGTTTGCGGGAGTAGAAACCACAACCTTATGGTCATACCATTTTCCCTTTGTACCGATAAGGGCAAGATCAAATTCCTTATCAAGATAAGGAACGGGAACGTCAAAGCCGTTTACTGTCTCCTTGGTTCCGTCGCTGTAGGTAACTTCATCCTTGGTGGGCTCAAGAAGCTTTGCTCCGTCCTTTGCTGCATCCTCTGCAGTTCCGGGGAAGAGATTAACTATGTTCTCTGAAGGAAGAGAAATGTGGATCATCATCTCTCCGTTTTTTACTGTAAGAGTTCCCATATCATCATAGGCTTCGTTTACCTTGAACATGGAGCTGTCAGACTTGAATTTTGCCTGATACTCACCGTCTGCAGGAGTCTCGCCTGCTGCAGCTGTCTCACTTGCAGCGCCTGCTTCAAAACCCGAAGTCTTAAGAGCTTCTGCGGTGTGCTGAACATAGAGATTCTGAACAGCTTCGATCCTTCCAAGGCCTTCGATCTGGCAGTCGATCTTTTCAAATGCTCCTGAAGCAGTAAACATGCTCTTCCAGGAATCCTCATCATCACCGGCCATATCGTTGTTGGCATGATCACCTGCAACAACCATAAGAGGACGAAGAACAACGTTCTTGTAGCCTGCAGCCTTTACTGCCTCGATGATGTTCTCGCAGGAAGTCTCCTCAGGCTCACCCTCTACGGTTCCGATAAATACGTTCTCATAGCCAAGCTTTTCCATCTGAGTAGCCATCTGGCTGTAGCTTACCTTTGCTGTATGAGCTGTTCCGTGTCCCATGAATACAAAAGCTGTGGAATCATTAGCGGCAGCTTCAAGACTGTCAAAGCCTGCGCTCTTTACTGCCTCTGCAACAACAGCTTCTGCTACTGCTTTTTTGTCATCATTGATAACTGTTGCATCATTTCCAACTTCTCCAAGAAGAGGCTCAGCAACGGTTACAGTGTCAAATTTATCCTTGTAGTTTGCAAGTTCCTCTGTAAGCTCATCGTACTCAGCACCATGCATAAGGTGTGTAGGCTGAACAACAAGATTCTTTACACCGTTGGCAACTGCTCTGTCCAGAGCCTGCTGCATGTTGTCGATCTTTTCACCGTCTCTTGACTGAACGTGGTTGATGATGATCTGCGCTGTGAAAGCTCTTCTTACAGACCAGTCGGGATTTGCCTTGGCAATAGCCTTTTCAACACCGCCGATATCCTCGGATCTGCTGTCGTTAAAAGAGGTACCAAAGCTTACAACAAGAAGCTCGTTCTCTCCGATTTCATCTGTGTTAAGAGGATCATCCTTGGAAGCATCACCTGTATCTCTTCCAAAATAATCAGGGTCGGCATCCTCGCCCTCAACCATCTCTTTCTGCTCATCTGTAAGAGCATCCCATGCAGCCTTAGCCTTTTCGCAAAGCTCATCTGTTTCATCTGTTCTCTCCTGAACATAGATGGCATCAATAAGATCCGCTACTTCCTGAGCCCTTTCTTCATCACTCATTTCATCTGCCTCTTCTTCCTGAGGTTCGGCTTCCTCTACAACCTCTTCGGACTCTGCCTCCTGAGGAGCCTCTGCAGCTTCATTGCTGCCGCATCCTGCCAAAAGAGCTGTAGTCATAGCTGCTGTCAGGACAACTGTTAAAAGTTTCTTCTTCATAATATTCCTCCTTCTATATTTAACAGAGAAAGGGCACAAAAAAACTCACCCGGAATACCCGGATGAGCAACTGAGCACACAAAACACAGGGCCAAACCCCTGTCATGCAGTACGATCAATTACTCGTGATCCGGAACAAGTTCCTGTACCAAGTACGTGGCAGGTTTCCTGGCTCATGCATCATCACACCGCTGCCGGCCTTCCCAAGATTATCTCAGTGACCAGATCATCGCAGCGACGCTCCGCATCTACAGTGACGAGTTCGCGCAGGCCTTGCACCTGCTTCCCTTTTAACCCACGGCATCCCCAAGTTGCAGGATCCGCAGGCACCGTATACTTTCTCTATCAAATTCGTTTGCATTGTATCACATTACCGGCCTTTATTCCACCCTATCCCCGCCGGCGCTGTCATGTGGCTTTCACAATTACTTCTTTTAAACAAGTTTTTTCCCGTGTACAGTAATTTCAGCGCCTGTGTTTTCACACGGCGAATAGTTTTTTGAAAACAAAGGGCAAAAAGTGTCCTCACCCTCTATCATCAATTCCCCGAACCATGGGGACCACGCTGCCTCCGTAGGGGATGACGTAGACGGTCTTATCGGTAAAATCCACATCTGCGGCAAAGGCTGAAGGATCAGTGAAGGCTGTCATGCCCATGGGCCCTGTCGTGTCGCCATCTATGGTGGTGAGGATGCGGCATTCTCCTTTTTTCAGGGTCTCTACAGTGAGATAGAAGATAAAGCCGCCTATGGTGAAGTCTGCGCGAAGTGCAGGGTCAAGACGACCGTCTTTCAGAGGCGTTAGCCATGCGGTGTAGTCAGGGGCTCCGCACCCCTCGGGGCACTTTGCAAGCCAGAGCATGAGACCACCCTTTTTCAGAGCGCGCATTCCATTCATCATGCCCTTGCAGCCCTGATAGAGATTCATGTCCTTAGGTGCTCCGCCGCTTGATACGATCACGATATCCGCTTCATGATCGATCCACTTTTCGTAGCACTTTTTCTGATATAAGCAGCTCTCTTTCCAGGCTTCGTACAGGTCTCCTCCAAAGAGTCCGCTGAACTTTCCGTTTGTTGATACAACGATATTTATTCCGTAGGTAACATCCACAAAGGCTGCTGCCTCGTTCATATCTTCATTGATGGGATTGTTCTCAAGTAAAGCGCAGCCCACCCTTGGATCGGAATGTGCAATATTGGGATCAAGCGCTCTTGAGTGATTCTGCCTGATGGTCTGCCTGGAAGCCACTCCCGGAAGGATATTTTTCCTGCCGCCGCCAAAGCCCGCCATCATGTGATGAACCGTTCCTCCCACAACGATGACCTTACGGTCAGTCACAAGAGGATTAACCCACACATCGGTTCCGCGGCTGGTCCTGCCCACAAGAACATTTTCAGCATCGCAGTCGTGATCCACCACAGTGACATTCTCATAAAGATAGGAGCCTGCGATTATTTCTTTTTCCTGCTCCGATGACTTTCTATGAGTTCCAAGAGCTATGAGAACGGTGATGTTCTCATAGGGAACCTGCATATTCTCATGAAGATAGTGACCAAGAAGTGTCAGTATATCTCCCTGATGCATCCAGCTTCTGGTGATATCTGAAACCACAATTGTAACCTGATCTTCAGAAGCGATCTTTTTATTTAAGGGCAAAGAAGATATGGCACCTTCCTCAACGCAGATGCGAAAAGCCTCTGCCACGTCCTCAATCTCCGGCATGGGATCGGGGTTTAAAACCTCAACGGACTTTGCGCCGGTAACATCTATCTCCACAACGTCCGTTCCGTATTTCATCTTTGCCTTGTAATCCATAATCTCACCTTCTTATCGTAAAAAGATAACAGTAAGCGCTATTAAAGCAGCTAAAAGCAGGATGGTCAAAAAATCTCCCGCAGAAAAAGGATACTCCTTGTAACCGCTCTTATAGCCTCGAAGTTCAAAGCCTCTCATCTCTGCAGACATAGCGGATACATCAACCTTTTTAAGACTTGATACCAAAAGAGGCACGCATAAAGGCGCTATCAGCTGAAGCTTCCTGAAAAAGTTCTTTGTATCAAAATCAACTCCCCTTGCCTTCTGCGCGTCCTGAATGTCATGAAACTCGGTTGCAAATATCGGAACAAAGCGAAAGGCTGTGGTTACGATAAATGCGTATCTGTAGGGAAGATGCACTCTTTTTACCAGAGCGTTGCAAAGATCGTTCATCTGAGTAATGGCAAAGAGAAGCATCAAAGGAAGCATAGCCGCTATGACCCTAAGGGAGAGAAGTAGCGCACTCTTAAGTCCTCCTGTTGTAAAGAAAACCACGCCTCTCAAAACCAGCAAAGGCTCTCCCGTCCTTACGAAAAAGAGCTGTATCACGAACATGATAAGTCCAAGGAACATAAGATTTCTTGTGAGGAAAAGAGCTCTTTTGGCAATTCCTGCCGTTGCTGAAATAAGGATCATAAGTATAATGAATCCAACTTCCGCAAAAACGTTGTTACAAAGAATGGCTGCGATGCCGTACATAAAAGCCGCAAGAAGCTTGATGACAGGATTTAATTTATGAAGGAAGCTGTTTCCGTGAACATAGTTGAGTAGATTCACAGTGCGCCTCCTTTCCCTGTCTTTAAGCGGACAGCATCAAGCATTTCTTCAACCGTAAACACATCTTTAAATTCATCGCCAAAGCGAAGGGTAAGTTCCGGTATCTGGGCAGGCAAAACTCTTGCCTTTTTAAGAACGTCAACATTTTTCATGATCTCATTGGTAGGTCCCTGTCCAAGGATTGTTCCGTGATCAAGAACAATGACGTTTTTGGCATAGGACTGAACCAGCTCCATATCATGGCTCACCATCAGTATGGTTGTGCCCTTCTCGCGGTTAAGTCTTGTGACATAGTCCATGATGCCGATACACTCAAGGTAATCAAGTCCCGTAGTGGGCTCGTCCAAAATAAGAAGCTCAGGCTCGCAGGCAAGAACACTTGCAAGAGCGATCCTCTGACGCTCTCCTCTGCTCCTTGAAAAAGGAAACCAATCGGGATCAAGACGAAAGGTCTCCATGACCTGCGCCGATCTTTCCTCAATCTCTTTTGCAGGGCGACCCTGAACTTTCATGGAAAAAGCTATCTCATCCTTAACTGTGTTTTCGCAGATCTGCCTGTCGGGATTTTGGAACAAAAAGCCGCAGTCCCTGGCCAGAGTGCTTGAAGGAGTTTTGAGGGTATCTTTCCCTCCAAGGCAGACATGTCCCTTTGTAGGATGGAGAAGGCCGTTTGTCAGGCGGCTTATGGTACTTTTTCCTGCGCCGTTAGCTCCGATAAGAGCCACAAAATCTCCCTTTTCAATGTGAAAACTAAGATCTTTTATAATAGGTCTTTCTTCGGAGTATCCGAAACTTACGTTTTCAAATCTGATCATTTCAGGATCCTCCTTATCATATTTTCAGCTTCGTCCACAGTAAGTGTGACCTCGCCGTCATATATCTTTTCGCTAATGAGTTTTGAGGAAAGCTCTGTAACTCTGGGAACATTGATGCCAAGCTCTTTGAACCTGTCGATCTCTTTTACCACATCTCTTGGTGTTCCAAAAAACGCCACATGTCCCTTATCCAGAACCATCATATGTTTAACATACTCGCAAAGGAGCATGATCTTTTGCTCTACTATTATTACGGTAATGCCTTTTTCGCGGTTGAGCTTTGTAAGGAGCCTGAATATATCGCGGCTGCTCTCGGGATCAAGCTCTCCCGTAGGCTCATCCAGAACTATCACTTCAGGCTCAAGTGCCAGTATTGAAGCGATTGCAACTTTTTGTTTTTGTCCGCCTGAGAGGCTTGAGATCTCTCTGTCTCTAAGCTCCTCTATTCCCAACTCTTTTAATACATTATCAACACGAGGGCCTATCTCATCGTGAGGCACTCCGAAGTTCTCAAGGCCAAACAGTATCTCATCCTCAACAACGCTTGCCACCATCTGTGAGTCGATGTCCTGAAAGACTTCTCCCACTTTCCTTGCAAACTCCTCTGCGGGATGTTCCGCCGTATCCTTGCCGTCAATTGTGACAGCACCATAAAAATCCCCCTTGATCTTTTGGGGGATAATGCCGTTTAACGCAAATGCAAAAGTGGTTTTACCGGCACCAGAAGTGCCGGTAATTCCCACGAAGTCCCCCTCTTCGATCTCGATGTTTATTCCGTCAAGGGCAGGACTTTTACTGCTTTGATATTTAAATGCAAGATCTTTTACTGAAATCATTCTTTATCTTCGTTCCCCATAACTTTATTAACAGGAATGCTGAGTACTGTAACGATAACCATGTTCAAAAGAGCTGTAACCACGGTTACAAGTGCCATGCTGATAAACTGTGCGCCGGGCATGGGATTTGCATAGGTAAGTGCTGCAAGTCCGATAAATGCAAAACCGGAGATAAGTGTTGCAAGGAATGTGCATACAACAGGCTTGATGTACTTGGGAAGAATCATCCTGATAAGAAGGCACATTGCTATTGCTCCAAGTGTCTCGGAGACAAGTCCAAGCCAGGGCATTGATGTACCGATCTGTGAGATTGCTCCGGAAATAAGTCCGATGGCTGCTGCCTCTTTAAGATTGGGTTTGATGATGAAGATTGCAAGACAGTATGTTGCGATAAGGAAATTGGGGTGCATGTTACCAAGTGCGATAACTCCCGCAAACATCCTGAGAACAATTCCCACCGCCATCATAACTCCAACCAGAATAAGGTTCCTGGTATTGGCAAGGCCTTTCTTTTCTTCAACTGCTACTTCTCTTTTTGCTGTGCTCTGTACGTCCATTTTGTCCTCCTTCGCCGCTTTACGGCTCTCTGTGATTTTTCAGGGACTGTCGGAGCATTTTTTGTATAAATCGCCTTGCGATTTATACAAAAAAATCCTGTCCCAGTATGCGTAACATACAAGGACAGGAATGATATCAATCCTGCGGTGCCACCTTGCTTACCGGTTTGACCGGTCACTCAGTAAGAAAGCCATCACTTTCTCTACTCTGTAACGGGAGTTCCCGTCGAATACTACTCTGAAAGTCAACTCATTTCGCTTCGCCCTCAAAAGCCCATTCCTTCATTCATCCGCTACATCCTCTCACCACCGGATGCTCTCTGTGAACTTCGTAAATGAAGTACTCCTCTTTATCATTGGTTTAGCACATTGTAGCACTAAAGCAAAAGATAAGTCAACCTTGAATTTCATATTTTGCAGATTATTTTCCGTTTACCTTCTTTGCCGAGATTTTAACGGAAATGGTTTTGGTTCCGAAGTAGTCATCGCGGCCCTCTATGACGATGATGGTCTTTCCCAGGAACCTGCTGTTACTTACGGATTTTACCCTGTACTTGGAAACAGCAAGAGGCTCCGTTTTCTTGTTTTTGCGGATCACAATATCGCTCTCTCTTATGATAACCTCGTTTGCATTGTTAAAGGCAAGCTTTGAAGGATCCTTTAAACTTGCCGAATACTTGGAAATACTCTTTGCTCCTTCAACGATCCTGTAGGTTCCAACAAACTCGTCTCCCTCTTTTTCAAAAGCGCTGTGCTCAAAGGCACTCTTTGCGCTGCAGGAAAGCTTTGATGCAGGGATGCTTACCTTTATCTCTGTTCCGGGGCCTACAGTATCTGTAGAAAGAACCGTTTCTCCTTCTTTTCTCACAGTCCCATATGCATCGAGGAGAGTTGTATTGCCGGCATAGGTATAAACAAGGTCTTTCTTATTAAGTCCCTCAATATCCTTTCCTTTTCCAACAGAAAGAACTTTTCCGTCCTGATATAACTTGGGAACGGATAAGAAGTAGCCCTTCTTGCCGATTGCCTTGTAGACAACGTCGGAAGCAATCAGAGTAGCGGAGGTTATTGCAGCTTTCTTTACAGAGAATTTCAGCGTAGCAGAGCTTCCTGTATAATTTCCGATACCCTTGATCACAACAGTGGGAGCATTCTTTGCCGTCTTATCAGCAACCTTGGTGTTGTTCTTGTAGGAGACGCGATAGTCAATTCCTTCGATCAAGGCTACCGATGACAGTTCATTTCCATCTATATCCCTTGCGGTAATAAATTTCACATTGACCCCGGGACGGGCTCCTGCCTTGGAATACAGCACATCTTCGCTTCCCGCAAGCACTGCCACAAGGTTACCCTTTACATTGTTTTTAACGTTGTAGGGCTTTATGGTAACAGTCTTTTTAATGCTGCCTGTCATGCCGTTTATGCCCTTGAATACCATGGTAAACTTGCCGGGATAAACGCTGTTTATCTTGCTGTAGGTGTAGTCGCATTCCTTGCCGTCAGCTACTCCGTTACCGTCACTATCCTCTGATTCAAGACCTGCCTCAACACCCTTTAGAGGAAGGTTTTTACCTGTAGCGGAATCATAGCGGTACAAAGTAACTCCCGCACACTTCTTATCTTCTTCTGCATACTTGTTATAGGCTGCAACGGATTTATCTTTTTCATTGTAAAGATCTGAGAAGGT
>JAILOW010000116.1 GCA_024690635.1 Butyrivibrio sp.
ATCGGATTGTTTATTATGTTTGTTACTGTATCAATGCTTGGTGATGCATCAAACTTTATTTTTATCAATATGAAGGAGCTGATGGAAGAATTTGTTCATAGTTTCCAGAGCGGATGATGAGCCTAAGCTCGTAATTCCATATGACCTTCAGTTCTTTGCTGAGGATGCCAACGGCGCCGAAAAGACTGAAGAGCCTACCGCCAAGAAACTGGATGATGCCAGAAAAGAAGGTCAGGTAGCCAAGAGCCAGGAGGTTGCTCAGGCATTCTCTCTATTGGCTCTGTTTCTGATTCTCAGAGTGTTTTATCCCTTTATGGGAAGTAACTTCAAGGCTATTTTTGAAAGGGTATATAACAATATTCCAAATGTGGCAAGGACCTATGACGGTTTTCTTCCCATACACTATATATCAAGCATTCTTTCAAATGCTCTTTTGACAGTATTACTGCTTGCAGCACCGTTTTTTATCATAGGTTTTATAGTGGCTTTTGTGTGCGACCTTGTTCAGGTGGGATACAACCCTACATCCAAGCCGCTTCAGCCAAAGCTAAGCAAGATAAACCCTGTAAGCGGCATGAAAAAGATCTTTTCCACAAGAAAGCTCTTTGACCTGGCTAAATCCATATTAAAGCTTGCTTTGATGGGGATAGTCATTTACACATTTTTTAACGGCAGAAAAGAATCAATTTTTCTTTTGTATGATATGCCTCTTAATCAGGCTATTGGACTTATGGGAAACCTTATCATAAGTCTGGGACTAAGGATCGCTTTTGCCTACATGATCATTGCCATTGCGGATCTTATCTATCAGCGCCGCAAGTTCAAGAAAGATATGATGATGACCAAGCAGGAAGTAAAAGAGGAGATGAAGAACTCCGAAGGAAATCCTGAGGTTAAGGCAGCGCAGAAGCGTAAGATGATGGAGGCTTCAAGGCGAAGAATGATGCAGCAGCTCCCTCAGGCGGACGTTGTTATCACGAACCCTACTCACTATGCTGTAGCCATCAAGTATGATGCCGAAGAAGCTGATGCTCCCATGGTTGTTGCCAAGGGTGCGGATTATATGGCACAAAAGATCAAAGAGGTCGCAAGAGAAAACAACGTTGAGATCGTTGAAAACAAGCCTCTGGCCAGAATGCTTTATGCAAATGTAGAGATCGGAGAGCTGGTGCCTCCGGAGCTTTATAAGGCAGTTGCCGAAGTTCTTGCTTATGTATATCACCTTAAGGGCAAGATCTGATAAACAGATTTTATTTATATGAAAATACTTACGGAAGGAGGAAAATGATGGATTTTAAAAAGATCATGAATCGCGTATACGACTACGGTCTTGCGCTTTATATCGTTGCAGCCATTGTAATGCTCATCATTCCTCTTCCCGAGTGGCTTTTGGACCTTCTTCTTTGCTTTGACATGTCACTTTCCTTCGTGATCATGTTCACGGCTATGTTTGCTACGGAAGTTCTGCAGATGTCGTTCTTCCCGACGATCCTGCTTTTTACAACCATATTCAGGATAGCCCTTAACGTTTCATCCACGAGACTTATTCTGACCGAGGGAAGCGCAGGTAAGGTTATTGAAGTGTTCGGATCATTTGTGGGCGGCGGTGATCTGATCGTCGGAGCTATCGTTTATATCATTCTCATCATCGTTCAGCTCATGGTCATCAACAAAGGTTCTGAGCGTGTCGCTGAAGTATCGGCTCGTTTCACGCTGGATGCTATGCCCGGTAAACAGATGGCTATCGATGCGGACTTAAATACCGGTGCCATCACTGATGCCGAAGCTAAGGCGAGGCGTGAAAAGATTCAGGAAGAATCCAGTTTCTTCGGAGCCATGGATGGTGCTACCAAGTACGTAAAAGGAGATTCCACCGCAGGTCTTATCATTACAGCGGTTAACCTTGTGGGCGGTATTGCCATGGGCGTTCTGCGAAAGGGTATGGACGTTAACACAGCCATCAATACCTATTCCATTCTTACCATGGGTGACGGACTTGTAAGCTCAATTCCTTCGCTTATGATCTCTATGTCCACAGGTATCCTGGTTACCAAGGGATCCAAGGAGTCCGATTTTGGCCATGTACTTATCGGACAGCTTTTTGGAACCGCCAAGACTCTTTATCTTGTGGGCGGTGTACTTGCGGGACTTGGTATACTGACACCTCTTCCCACAGTTTTGTATGTGTCCTTTGGCGCTGGTTTTGTGCTTCTTGGCCGTGTTACAAGTCAGACCATGGAAGAAGTTGCCGTTGAGGGAGAAGCTGCTTCCGAAGAGGAACAGCAGGCTGAAGAGATCAGGCAGCCTGAAAATGTTACAAGTCTTTTGCAGGTTGATCCCATTGAGCTTGAGTTTGGCTACGGTATCATTCCTCTTGCGGATGTTAATCAGGGCGGAGACCTCCTTGACCGAGTTGTTATGATCAGGCGCCAGGTAGCCCTTGAGCTTGGTACTGTGGTTCCCATCATTCGACTGAGGGATAATATTCAGTTGAATCCGAATCAATATATCATTAAAATTAAAGGTATACAGGTAAGTGACGGTGAGATTTTGTTTGATCATTACATGGCCATGAATCCCGGACATGTTGAGGATGAGATCACCGGTATTCCTACGTTTGAGCCTTCGTTCCATCTTCCCGCCATCTGGATCACGGAAGGACAGAGGGAAAGAGCTGAGAGCCTTGGCTATACTGTAGTTGATCCTCCTTCCATTATCGCAACTCACCTTACTGAGATCATTCGTGAGCATATTGCTGAGCTTATGACCAGGCAGGATGTTCAGAATCTTGTTGATAACCTGAAAGAAAACAACCCTGCACTTGTGGATGAGCTTGTGCCCAAGCTTATGAGTCTTGGTGAGATTGAAAAAGTACTTCAGAATCTTCTCAGTGAAGGCATCTCCATCAGAGACCTTGTTACAATTTTTGAGACACTTGCTGATTTTGCTCCTTCTACACATGATCCTGATATTCTTACGGAGTATGTACGACAGAGCCTTAAGAGAGCCATATCCAACAAGTTCTTTATGCCGGGTGAGACTACTTCCGTTGTAACTCTTGATCCCAAGATCGAGCAGGAGATCATGAGCAGCGTCAAGCAGACTGAGACCGGAGCATATCTTACTCTCGATCCCGCAAGGACCAAGTCCATTCTTACGGCTGTGGGAGAGCAGGTACAAAAGCTTGAGGATGCAGGCAAGATGGCTATTATAATGGCTTCGCCTATTGTAAGAATGTATTTCAAGAAAATGACCCAGGACTATTACAAAGACCTTGTTGTTATTTCATATAATGAAGTAGAACCAAGTGTTGAACTACAATCTGTGGGGATGGTAACGGCATAGTATGATTATTAAAAAGTTTGTTGGAAAAACAGAAAGCGAGGCTACCGAAGAAGCCAGAAAAGAGCTGGGCCCTAACATTGTTGTCATGAATGTTCGCCCGGCCAAGAAAAGCGGTTTCTTTTCGATTTTTCAGGGACAGAAGATAGAAGTTACCGTAGCTTTGGAAGAAGAGTCCGAAAGACCCGTAAAGACCTATACTCCCCAAAAAGAGTATAAGCCTTCACAGCAGGATACCATTATCGCAGCAAATCCCGCAGCCTTTAAAAACCATGAAGTCAGGGATGACAACAGTGCGATAGAAGAAAAGCTTGATAATCTGAGTAACCTTCTTGAAAAGAACTTTCTTAAGAATGAAAAAGAAGAAACTAAGGAAACTTCAGCTGATACAGTATCCGAAGATAATGATTCTTCCAAGAATACGGGAAAATCCGACATTTCCCAGGAGACTCTTTCTTTCATAAAATTATTGTATAATACTCTTATAGAGAATGAAGTTGATGAGATCTATGTAAATCAGCTTACAGACGAAGTGGAAAAGATCTCAAAGCCGGGACTTCCCTTTGATTTTGCTCTTGCAAATGTTTACCAGAAGATGGTTCTTAAGTTCGGAAAATCTGAGCCTATCGAAGAGTCAAAAGAAGGACCCAGAGCCGAGATATTCATTGGACCTACAGGTGTCGGCAAGACAACCACTATCGCTAAGCTCGCTTCAGAGCTTCGCGTTACCAGGAAAAAGAAAGTAGCTCTTTTGACTGTGGATACATACAGGATCGCGGCTGCGGAACAGCTTCGAACCTACGCATCCATCCTTGAGATCCCTTTCAGGGTTATCTATACAGTTGAGGAGATGAAGCAGGCCGCTGAGGACTTTAAGGACTACGACTACATAATGGTAGATACCGCAGGACATTCGCTTCATAACGCCGAATTGAAGGAAGAGGTTGAAAAGTTCATCAGAGTTTTGGAAGACTGCATGGACTGTGAGAACTATCTGGTTCTTTCGGCAACTACCAAATACAGGGATCTTATCGAGATCGCTGATGCTTATTCAGAGATGGTGGCTTATAAGCTTATCTTTACCAAGATGGATGAGACCGGAGCAAAAGGCAATCTGTACAATGTCAGAATGCATACGGGGGCTCCTATTTCTTACATCACAAACGGACAGAACGTACCGGATGATATTGCTGTATTTGATGCACAGCGTATCGTTAAAAATCTTTTGGGCGGAAAAAGTTAAATTTGTTGGGTAATATAGCATGGATCAGGCACAACAGCTTAGAAATATAATCAAAAATACAAATATGCCAAGACCTCTTGCCAGGATCATAACCGTGACCAGCGGCAAGGGAGGTGTTGGAAAGTCCAATGTAGCTATCAATCTTGCTATTCAGTTTAGAAAGATGGGTAAGCGCGTCATTATTCTTGATGCGGACTTTGGACTTGCCAATATAGAGATCATGTTCGGCACTGTTCCGAAGCACAATCTGTGTGATCTCATTTACCAGGGCAAAAATATAAAAGATATTATCACCTGGGGACCTGAGGGAGTTGGATTTATCTCCGGAGGCTCAGGAATTTCGGGCATGTATAATCTCAGCAGAGATTATTTGGTATATATTATTGTAAATCTTGCCGAATTGGACGCTATTGCTGATATAATAATAATAGATACCGGAGCGGGTATCTCCAATGCAGTTATGGAATTTCTTGTGGCAAGCGGAGAGATCATACTGGTTACTACGCCTGAGCCTACATCTATTACGGATTCTTATTCTCTTTTAAAAGCACTTAATCAGTCACCCAGGTTTTCAAGAGATAATACTAAGGTGAAAGTGGTATCCAATAGGGTTTCTTCAATGGAAGAAGGACAACAGCTCTTTAATAAGTTAAATGCAGTTGTTGCCAGATATCTAAAGCTTCCTCTTACATACATGGGCGCGATTCCTCAGGATCAGATGCTTGCAAGAAGCGTTATGCAGCAGTCACCGGTTTCGCTTCAATACCCTAATGCCAAGTCGGTAAGGGCATTCGAAAACATAGCAAACCAGCTTATGAATCCTCAGGATGCCATGGAGATAAAACAAAGAGGAATGGCAGCTTTCTTTTCACATATCATCACAGGAAGAAAGCTCAGCAGTACGCAGATCCAAGGCGGAGCGCAGGGGACGAACCCTTCACAGCCTGCATAAATACTACAGAACGGAGACTATTTACAAAAGATGCTCACTGATTACATTTCACCCGGAAACAGGGTGGAGTTAAAAGCCACAGGAAAAATATGGATGGATGAAGATATCCGTACCAAGCATATTTATATGACCAAGGTTATGGATGTTACATCAGATGACAGGATCGAAGTGCTCATGCCTTTTGAAAAGGGCAAGATAGTACTTCTTCCCGTGGACGGCGAGTATAGCCTTTGCTTTTACAGCAATAAAGGACTTTTTCAGTGTTTTGCAAAGATAGTAGACAGATACAGAAGTGACAATATGTATATTCTGGTGCTTGACCTTACCAGCGAATTATCCAAGCTCCAGAGAAGAGAGTATTACAGATTCAGCTGTGCCCTTGAACTTAAGTCAAGGCAGTGTTCAAAAGAGGAACTTGAAGCTTTTGAGAAAAACCGCAGATACCTGGTTGATCCCGGAAGCAATCTTCAAAAGAGCGTGGTCGTAGACATCAGTGGTGGCGGTCTGCGATTTGTCGCTAACTTCCATTATGAGGAAGGAAGCACCATATATTGTTCTTATCGTTTACCCGGTAATGTAAACGACAAGGACTATGAAATGATCTGCAACGTGTTGAAAGTACAGGAACTGGAGAGCAGGCCCGGTTTATTTGAGCACCGCATTCAGTACGTGTACATTGATGAGACCTCCAGAGAAGATATTATCCACTTTATTTTTGAGGAGGAACGTAAAATCAGAAAGAAGCAGACTTAATTATGAAAAAAATTCTAATTGTTGATGACTCTGCACTTATGAGAACTGTACTCAGTGATATTATTAATGCAGACTCAAGATTCCAAGTGGCTGACAAAGCTAAAGACGGTATTGAGGCACTTGATCTTTTGAAGACCAAGACTTATGACGCTGTGGTTCTTGACATTAACATGCCTAGAATGGACGGCATCACGCTTCTTAAGGAGCTTCAAAAGAACAACATCAAAGCCAAGATCATGATGGCCAGCACCGATACAAAAGAAGGTGCCAAGGTTACCATGGATGCTTTGGATCTGGGAGCTTTGGATTTTGTCCATAAACCGGACAGAGCTTCCGAGTGCCGTGGAGAGGATTTTACCAAGCTGTTTATCAACACGCTGGCTGCAGTTGCCGAAAGTAAGGCACCTGTTTCTGCAAAAGCTTTCTCCATAGATGATGCCAGGGAGTCCAGGAAGGTCGTAGAGCTTGTCACAAAGTCTGCAAATAAGATCACAGGTAACAGGATCGTTGCCATCGCAAGTTCTACGGGAGGGCCCAGAGCTCTTCAGGCCGTTATTCCCAAACTTCCCAAAAATCTAAAAACACCAGTCGTGCTTGTCCAGCACATGCCGGAAGGCTTTACTGCTTCCCTTGCGGAAAGACTTGATTCTCTTTCAGAGGTCAGGGTTAAGGAGGCGGCAGAGGGAGATATCATTCAACCCGGTTGGGTTTATATCTCCAGAGGCGGCAAGCATATGCATATTGTAAAGAATGCAGGTAAGGAAACCATTCATTATGTGGACGGTCCTACCAGAGAAGGGGTAAGGCCCTGTGCAAACTTTATGTATGAGTCACTTATGGATTCCGATTACGACGAAGTGTGCTGTGTAGTATTAACAGGCATGGGGGCTGACGGAACCGAAGGAATCAAAAATCTTAAGACAAAGAAAAAAGTACACGTTATCGGACAGGAAGAAAGTACCTGTACCGTGTATGGAATGCCCAAAGCAGTAGCAACAGCCGGGCTTGTGAATCAGGTAGTCAAGCTTGATGATGTGGCCCAGGAAATCATAATGCATGTCGGCGTGAATTGAGGGATTTCATTACTTTTTAATATTTCTTTTATCTCAAGTTTTTAAATTCCTCCATTCGAAAAGCCGATATAAAGTTCAAAAGTATGCGTAATACAGTCTATACTTTTGAGTGCAAACTTTTCAAATGGAGGTATATAGGTTATGGATGTTTCCCAGTATCTAAGTGTCTTTCTTGACGAAGCAAAGGAACACCTGCAGTCTCTTAATGACAACATCATGGTTCTTGAGGGCGATCCCGAGAACGAAGATTGCATAAACGAGATCTTCAGGTCTGCGCATTCAATGAAAGGTATGGCCGGAACAATGGGTTATACCAGAATGCAGAATCTTACACACGACATGGAGGACGTATTCTCTGATGTTCGTGCAGGTAAGATCAAGATCAAATCTGAAATGATTGATATTCTTCTGCAGTGTCTTGATGCTATTCAGGGTTACGTGGATAACATTACAGAGAATCAGGACGAAGGAACTGAGGAGCACCAGAATATCATAAAGGCTCTTGCTGATATCAGATCAGGTAATCTTGGCGGCGACAGTGCTCCAGCAGACGCACCTGCAGCTGACGCAGCAGCACCCGCTGCAGCACCTGCAGATTCTGAGGTAGGAGCGGATGGAGCAAGCGATTACAGAGCAATCCGTCTTGAGCCTTCAGTTAAATCCACATTGGAAGAAGCCAAGAATCAGGGCAAGAAGATTTACGGCGTTACCGTACATATTCAGGAGTCCTGCATCCTTAAGGCTGCAAGAGGTTTCCTTGTATTCAAGGGACTTGAGGAAATCGGTGAGATCGCTGTATCTGAGCCTAGCACTCAGGACATCGAGGATGAGAAATTTGAATTTACTTTCAGCCTTATCCTTATTACAGACGAGTCAAAGGAAAAGGTTGAAGAGATAGTTAAATCCGTATCTGAGGTTGAAGGATGCGACTGCGGTGAGTTTGATCCCAGCGCAGCAAAAGGCCCTGAAGATAAGGATGAGGCAGCTGCAGCACCTGCAGCAGACGTTTCTCCCGCAGCACCTGCACCCGCAGCAGCTCCCAAGCAGACACCTGCTCCCGCAGCCGGTGG
>JAILOW010000120.1 GCA_024690635.1 Butyrivibrio sp.
AAAGCTTTTGAAAACTCAGCGGTATAGAACCTTTCATCTCCGGGACCTACACCTCCTAAGGTGATGCATTTGCCCGTTTCTTCTAAAGGCTCTTTTCCCAGAATAGTAAAGATCCTCTCAAGTATTTCTCCGGCTTCCAGGCCATCATTAGCGATATCATTCTTCTCAGGATTTCTTATGACAATTGTCTCTGCATTGCAGTTCTCAGAAGCCTGTAGCTTCTCAGAAAATCCTCCTGCCTCTCCGCTTTCCTTAGTAAGTATGACCGACGCATTTATCTCTCTTATCAGAGCCTCATTCATAGCCACCGAAAAAGGTCCCTGCATTGCGATTATCTGACGCCCCCGTAGCCCGGCTTCATGGCACTTTTCGATGCTGGCAATATCCGGAATGATCCTGACATAAACTCTTGATATATCTGAAATTCCGCTTGTGATCTCTTTTAAATCCCTGCTGCCCGTAAGGAGCAATATGTTTCCTGCTCTCTTCTCAAGCTCTTTTGCTGCATCTGTCACATCTTCAACATATGTCACGTTTCCTGCATTCGTCTCAGAATCTGCAGTTTTTCTGAGTAGCCTTAAATAGGTAAAAGACTCTTTTTCACAGGCACTCTTTATCTCCTCAGAAGCCCTTATCGCATAGGGGTGCGTTGCATCGACAACTGCAGCAAATTCGCCGTCTCTAAGAAGGTCTGCAATTGCGTTTCTGTCCATGCGTCCCACAAGGAGAGATGCTTCTCCGCTCTCCTCTTCAACTGACTTTCCATATTCTGTTGCAACGCTGACCACATGGGGAATCCCAAGTTCCTCTAATTTACTTGCAAATAATCTTCCTTCAGTGGTTCCGCCGAAAACAAGAATCTTATCTCTCACTTTGATATCCTCTGGCTGTGACCATAAGTCCCATTATATTTCTGGTTGATGAATTGCCGATAAACACCGTTGAAAACATATCAGCAGGAGTTTCCTTAAGCTCCCCAAGGGTAAGTACCTGTGAGTTCTCACCGTCTCTTCCGATGTTCCTTGCAATTCCGCATACCCTTTCCTCTTCAATCTCCTCAAGCAGTATCTCACAGGCCTTCCTTAAAAATCCGGCTCTTGACTTACTCTCGGGATTATATAGCACAATGACCATATCCGTCTGCGCTGCAGCCCTGAGCCTTTTTTCAATAAGTTCAAAGGGTGTGAGCCTGTTGCTTAAGCTGATGCAGCAAAAGTCATGTATAAGCGGAGCGCCCAAAACAGCCCCACCACTGATGGCCGCTGTTACTCCTGTAGTAGCCTTAATGGAAACCTCCGGAAAATCAACGCCCATCTCATAGACAAGTCCCAGAAGGCCGTATATCCCAGCATCTCCGCTGCATATAAGGGCAACCTTTTTGCCTGTATCCGCCTCGTTTAAGGCAAGCCTTACCCTCTCCTCCTCCTTCATCATCGGAGTGCTGATAAACTTTTTATCCTCAAACATGGGACGCACCAGATCGCAATAGACAGTATATCCGACGATCACGTCGCAACCGCCTAGCACCTTGGCGCTCTTTATAGTCATGTCCGAATACTGCCCCGGCCCAAAACCAACCACATACAAACACTTTTCACTCATCGGCAAAGCTCCTCCCTAAAACTCCAACTGCCAGTGTCATACCGTTTTCTGCTCTCTTTTTCATGATCAGTCTCCTGCAGCCAAAGGCCATGACCGATCTTTCGCAGACATTGTCAGCTCCTGTGACCTTACTCACAAACTGCGAAGCTGAAAACTCCCCTTCCTGCTCCATGAGTAGCTCCTGCGAAAATGTCTTAAACTCAGCGCCGTAATATTCGGCAAGCTCTGTAATCCCCGCCTCTTTGCTCTTTAAATCTATGGATGTAACAGCTAAAATGCTTCTTTTATCAAGAGAAAGCTCATCAAGAATGCGGTCTGCAAATTCTATAAGCTCTCTTCCTTCTTTTCCTTTTCTGCTGCCTACGCCCAGCACTATGCATTTAGGGATCAGCTGTAATTGTTCTATGCCGCAGGTCTTAGGTGATATGGTAAAAGAGCCTTCGCAATCCCCCTGCTCATCGAGATCCTTCACCCTCTTTAGACTATCTCTGCAGGCAATGACTTCAAGCACATCTTCGAACTCAGGATCAACCTGATAAAAAGCCTTATTATGTTCAAGAAGATATGCGGAAAAAGACTTAGCCTTTTTCATATCGTTAATTACAAGGCCGTTGTTTTTGGCAAACACATCAACAGCAAACTCTCCCCTTACATCGCTGGCTGTTGTAATAACGGCTGTAGCCCCAATAATGCCCGAAAGCTCTTTTGCCGCAGCAACTCCCCCGCCCATATGTCCTGAGAGAATAGTGATCACAAACTTACCCTCTTCATCAATGACGATCACAGCAGCATCCTCTGTTTTGTCTTTTATCAAAGGAGCCACAGCTCTTACAGCTATTCCGCAGGCTCCGATAAAAACGAGAACATTTCCTTTTTTGAAGTTCTCCCTAGTCCAGTCTGAAAGGCCTCCGGTTTCCAGCTTATCCGGGCCACAAGTACTTGTTTCACCGGGAATCTGCAAAAGGATCTTCTCCATCAGCTCTCTTCCAACCGCGGTAAAGCATATGAACTTATAGTTATTTTTCGATGCCCTGTCCATACATTTTTTCCTTCAGCTTTTTTATCACCTTCGGGTAGTTATCCCTAAAGTGAGGAAAAGCACAATTCTTGCAATTCTTGATGCCCTTATCGTTCCATACGTAGCTTCCGCCGCAGTCCTCATGATCGTATAAGGGGCAATAACAGAACATGCAGTTAAACTCCTCTTCCGGTACATCGTGACACGGGAATGACTTGCAGTTTCTGTTTGTAAAAAAGCTGGTTCCTCCTGCGCTTTTTGTGCCGGTAATACTCCGAAGCACCTTAGCATACATATCTTCATCAAGGTCAAAGAGCTGCTTTAGGAGCCCTTCCTCTAAGACTTCATCAGGTCTTTTCACAAGAACATGACCATCGCCATAGACAAGGAGAAGTCTGTCGCAATAGGAAAGCGCAAGCTCAAGTTCGTGAAGAGAAGCCACTATCGTTACGCCCTCGCCCGAGAGCTTCTTAAGCAGCTCCATAAGCTCATATCTGTGCCTTATATCCATGTAGGAAGTGGGCTCATCCATCACGAGAAACTTGGGATCCTGTGCGATTGCTCTGGCAATCAGGGTCCTTTGCTTCTGACCGTCACTGACATCTGAGTAGGCCACATCCGAGAGCTCTTTTATCTTCATAAGTTCCATGGTCCTGTCTATCTGAGCATTGTCTTCCTCTCTCAGCTTTCCAAGTCCATCGGTAAAAGGAATCCTTCCGGCAGCTACCACATCCCGGCAGGTCATAAGGATCGGCTTTACTCTCTCAGTGGTGACAACGGACATAACCTTCGATATCTCTTTTGGCAGAGCTTTGGAAACATCGAGCTCATCCAAAAAGACACTTCCTCCGATAAGCGAAAGGCTTCCGTTTATGCTCTTTAGTATTGTGGATTTACCGCCACCATTGGGACCAATGATGCCAATGATCTCGCCGGGAGAAGCCAAAAGGTCCACATCGCGAACCACTATTTTTTTGTGATATCCGGCTACGAGCTTATCAAGTTTCATTATTTATATTTCTCCTGATTATCATAAAGATAACGATAGGCGCTCCAAAGAGCGAAGTTACAGCGGAAATGTTCAGCTCCGTGGGTGCAAAAAGGCTTCTGGCAAGAAGGTCACTAAACATGCAGAATACTGCGCCTGACATAAATGCCGCAGGCAAAAGGACTATAGGCTTTGAAGTCTTTAGTAGTTCCCTCATTAGGAACGGAACAGCGATTCCTATAAAGGAAACAGGTCCGACAAAGGCCGTCACACAGGCAGAGAGGATACTTGATAGTAGTATGACTTCGCTTCTTGTGACTCTTACATTTACTCCCACACTTCTTGCATAGCCCTCTCCAAGCCTGAAGGCATCTAAGGACTTGCTAAGAAGCATCACCAGAACAAAGGCTAATCCCACGATCACCAGTGCGTATTTAACGCTTCCCATGTCTACTCCGGAAAAGCTTCCCTGTGACCAGCCGTGGAGATTTACAATATCCGAGTCATCTGCAAAGGCAATGAGAAAATCCGTAACTGCGCTGCAAATATAGCCCACCATGATTCCGGCAGCTAAGAGGACCATCATGTTCCTTACGGCTTTTGAAATGATGATGATAAATCCCGTTGTGAGGATTGCTCCGGCAAAGGCAGCCAGTATCAAAAGAAATGATGAGGATCTGCCTGTACTTCCTACAACAAAGATCAGGACCAGTGCCACCATCATCTTGGCTCCCGATGAAATTCCAAGAATATAGGGGCCTGCGATGGGGTTTGAAAAATAGGTCTGCAAAAGAAATCCTGAAGTAGCAAGGCCTCCGCCAAGAATAACGGTCATGATCACCCTCGGAAGTCTTATATCCATGATGATGGCTCTTGTCTTCTCATCACACGCTCCTTTCGTGATTGCCCTCAGAACTTCTGCAAATCCGATATGAACATTTCCGATCCCGACACTCAAAAAGAACCCGACAAGTATCAGAACTGCCAGGGATATATATACTATCACCCCTCTTAGAGATCTTTCTCTATTCATTAGTGCTGCTTCCTTCTCTGAATCCGGTAGTAAAAGTAGCGTCGTAAAGCTTTGACTTGTCATAGCCCTTTGGCGCCACTACATCTCCGACAATAATAAGAGCTGTTTTTGTTATATTATTCTGCTCTGCAACTAAAGCAAGGTTTTCCAGTGTTGTTACGTACTTCTCTTCATCCGGCCAGGTGGCCTTATAGACAATAGCGCAGGGAGTATCCTTACTTCTTCCCTCTTCCAAAAGCTCTTTTACAAGGCCTTGTACATTTCCTGCGGATAAGAAGAACACCTTCGTGGGCTCACTTTCAGGAACCGGAGTCCTTCCGGGCATTCTGGTAAGGAGAACGCTCTGGCTTACACCGGGAAGTGTATATTCAAGATTCAGCGCTGCAGCAGCTCCGCAAAAAGAGCTGACTCCAGGAGTGTAATCATACGAGATGCCCAGCTTATCAAGCTCATCCATCTGCTCGCGGATTGCACCGTAAATGCATGGGTCTCCGGTGTGAAGGCGAACGATCTTCTCGCCGCTTTTCTCCGTATCCTTCATAAGATCTATGACTTCTTCAAGACTTAGCCTCGATGAGTCATAGACCTGACAGTCCGGTCTTGCCTTGCTTAAGAGCTCAGGATTGACCAAAGAGCCGGCGTAGATGATAACATCCGCTTCTTCTATGTATTTCTGCCCTCT
>JAILOW010000147.1 GCA_024690635.1 Butyrivibrio sp.
GGCAGCATATCTTTACCCCTTAGATTCCCAAAAATTCTCTGTAGATGTCACAAATGCGGACTGCGTCCTTTTCATCCGGCATCTCGCAAAAGATGCGAAGAAGAGGTTCTGTGCCCGAGAACCTGGTACATACCCAGCCGCCGTTTTTAAAGTAAACCTTGCAGCCATCCATGTATGAAACCTTCTCGATATCAAAGGGAAGATCAGGGAGCTTTTTATCTTCCATAAGAAGCTTTAAAAAGTCCTGTTTCATGTAGGATTTGAACTCCAGATTGTTCTCTACCATGTAAATGGAGCCCACTTCCTTTTTGATGTCATCATAGATCTCAGACATCTTTTTGCCTGTAACAGCCAGCATCTCCACCAAAAGAGCTGCGGCATAGACTCCGTCTTTTCCCTTGATATGGCCTTCAACCGTAAGTCCGCCGGAAGATTCCCCGCCGATAACAGCACCTGTCTCATTCATTTTTGCAGAGATATACTTGAATCCCACAGGGACTTCGTAGCATTTTTCTCCGAAGCTGTCAGCCAGTTTATCCAGCATGTGAGTGGTGCAAAGATTCCTTACAACGGGGCCCTTCTTACCTCTATATTTTACCAAATAATAGTACAGCAGTACCAGTATGTCGTTGGGTGTCAGATACCTTCCCTTGTCGTCCACAACACCGATCCTGTCTGCATCTCCGTCGGTTGCGATTCCGATATCAAAGCCTCCGTCAAGAACTGTATTGGAAAGAGATCTCATGCCCTGAGGATTGGGCGCAGGGAGCTTTCCTCCAAAGAGGGTGTCGTGGCGTCCGTGAATGGTCTCAAGCTCGCACCTTGATGTAACAAGGATGGTCTTTATGGAAGTCTCCGAAACGCCGTACATGGGGTCAAGCGCCACCTTAAGCCCTGCTTCGCGGATAGCCTTAACATTGATCTCATCAAGTATAGCATCAAGGTAATCATTGATGGGATAGATCTCTGTGATCAGTCCCTCTTTTACCGCCTCGTCGTAGTCCATTGCATCCACAGGCTCTTCCATGGCTTTTTTTATGAACTTTTCTATGTCGGCGGTCTGAGTTTCATCAGCATCCCTCCCCCCTGAGGTAAAGACCTTTATACCGTTGTAGATGGCGGGGTTGTGGCTAGCCGTTATCATCATGCCGTATGGAAGGTCATGTTTCATAACATAGAACATTACAAGAGGTGTGGGGCAGGACTTATTTATAAGACTTGCCTTTATGCCTGCTGCCGCAAATACTTCTCCAGCCCAGCGCATGGCTTCTTTTGATAAAAACCTTCTGTCGTACCCTATCACCATCTCTTTGTCTGCCACGCCCTCGCTCTGCATCTTGAGCACCATGGCCTTTGTAAGGATCTGAATGTTCTCTTTTGTAAACTCATCACCGATGATGGCTCTCCAGCCACCTGTTCCGAATTTGATCATTTCTTTCCTCCCGATCTGTCAAATCGCTATTAAAGACAAACCAATGTTTCCACATCAGATAAAGACTTCAACTACTGCCTTTTCTCCCTTTGCTATAGCAGGAATCTTTTTTGCCTCTTTTCCGTTTATAAGTATCTTTTTTACTCCGTGTCCGGTGCGGGTCTCATTTACCACACTGATATCATAGATTCCGCCTCTGAATCTCCTTTGAAGCTTAAATCCCTCCCAGTCTGAAGGGATACAAGGGTCCACTGTAAGGCCGTCAAACTCAGGACGTATGCCCAGCATGTAATGTGTCACGGAATAATATGCCCATCCGCCGCTACCTGTCATAAAGGGATGATGCGCTCTTCCGAAGGTGCTGTGGTCGGGACCTGAGATAAACTGACAGTAGGAATAGGGCTCAGCGTATCTTGTTTCTATCTTGTCATTTTGATAGTAGGGGCAGAGGGACTTGTAATACTCCATTGCTCTATCGCCATGTCCCATCCTGCATTCAGCCGCCCACACCCAGGGATTTGGATGGGAAAAGATACTTGAATTCTCCTTAAGTCCCGGATATACCCTGGTGACAAATCCGATGCTGTCATCAGGAATCGTGTAAGCCGGGTGATTAAGCCTGATGCCGTAGGGAGTAGCAAGATGCTCATGGATACTCTCAAGCGCTGCCTCGGATTTTTCTTTGTCTGCCGCTCCCGACAGAACCGCCCAGGCATTGCTTTCAAGATGAATCTGTCCTTCTTTGTCGGTGTGTGTTCCGATCTTTCGTCCATCTGCGGTAAAGCCTCTTAAAAACCAGTTGCCATCCCACAATACACTGTTGCAGGTCTTTTGGACTTTTTCCTTCATGGCTGAATATTTTTCAATATCTGTTTCATTATTAAGAAGAGCTGCCGCCTCCAAAAAGCTCTCTATAGCCTTGTAGTGAAGGAAGGTTACAAGAGCACTCTCTCCGCCTCCAAGATTCAGGCAGTCGTTCCAGTCGGCTCTAAGCCCCTTGGCAACTCCTGTCTGTCCTATCTGCTCCGCCGTAAAATCAAGGATCCTCTTCATATGCTCATATACAGATCCCTCGCCTCCATCAGCAAACCCAAAGCTCTCTGAAAGAAAAGAAACATCTCCTGTTTCCTTTACGTATTCAACGATGGTGGGAACAAGCCACAGGGCATCATCAGAGCATGCATCATCAAGGCCGTGGACCTTGGATTTCCCTTCCACCTCAGGTATGACTGTAGGAGATTTGAAGGGCTTTTTCTTTGGCTTTCCCTCGTCAGGTTCAAACCACCTGGGTTCAAAGAGATGTATTCCGTAGCCGCTTGTTGTGAGTGCTCTTAAAAGCTCCACAATGCGCTGTCTGCATTTCTCCGGATTTGAAGCTATAACTGTCATGGCATCCTGAGCTGTATCGCGGTAGCCAAGGCCCGTTCTGCCGCCAACTTCTATAAAAGAAGCAAACCTTGAGAACATTACGTTTATCTCAGCCTGGTAGAAGGTCCAGGTATTTATCATGGTGTCAATGCCTGCTTCAGGGCTCTTAACCACAAAGGCATCCTGTTTGTTTTTCCAGAACAATCGCAGATCTTCGTAGGCTCCTTCCAGTTCGGCTACGTCGCTGTATTTTCTGCGGATACGAAGCGCCTCATCCTTTCTTCCCTCTCCAAGGAAATAAATGAGCCTTACCTCTTCCCCCGGTTCAAGGACAAGGTTCTTTTGAAGGGAAGCGCAGTGATTATTGCCAAGCTCTTTGCTGCCTGAACACTTGCCGTTTATCACAGCCTGAGGATTGCTTTCCGTATTATAGGTTCCAAGGAAAGCATCTCTTACGCAGTCAAAGCCGTCGGGTTCAAAGTTTGCGGTAAAGTACTGATAGCCCTCTTCCTCATAAAAAAGGTCATAGAGAATAACCCCATCCTCGTAGTCAGAGCCTGCGCAGTAAAGGCTCATCTGGAAATTCTGATTGTCGATGGGAATATGATGAAATGAAAACTCCGCATAGGAAAAAACAGAGAGGTCTCTCTTTTTACCTGAGTCATTTTTTATCTTTACGTCCCATACAAGGACATTTTCTCCTCTGGGAATTGTAAGTCTCTCCGAGGCTGAAATGCCGTCATATTCGCATTCATACACTGAATAGGACATACCGTGCCTTGCGCAGTATTTAGCCTTATTAAGGTCTTTTCCCACAGGCTGCCAGGAGATGCTGAAATAGTCCTTCGTTTCATTATCCCTTATATAGATGTAGTCACCGGGTCTGTCCATGGGAACAGAGTTTGCTCTGAATCTGGTTATCCTGTGGTATTCAGGACTTTTGTAAAAAAGATATCCGCCTGCCGTGTGGTTTACCACAGCGCACATATCCTCCACACCTATGTAATTGGTCCAGGATGTGGGCAGATCGACTCTCTCTATCACATACTCATTATTTTCATTGTCAAAAAAACCGTACTTCATAATCCTCCTCCTTATGAAAATAATGTATAAAAAAACAGACGGTGCTAACACCGTCTGTTTTGTGAGTTTTTGTATTTTTTTGTGAAGTTGGATCAGCCGTCCTCTTCCTCGTCTTCTTCATTCTCATCAACTATTACATAGTCGATCATCTGAAGTTCTGACTTTTCAGCCTCAAGAGAAGACATAACTGACTTACGAGCAGGTCTAACTTTAAGTGATAAAGTAGCCTTTTTCTTGGATCCGTCTGTGGTAGCAAGAGTGATCTTTGCAGATCCTTTCTTGTAACCGTAAATGCAAAGTCTGTATCCATCACTTGTATAATCATAGCATGCAGAAGCTACGGAAGGATTGCTGCTGGTTACCTTGATCATCTCAGCACCAACCTGAGCAGTCTTGCCGTTAATCACCTGATAAACAGGAAGTGCTACGGAATCGCCTACATAGAATTTCTGTGTAAAAGTAACCTTATTCTTTATTCCGAGATAAAGCCCCCAACGATTCTGTGCAGGGAATCCAAAGGAAGACCTCTTAACCACATGCATTACATTCTTTGTGGCTGTGCATCCTGATCCATCCGCAGCTGTAGCTGTGATCTGGATACCTACAGCATTACAGTTAGGAAGATATTTCTTAAAGCTCTGGCTCATCTTCTTGCTGGTATTTGCCTTGATCTTACCATTTGAGAAGCTAAAGAACGCTTTGTTCTTTTTGATTGCAGCCATTGTTTTGGCATCAATGGCAACAGGGCTTCCGAGGCTACTGCTGCTTGCCTTATACCCAAGAATCGTGTAGGACCATTTTACCTTCTTGTTGGAAGGTGTTCCGTAGGTATTACCAACTACTGCCTTGAACTTGAGAGTACCGCCTGTAGCAACTGCTGTCTCGTCCTGTCCGTTTGCAACTGCAAGTTTAAGACTTGCAACAGGAGTTACAACGCTAACCTTTACTGTAGCTTTCTTTCCTGAACCATCCTGAGTTGATACTGTAAGTGTTGCAGTACCCTTCTTGCCTGCAGTGATCACAACATTATTTCCTGACTGGCTGATGGCTGCAACCTTGGAATTGGAAGTCTTCCAAACAAGTGCTGTGTCGCCTGCAGCATAGGTCTTATTAGCCTGAGGGATCATTGCGCTTGCCGAAACTGTTGTGCTCTTTAATATGGATCCTCTCTGAACAACACCGAGAGTAACCTTAGAAGCGGAAACCTGTACCTTGGCAGGAGCGGGCTTAACAGCAAAGGCTATTGAAGCATACTTGCCACCCTTATCTGTTGCTGTTGCTGTTACAGTGATGGTAGAACCAACAGTAGCATTCTTGGGGATCTTTACTGATCCATTGCTTACCTTGGCACCTGTAACGCCTGATACTGTCCACTTAAGCTTCTTGGAGCTTGCTGTTTTATCTACAACAGCTTTTACCTTAACGGATCCGCCGGGTATTACATATTTCTGTGTGCTTGAAAGAGCTATGGATGTAACAGCCTTCTTTACTGTAACTGTTACGGAAGCCTTCTTGCCTGAACCGTCTTTTGCTGCAGCAGTGATTGTTGCAGTACCCTTGCCTACAGCTACGATAGTACCGTTACTTACTGTAGCAACTTTTGTGTTTGATGAAGTCCAGTTGGGTGTTGCTGCTACTACAGTCTTCTTGTCTGCCTTGAGCTGCTTAGCAGTTACAACAGTTGATGCATCAGCAGCTGCAGTTCCAAGCCAGAGGCCGACGCTCTTTACTGCCTTGCCGTCTTTACCAAGCATGGTAATTGAGCTTACAACCTTGTTGGACTTAACTGTTACTGTACAAGTAGCAGTCTTGGGAGCCTTCATGGAAGCAGTCTTGGCCTTACATGTGATCTTGGCTGAACCTGCCTGAAGAACTGTTATTACAGGAGTTGCTCCGTTTCCTGTAACTGTTACAACATTTTTATTGGAAGATACCCATTCATAAGTAACACCTGTGGTGATGGGGGTCTTTTTCTTGTCATTAGCCTTTACGGATGCAACTGAAAGTGCAGTACCCTTTGTCTGAACAAACGCATTTGCTGCTTTTCCGTCAGCAGCTTCGTAGTAGTACTTGTATTCAACAGCCTTGTTGTTAAGTGTTACAGAACCGATTGTAACTTTAGCTGCTGCATCTGCCTTGGAGATAGTCTCCTTTTTAACCTTCTTTTTGGGAGCACGTGCTGCGCCAACGAGCTTAGCTACGTTTACGATACCTGAGCCCATTCCTGAACCTGCGCCTCTGGTAGCAGTGGACTTAAGAACGCTCTCCATCTTTGCAGGAGATACTGACTTGTGTCCGCCGGACTTTGCCATAAAGAGGGCACATGCACCTGATACGATAGGTGCTGCCATGGAAGTTCCGTCCTTGATGGTATATCCGCTGCCTGTTGATGTTGACCAGATGTTTGATCCGGGAGCTGAGATATCACACCATGAACCAAAGGTTGAGAAGTCTGATCTCTTACCTGTCTCGTTTACTGATCCAACTGCGATTACATGGCTGTAAGCAGCAGGATAGTTCCTGAAATTGGAGTTTTCGTTACCCATTGATACGACAACGGTAACACCCTTTTTATATGCATAGTTAAGAACAGCCTGCTGAGCAGGATTGTATCCGGGGCCACCAAGAGACATGTTGATGATATCTGCTCCGCCGTCTACTGCACTTCTGATCTTGGCAGTGATGTCACTGTCACTAAAGGTTGTCTGATAAGAATTGATCTTTACGCCGGGAGCAACACCTGCTCCGCCTGCGCCGTTGATCCTTGCGCCGACCAGACCGGCAACATGAGTTCCGTGATCACCTGAAGCCCCGTCTCCAGAAGCATTTAATTCAGGATGATCAGTTTGAACACCGCAGTCGATAACAGCAACGGTTACGTTAGCAGTCTGAGCAAGACCGGTTGCACCAAGAGATGCCCATGCATCATAGCTTCCGATCATATCATGGAACCACTGGAACTGACTGTTTGTAGGATTAAGACCGGGCTCTGACTTAAAGAGAGTTGTATAGTTATCAACCCATACACGTGAAGAAGTACCGATAAGGTTCTCTTCATCTTCTTCGACCTCGATAACTTCTTCATCCTCATCGTAGGCAGCTGCAAGAGACTCCTCTGCATCTGCTTCGTCTGTTACTTCCTCAGAAGACTCTTCATCTGCTGCAGTCTCTTCAGCTTCTGCATCCTCTGAAGTCTCTGCGTCCTCTGTTTCCTCTACAGCTTCTTCGTCCTCGGGCTCTTCGATGATATCGATATCGGGAACGATCATGGATCTGATATTACTTGTATCTGTGATATCACTTCTGATGGGATCGTCGATAGAACGGATATAGTTGGGTGATACGACAGGAAGCACAATGTCCTTGTCAAATGCAGCTGCGCAAGCCTCTGCAACGCCAAGCTCTGACTCTGAAAGGTCGATTACAGCAACATTTTCATCAAAGCTCTTAAGCTCTCCGCCGAAAGCCTCGGCAACTTCCTTAGCGTGTTCCTTGTCCTCGGAAAGGAATACTACCTCATCCTTGGCATAGTCAACGCCCTCGGTAAGTCCAAGGAAATTCATATACTCATCCTTGTTGTCGAGAGTAAGCTCTTTCATCTCTTTCTCAAGGTCTGTGAACTCGTAATCTTCGCCCATTCCAACAAGACCTTCAGGAAGCTCTATCTCTATTGATGAAGCCTCTGCGGCAGCATCCTCTGATGAAGCTTCTGCAGCTGCATCCTCAGATGAGCACTCGCTTGATGCGTCCTCAGAAGCATCCTCGCTTGAAGCCTCACTTGCGGCATCCTCATTGTCTGAAGCATCCTTGGAAGCCTCATCCTCACTTGACTCTGCAGATGCAGCATCCTCAACGGATTCGTCATTTTCAGTTTCGTCTTCGGGTTCATCTAAAGAGATTTCTTCAGATGAAGCATCTGATGCGCTGTTTTCTAAAGCAGCGTCTTCAAGATAGCTGTCTGCATTAAGATCTGCAGCGTTTACAACCCTCCCCTCTCCCAGGAGCATTGTAACGGCAAGAGCAGCAGCCATAAGCTGATTGAACTTTTTTCTAAACATTTCTCTTCCCTTTTCACGTTTGATTAATAGTAGCCTGTGGCTTGAAAATCAAAGCCACACATTGGCTATTTTACAAAAAAGGGAGGGTGTGTTCAAGAAAATTTCACAATTTTTCACAGAAAAAACACAATCAAAATTGTGCTCAATTAAACGTGTGAGAGTACCCATTTATGGACAGTTCCGGGTAGCCTTTCTCGAGGCCCGCACTGATAACGGACTGGGGGTCATCCTCTGTATGGAAGGTTGCAACTCCGTATCCAAAATCCACCAATTCGATACCATACATGTCTGCAATTTTTTGTGCCTCTTCTTTGTTTTCTGCAAGGCACATTAGTTCCTGTCCTTCCACAACGGGAACAGAAATGGTTTCTATCTGGGATGCGTCTATTTCATAGGTTCCGCCGCCACATCCCGCAAGGACAGCTGCAATAACTGCAGCTGCCGCAGCGATAAATCTCTTTTTCATAAGATCTCCTGTTATCCTAAATCGATCATAGATAAATAGGTATATGCATCGGGAGTGAAATTTGCCATCTCCCACTCATCAAAAAGAACAGCCTTTCTCATATCGGAAATAGTCTTTTTGTTAAGTCCCGCTCTTAACCAGGCGCTCTCAAACTCCGCCTGTCTGTCGGGATCTAATGAAGATTCCTGTGTGCCTCCGTTAACATTTACAAGGTCCTGATCGTTAAGTGCTTCTTTGCTCATTTTGTCCCCTCCTAAGCAGGTATTTTTTTCACAGATGTTCTGTCTTTTATTTATACGAAGGTTTTCAATCTGTGGCAAAAATATATTTTTATCATACCACAATCGAAACTTCGCTTCCTCCGCTTCTGTTTTTGGTCACCACAAGCTGCTTGTCTATGCGGTTTTTAAGATCAGCCACATGGGATATGATCCCAACAAGTCTGTTTCCTTCCGTAAGTCCCGCAAGGGCTTTGTAGGCCTGATCAAGAGACTCGGGATCAAGGGATCCGAAGCCCTCATCCACAAAGAGTGTCTCTATCATGATGCCGCCCGCTGATGACTGTATCTCATCGGACAGTCCAAGGGCCAGAGAAAGAGATGCCATAAAGGATTCTCCTCCGGAAAGAGTCTTTACGCTTCTGGTGCTGCCGTTATTGTGATCGATTACTCCAAGATCAAGACCGGACTTACTCTGTGCATTTTCCGCTTCCTTCATCCTCATAAGTTCATACCTGCCACCTGACATGGTAAGAAATCTAAGGTTCGCCCTTTGAATGATCCTGTCAAAATAGGTGGTCTGAACGTAGGTTTCAAGAGTGATCTTATCTTTTCCGTTAAGTCTTCCGTTGGCTGTAAAAGAAAGGCTCTGAAGAGCTGAGAGTTTCTTTTCCTTGCCGGAAATCTCCTCTGCCTTTTTAATGATGCCTTCTCTGGCAGCTTCGTTACCCTTTATCCTTGCGACAACGATCCTGCTCTCTGCCAGGTTTGCATCAAGCCTCTCTTTCAGCTCCTGCTGCTTTTTCTTTTCTTCCTCAACGTTCCCCGCCTTGGCGTTCTTTATGGTATCCTCGCTGCTTTTTATCTCTGCCTTAAGCTGCGTAATAAGCTCTCTCTTTGCATCAAGCAAAGCCTTGCTCTCATCAAAGCTTTTCTGAAGGCCTGCAGACAAGCCCTTAAGTCTTTCTATTTCTTCAAGAGCTGCGTCTTTGTTTTCATATTTAAGGCTCTTTTGTTTTTCCTTAAGCTGCTTTTCTTTTTCGCTAAGAGCCGCCTTGTCTGCAGCCTCTTCATTTTGAAGCTGCGACAACCTGCTTAAAAGATCTTCCGCTTCCTTTCCGGTTGCAGGAATAAGCTCTTCAAGCTCCTTTGCCCTGCTTTCCTTGGCTGCGGCATCATTTATCAGTTTCTCAATCTCTGAAATCTCCTTATCGATCTCAGAATTCAGTTTTTCCAGAAGTTCGGGACCTTTGGAGATATCATCCGTATCAAGGAGCTTTTCCGTCTCTTTTTTAAGACGCTCCAAAAACTGCTCAAGCGCCTTGGAAAGAGCTCCCGCCTCCTTTGCGCTGTCTTCCCTTGCTTTTCTTGCCTTGTCCCTGTTTTTCTCAGCCTTTTTAAGCTCATCCTCGGAAGGAACTTCCTCCGACAGATGGGCAGGCTCCGGGTGAGATGTGGATCCGCAGACAGGACACTTTTCTCCCTCAACAAGGTGACTTGCAAGGATTCCCGCCTGAGCATTCATGAAGGCTCTGTCCATTACTTCAAAAATATTATTTAGCTCTTTGTATTTTGCGTCCTTTTCAAGATAGTCCTGCTGACTTGCCTTGCATTTAGCTTCATCCATGCAGTAATTATCATACTCATCCGAAAGCTCACGGGCAGCCTCTTTTCTGTCCTTTGCTTTTTCAAGTAATGCTTTGTTTTTTTCAAGATCGGCCTTAAAATCTCCAAGGTTTTTCTGTTCTTCCAAAAGCGCTTCAAGGAGCTTTCCTTTTTCTTCCCTCTGCGCCTTTGTCTTTTCCATCAAAAGAGCTCTCTTTTCCTGAGCTTTTGACAGCTCCGCCATCTCCCTTTCAAGTAAAAGAGCTGCGTCATAATCAGGAAGCTGGGCTTCTATAAGATGAACGTCTTTGTCATATTCTTCTTTTCCGGAAAGGGCTTTTTCAGCTTCCTTAAACGCATCCTGAAGCTCTTTTTCCAAAGGCTCCTGCTGCGAGAGGCTTTCCATGGCCTTTTCCATGGCGATCTTGGCTGTGTTTACCGCAGTCCAGGCACCGATAGACTTATTCACCTTTTCAAGTTCAAGAGAGATGCTGTCAGAAAGAGCTGTGAGTTCATCAGCCCTTGCAGTATCGGCACCTGTAAGCTTATCCAAAAGCTCAACAACGTCTCCTGTTGTCATCTCGCCTGCCTTGGCCTTGTCCACATCAACAGACAGCACATCCGTATCCAGAACCTGAATACCGCTTATATACTGCTCAATACTGCGCCTGCTCTCCGATACTTCCGCATCAACCTTGGCGCGCTGATTCTCCAGTGTCTTTTGGAGGTTCAGGTAAGGAGCTGTCTTAAACAGTTCTCTGAAGATATCCATCCTGTCCTTGGTCTCTGCCAAAAGGAGCTTTAAAAAGTCTCCCTGAGCAAGCATTGCGATCTGGGAAAACTGGTCTTTGTCTATACCAAGAACTTCCTCGATGGCTGATGTCACCTCGGTAACCTTGGTTATAATACGGCCGTCGGGAAGATGAAGCTCCGCTTTCGGAAGCTCTTTTGTAAAGCCCTCGCCCTTCTTGGCAGGACGCATGTATTCGGGATTTCTTTTTACAAAGTACTCTTTTCCGCCATGCAGGAACGTAAGCTCAACCTCAGTGGGGGTTGATGCCTCGGCGTATTTTGACCTGAACATGGATGCCTCTCTGTTTGCGCCGCTGGCCTTTCCGAAAAGAGCAAAACAGATGGCGTCAAACACCGTGGTCTTGCCAGCTCCGGTGTCGCCTGTTATGAGATAGAGCCCGCTGTCACCAAACTCTGACATGGGAATCTCCACCCGTCCCGCATAGGGGCCAAATGCTGAAATAACAAGATTTGTAGGTCTCATGCGTGCTCCTTCCAGACAGCTTCAATGCACTCCGTCACAAATGTTCTCTGCTCATCAGACATGGGCTGATTGTTCTGTTTTTCGTAGAACTCTTCAAAGAGCTCAAGAGGGCTTTTTTTCTCCACATCCTCCGCCCCTGTTATCTCTGTTCTGGAGGCAGTTCTTTTATTGTCGTAGGACAGCTTCATGAGGTTGTGATAAACGGTGCGGATCTTGGCTGCCGCATCTATAACGTCCTCTTCATCCGTAAGGACCACATGTACGTAGTCCTCAGTATCCGTCCCTTCGTAGTTTTCCTTATTCATGATATCGTTGTAGCTTCCGCGGATCTCCCTCAGGTCATGCCTTGGAGTAAGGAGGCGCTCGCTTATCTTCACATCACCCTTTTCTCCCATCTCAACTATGGTGATGCTCTTTTTATGATCCTTTTCGGAAAAAGAGTATTTAAGAGGGGTTCCGCAATATCTTACAGTCTCTCTACCTATCTTTTGCTTGCCATGGATATGTCCCAGCGCCACATAATCAAATACGTCAAAAACAGAGGCATCCACATTATCAAGGCCTCCAACCATGATCTCCTCGGATTCGCAGCGCACTGCTCCCGTAACAAACTGATGAGCCACCAGAATATTCCGGGCGGAAGGGTCCACATTCATGTGCTCAACGCAGACTCTGCAGGCATCCGTATAATCTTTTATCTCCTCATCAGGGAAAAATGCCCGCACATGGGCAGGCTTAACAAAAGGAAGAAGATAGATATTCACGGGGCCGTGCTCGTCCGTCAGAGTGTGGCAGGCGCACTCCCCGTTATAGACAGGTGAAAGATAAATGCCAACAGCATTTACAAGTCTTCCGTGATCCGAAAGTCTCACGGCAGAGTCGTGATTGCCGCTGATGGCAAAAACAGGAATATGCTGCAAAGCAAGTGTACCAAGGAAATCATCCCAGAGCATCATTGCATCCTCACCGGGAACGGATCTGTCATAAACATCCCCGGCAACAATGACTCCATCCGGTTGTTCCTTTCCAATAACAGTAAGGATCTCTTTCAGGATATACTTTTGATCCTCGATCATGGAAAACTCGTTGACTCTTTTCCCAAGATGAAGGTCAGATAAGTGAACAAGCTTCATATGATTCCCCCAAATTCATTTTTATGCAAGTATCAGTTTTGTTATATAGGCTGCGATCCAGGCAACTACGCACTGCCAGCCCACAATTCCAAGAGCGTATCTTGCGCCAAGCTCTCTCTTTATGGCTGCGATGGCCGCGATGCAGGGTGTATAGAGAAGCGAGAACACAAGAAGTGTTGCCGCAGCAGCAGAAGAAAGAGCCACTGTCACATTCCCGGCAAAGAGGATCTCCATGGTGGAAACAACGCTCTCTTTTGCGATAAATCCGCTTATCAGAGAAGTCACAACTCTCCAGTCCCCAAGTCCAAGGGGCTTAAAGAGCGGAACAAATATTCCCGAAATTGCCGCCATAATGCTGCTTGCGGAATCTTCTGTCAGATTAAGATGTGTATCAAAGCTCTGCAGGAACCACACAACGATGGTTGCCAAAAAGATAATGCTGAAGGCCTTGGTCAAAAAGTCCTTTGCCTTCTCCCAAAGAAGCTGCATTACGTTTCTGGCTCCGGGCATTCTGTAATTTGGAAGCTCCATTACAAAGGGAACAGCTTCGCCCTTAAACACCGTGTTCTTGTAGATAAGAGCAACCAAAATTCCTGAGACGATACCAAGAAGGTAAAGACCTGTCATGATAAATCCGCCTCTTCCCGGGAAGAAGGCTGCCACGAAGAAGGCGTAGATAGGCACCTTGGCAGTGCAGCTCATGAAGGGCGTAAGGAGGATAGTCATCCTGCGATCTCGCCTTGAAGGAAGGGTTCTGGTGGACATAACCGCAGGAACTGTGCAGCCAAAACCTATAAGGAGCGGAACGATACTCCTTCCCGAAAGGCCGATTCGCCTAAGGAGTTTATCCATGAAAAAGGCAACTCTTGCAATATATCCGCTGTCTTCCATGATGGATAAAAAGAAAAACAAAATGACCACAATTGGAAGGAAGCTCACTACGCTTCCAACGCCTTCAAATATTCCGTCTATCACAAGGCCTCTTATAGCTTCATTGACTCCTGCATTTACCATGAGGCTTTCCACCACGTTTTTAAGAGCATCTATGCCCATGGCAAGAAGATCCTGAAAGAAAGGACCAATAACATTAAAGGTCAAAAAGAAGGTAATGCCCATGATGATGATAAAGAAAGGAATTGCGGTAAATTTGCCCGTAAGGACCTTGTCGATCTTTTCGGAGCGGATGCGTTCTTTACTCTCCTGAGGTTTAACTACAGTCTGTTCGCATACTCTTTCTATAAAGTCATATCTCATGTCGGCAATGGCTGCGCTTCTGTCCATGCCGCTTTCTGCTTCCATCTGGGTGATGACATGCTCTATCAGATCCTTTTCGTTCTCATCAAGCTCCAGTTTTTTTGCAACAATGCTGTCACCTTCTATGAGCTTGGTGGTTGCAAAACGGATAGGGATGCCTGCTTTTTCAGCGTGATCTTCGATTGCGGATTCCACTGCATGAATCGCTCTATGAATGGCTCCGCCGTGATCTTCCTTTTTACAGAAGTCCTGTTTAACAGGCTTTTCCTGATATTTGGCAATGTGAACAGCATGCCTTACAAGCTCCATTACGCCTTCGTTTTTGGCTGCGGAAATAGGAACAACGGGCACGCCCAAAAGAGCTTCCATCCTGTTGATATCAACGGATCCGTTGTTGCCACGCATCTCATCCATCATGTTGAGAGCAACAACCATGGGAACATCCATCTCAAGAAGCTGCATGGTAAGATACAGGTTTCTTTCGATGTTCATGGCATCAACGATATTTATGATAGCTGTAGGTTTTTCTTCAAGAACAAAATTCCTTGATACGATCTCCTCGCTGCTGTAAGGAGACATGGAATAGATACCCGGAAGGTCTGTGACCAGTGTTTCCGGATAGTCTGTGATGGGGCCGTCCTTTCTGTCGACGGTAACCCCGGGGAAATTGCCCACGTGCTGATTGGCGCCTGTGAGCTGGTTAAAAAGAGTGGTCTTGCCGCAGTTCTGATTACCAACAAGAGCAAAAGTAAGGATTGCTCCGTCAGGAAGGCTCTTTTCCTCTTTCTTGTCGTGGTACTTGCCGTCTTCTCCAAGACCGGGATGCTCGGAGCTGTCGATCTTGGTGATCCTGCCACTCTCCTGCTTTTTTTCTTTTATGGGTGTAACTTCTATCTTTTCTGCATCGGAGAGCCTTAAGGTAAGCTCATAGCCGTGTATCTGCAGTTCTATGGGATCTCCAAGGGGAGCATACTTTACCACCGTAACCTCGGCGCCGGGTATAACACCCATATCAAGGAAGTGCTGTCTCAGCGCTCCCTCGCCGCCTACCGTCTTTATCACGGCGGATTGTCCCAATGAAAGTTCCCTTAAATTCATAATGTTTCCTACCTCTTTCAGCGTTATATCTTTTGAAAATCATTTTCATTATAACGCTTTTCGTGCGGTTAACATAAACATTTTATCGGGGATAAAAATGTAAGTAATTCTGCGGGTTCCAAAAAAAATAGAACAATTTCGAAATTTAATTGTTGACAATCTTTTTGTATTGTGTATAATTCAATTACAAGCAATTCATAAAAACAAACCACTACCACAAAAATATAAAAATGATCGGAGGTAATTAAATGGAATATACATTTACAGAAGAAAATTTTGATTCAGAAGTACTTAAGAGTGACATCCCTGTTCTTGTGGATTTCTACGCAGACTGGTGCGGTCCCTGCAAGATGATGATGCCCACAGTTGAGAAGCTTGCCGAGAAATACGACGGCAAGGTAAAAGTCGGAAAGGTAAATTCGGATGAAAACAACGCCCTCTGTGCAAAGTACGGCATTATGTCCATCCCCACTTTCCTTGTATTTAAGAACGGTGAACTCGTCGACAGCAAAACCGGAGCAATGCCCGCTGAGGTATTGGCCGGAGCGCTGGACTCAGTTCTTTAACCCACATACATTTTTCAAATATCCTTATGTTGTTCAAGTTTTTCTATGAAAGTCGCGGCCATCTCGCTCATCTCCGCTCCCTTTCGGATGATATATCCAAAGGTGAGCTCTTCCTCTTCCTTAAGCTTGATGGCCGTAAGCTCAGAAGAATTGAGGCTGTCGCCAAGCATGGCGGCACCGACGGCGTAGCCGTTCAAACCAAGCATCAGCTCAATGGAAGTAGCCCTTTCATTGGTGCTGATGATTTTTTTATAGTCATAAGTTGCAAGAGCCTCTTCTCTGTAATAGAAGGAAGTGTTCTCTCCCTGATCAAATACCATGCAGGGATAATCCTGCAGCTCCTCAAGAGAGAGCTCATCTCTTCCTGCCAGAGGATGACTGCTGCTAAGATACACGTAAGTGTTACGTGAAAAGAGCTCATGAAACTCAAGTGACGCATCTGCAAATATCTTTTTAAAAGTATTCTTATTAAAATCGCTAAGGGCAATAACTCCCACTTCGCTTTTTAAATACTTTACGTCCTCAATGACTTCACTTGTCTGAGTCTCCCTGATGGAAAACTGATACTCGGCAGGATCATACTCTTTTACCGTGTCGATAAAAGCATTTACCGCAATGGTGTAATGCTGCATGGACACTGAAAAAGAAGCCTTTTCATTGCCGGTATTAAGGTACTTGGCTTCCACCTTTTCAAACTGCTCGACGGCGCTTCTTGCGTAGGCAATAAAAGATGAGCCTGCTGCCGTTGTCACGACTCCGTTATGAACTCTTTCAAATATCTTTATTCCAAGCTCTTTTTCCAGATCCCTTACGGCGCTGGAAAGTCCGGGCTGCGACACATAAAGCCTGTCTGCGGCCTTTCTCATTGAGCACTCCTCATCTATTGCGATAACGTATTTAAGCTGAAGTATAGTCATAAAAAAATACCCCGTCTCCTGCGATTTTTCTAATCATATCACAGGATACGGGGTGTAAAAAAGAAAATATTATTATGGCCTTAATCATTCACCTGCAAACAGAGGTGTTGAGAGGTAACGGTCGCCGGAATCGGGAAGAAGAACAACGATATTCTTTCCTTTGTTTTCCTCTCTCTTTGCAAGCTCGGCTGCTGCCTTAAGTGCAGCACCTGATGAGATACCTACGAGGATTCCTTCGGAAACGGCAAATCTCTTGCCCTCTGCAAAAGCATCATCGTTTTCTACAGCGATGATCTCATCATAAACCTTGGTGTTAAGAACCTCAGGAACAAAGCCTGCTCCGATACCCTGGATCTTGTGAGATCCTGCAACGCCTGTTGAAAGAACTGCGCTGGTTGCGGGCTCAACTGCTACAACCTTTACATTGGGGTTCTGCTCTTTTAAGTACTCGCCGACACCTGTAACTGTTCCGCCGGTGCCTACGCCTGCTACGAAAATATCAACCTGGCCGCCTGTCTGCTCCCAGATCTCGGGGCCTGTGGTTGCTTTGTGGATTGCGGGGTTTGAAGGATTTATGAACTGACCGAGGATAACTGCTCCTTCGATCTCTTTTTCAAGTTCCTCTGCCTTGGCGATTGCGCCCTTCATACCCTTGGAGCCTTCTGTAAGAACAAGCTCTGCGCCGTATGCCTTAAGAATGGTTCTGCGCTCAACGCTCATGGTGTCGGGAAGTGTAAGGATAGCTCTGTATCCCTTTGCTGCTGCAACAGCTGCAAGACCGATTCCTGTGTTTCCGCTGGTGGGCTCGATGATTGTAGCTCCGGTTTTGATCCTGCCGCTCTTTTCAGCATCCTCTATCATACTGAGGGCAACTCTGTCCTTTACTGATCCTGCGGGATTAAGGTACTCAAGCTTGGCAATGATGTTTGCATTTTCTGCTCCTGCTGCCTTGCTGTATCTGTTAAGTTTAAGGACGGGGGTGCCACCGATAAGTTCAAGTGCGCTCTGTTTAATATCTGCCATGATAATATCCTCCCAAAGTGTTTGATTTGTAAGTAATAAAACCCTGCGCCGGTTTCTTTGATAAAAGAATCATAGCACAGGGTTTTCATGTGTAAAATGAACTAAAGCTTATAGGAAGAGATAAGGTCAGCTTTTCACTCTGATAAGAGTTCTGTAAAACTCAACCGCATCCTTGAGATCGTTCTCATCGGGATGTCCTTTGCCGGTTCCGCCAACCAGCTTGAAGGGTCCGAAGGTGTTGTAGCCCTTGCAGGAGAATCTGCCGACTATCTGGGCATTCTTGCCCTTAACAGACTCTTCCATGGATTTTGAGAAGTCCTTGTTCATGGCACTTGTCATGATGTAAAAGATCTTTTTGTCATTCGGAAGATTCTTTGCTGCAAAGTTCTTTACAGCAGCATGGAACTGAGCTGCGTAAATACCTGAAGCAAAGCCGATAAGTTCATAGGAAGAAAGGTCTTTTTCCTGAACCTGTGTGGCATCGATAAGGTCAATCTCAAACTCTTTTGCAATGGCATCCACAACCTTTTTTGTGTTGCCGTGATGGGTTGAAGCATAGATTATTGCAGTGGTGCTCATGTGAAACCTCCCTAATATATTGTTTTATATCATTATAGCTTACTTCTCAAAAATATGGATGATGACTCCGCCGGGTCTTCCTTCCACTTTTGACACAAGGTCCGCTTTTTCAAGATAAGAAAGCGCCTTGCTGTCAGTGGTTATCTTTGGATAGGCTATGACTTCGTCGCCTCTTTTGCCTGTTCCGTTATTTTCGATAAAGATCCTGCACTTTTCTCCGGCGCTGTCTGTTCCGTCCATGATGTATCTGGCGGAAAGAGATGTGACGATATCTTCATCCGTCTCACCGGTTTCAATCTGGGTATCCACGCCGCCGGGCAGAATGATCCCTTTAAAAGCGGGGCTGTCGCATTTCCCGTCAAAGAGGATCATGCGGGCAGTTTGCTCACCACCCTTTACTTCTATTATTTCTTTTAAATTAACTTCTATCGTGAGCAGTTCGTTCATTTTGTCTACCTTTTAGTTAAGTTCCAGGCTGTCGGAAACATAGACGGTATATCCAAGCTTTTTGCAGGCCTTTGTCGCTTTATTTGCAAGATTTTTGTCCTTAGTATATTCAAGGACATATACATCTTTTCCTGCTTTTTTTACGTTTGCAAGGTATTCAAGGAAATACTCTCTGTCATCGGGGTCGCTCTCGGAAAAGGTTCCTTTATCCCAGTTGATCCTGGTGTAGACGCTTTCCTGATTTACTCCGTCGAGGACATCCTTGAGATTTCCGTAGGCCTCAAGATACTCGGAAACATAGGTGTCACCGCCGTTTATGATGACCTTGGCTCCGGTTTTCTTAAGCCTTTTTAAAATGGCGGTCAGACCGTCAAAGATCTTCTTTTCGTGATTAACATAGTACACGTCGCAGTTGTCGATAAAAAAGCCATCGATGCCTTTTTTCAGCATATCGGAAGCGATCTCATCCACCAGAAAATCCTGCCACTTGCTGTCGGATACATCTACCCAGTACTCGCCTTCCCAGTTCTCATAGGCTCCAAGGATCAGTCTGTTAATATTGTAAACGCCAACAAGTGTATCCTGCTTGCCAACAGCAAATCTCTCAGTTGAATCCGGTTTTATCAGGGTATCTCCCGAACGAAGTTCAATAGTATCAATATAATACTCAACTTCATTTTCACTATATACAGAAACATTCACAAATTCTGATGTTTCCGTACCCTGTTCATTATATCTGCTGCGAAGAACACCGGATGAGTTATCATTATTCTTAATTACATATTCCTTGGGAATAAGATAAAAGTTCTTATTCACAATAGAAGTATTCGGAATCTTAAGTCCCTTCTCATCTTCTGTTATAAGCTCGACATTTAAAAATCTGTCTCTGCAGAATGTGAGCATGGAATTTGTAAATGTAAGAACAAC
>JAILOW010000157.1 GCA_024690635.1 Butyrivibrio sp.
AAGCAGGCAACCATCTTAAGAGCTGAAGCTGAAAGAGAAAAGAGAATCCGTGAGGCTGAAGGTCAGGCTGAAGCTATCAAGAACATTCAGAAGGCTAATGCCGAAGGTATCACAATGCTCAAAGAGGCTGGAGCAGATGAGACTGTCCTTACACTTAAGAGCCTTGAAGCTTTTGAGAAAGCTTCAAACGGACAAGCAACCAAGATCATCGTTCCTTCCAATATTCAGGGAATCGCAGGTCTTGCTGAGTCCATTAAAGAGATCGTAAAATAAACTAACTTAAGTCCGGAGGTAAAATGACCGACATAGCGGTTTTTAGTGATATACACGGCAATCATGTTGCCCTTCAGGCATGTATTGATTACGCCATGGCAAAAGGGATCACGAACTTTGCGCTTCTTGGGGACTTCGTTTCTGACTGTCCCTATCCGCAAAAGACCATGGATCTTATATATGTACTGAAGCAGTATTTCACCACATATATTGTCAGAGGTAACCGCGAGGAATACCTTTTGAATTACCGTAAGGACGGAACAGGAAACTGGAAGAAGGGTTCCGCCAGCGGGAATCTTCTTTATACCTATGATAATTTAAGGGAAAAGGATTTTGAATTCTTTGAATCCCTTCAGGGATATGGCATATACCAGAACAAGGGATTTCCCGGATTTGAGTACTGCCACGGTTCGCCTGAAAATACCAGTGAGCTTTTGTTTCGGGAAAAGAGAAACACCAAAAGGGTTCTTGCTCATTTAAAGACAGGTGTCCTGCTTCATGGACATAACCATATTCAGGGTACTTATGTCTATAGAGGAAAGAAAGGGATAAATCCCGGATCCATTGGAATCCCCTGGTACTATGGCGGCAAGACACAGTTCTGTATCCTTCACGGCAACGGAAAGACCTGGGAAGAAGAGTATATCCAGCTTGAGTATGACAGAAAGAGCATATTAAAAGAGTTTGTGGAGTCAGGGCTTTGCAACTATGCGCCTGCCTGGGCAGCTGTTTCCATGCATACCATACGAACCGGTATAGATCTTAATCAGACCCTACTGCTGAGAGCCATGAGGCTTTGCGAGCAGGAAAGAGGAGTTGTCAGATGGCCGGACATTCCTGAAAAATACTGGGCTATTGCCCTTAAAGAAAACTATATCGATCTTTCCGGAAAAGACATTCCAAGAAAAGCGGAAGATGAATGATAACAAAAAAGAGCCCTTCAGATTTTAAGATCTGAAGGGCTTTGATTTTTTACTCAGATTGTTGTATCAACTGAAACAGAAGTATCGGCAGCGGTTGTCTTGGTTGCATCCTTGTCGTACTGTTTGAGCTGATCATCAAGCCAACTTGATTTGTATTTCTCATACTTGCTGCCTGTATCAGTATCTGTTCCTTTGCCATAATCATCAAGGAAATTCTTTTTATGAACAACCGACTTTTTGGCATATGTGTTTTCGGATACTTCTTTACTTCCTGTGGTAGCAGTGGTGCCATCCTTTTGATATGCCTGTAAAGCTGCTTTGTTGCCGACTTTATTGACATATGACTTCATCAAAGTACTGTATGCACCGCTTTTTATGGTGTTGTAATCACCATAAAGATTACTCATGCTGCTGTTGAGATCAAATTTTCCGGATAAACTGCTGAAAAAATTTGTGCTCACGGTATCACCTCCTTGCAATAACAGCCTTTTTATATAAGGCTAAAGAACATCCTTGTTCTCCAAAGTACATATTTAGATATCATTATTATCGCCTAAGCCTTAGGTAAAATCAATTTATATAAGATAAAAAATGTATAAAGTAATAAAAAAAGCCTTTTGATAGTTGCAAAATTTCCGTTAAGTGACTAAAATATGTTCTTAGGAGTTAGCACTCATTTGATAAGAGTGCTAACAAATTTAAAAAATAATGTTATTTACATAAAGGAGGCGTTTGTAATGAAGTTAGAACCATTAGCAGACAGAGTTGTACTTAAGGCACTTGAAGCTGAAGAGACAACAAAATCGGGAATCGTTCTTCCCGGTGCTGAAAAGGAGAAGCCCCAGCAGGCAGAGGTTATCGCTGTCGGCCCCGGCGGTATCGTTGATGGAAAAGAAGTAAAAATGCAGGTTAAGAAGGGTGACAATGTCATCTATTCAAAATATGCCGGAACGGAAGTTAAACTTGATGATGTTACATATATCATCGTTAAGCAGAACGACATCCTTGCAGTGATTAAGTAATAATACAGAATCGGAGGCGATTATAAATGGCAAAGACAATTAAGTACGGCGCTGATGCCCGCACATCTATGGTTGAAGGTGTCAACAAGCTTGCTGACACAGTAAGGGTTACACTCGGACCCAAAGGAAGAAACGTAGTTCTTGATAAGAGCTATGGTGCTCCCACTATCACAAACGATGGTGTTACCATTGCAAAAGAGATCGAGCTTGAGGATTCCTATGAGAACATGGGCGCTCAGCTTGTAAAGGAAGTTGCTACAAAGACTAACGACGTAGCAGGTGATGGTACAACCACTGCTACAGTTCTTGCACAGGCTATGATCAACGAGGGTGTTAAGAACCTGGCTGCAGGTGCAAACCCCATCGTGCTCAGAAAAGGTATGAAGAAGGCTACAGATAAGGCTGTAGAGGCTATCGGCAAGATGGCTACCAAGGTAAAGGGCAAAGAGCAGATCATGAGAGTTGCAGCTGTTTCATCAGGTGATGATGAGGGTGGACAGATGGTCGCTGATGCTATGGAAAAGGTTTCCAACGACGGTGTTATCACCATCGAGGAGTCCAAGACCATGCAGACAGAGCTTGACCTTGTAGAAGGAATGCAGTTCGACAGAGGCTATATCTCAGCTTACATGGCTACAGATATGGACAAGATGGAGGCTACTTTAGAGGATCCCTTCATTCTTATCACAGATAAAAAGATCTCCAACATTCAGGACATCCTTCCTCTTCTTGAGCAGGTTGTTAAGACAGGAGCAAAGCTTCTTATCATCGCTGAGGATGTTGACGGAGAGGCTCTTACAACACTTATTGTCAACAAGCTTCGCGGAACCTTCAATGTTGTAGCTGTTAAGGCTCCCGGATACGGCGACAGAAGAAAGGCTATGCTTGAGGATATCGCTATTCTTACAGGCGGTAAGGTTATCTCTGCTGATCTTGGTCTTGAGCTCAAGGATACAACAATGGAAGATCTCGGAAGAGCAAAGAGCATCAAGGTTGAAAAGGAAAAGACAACTATCGTTGACGGCCTTGGAGTAAAGAAAGAGATCCAGGCCAGAGTTTCCCAGATCAAGAAGCAGATCGAAGAGACAACATCTGATTTTGACAGAGAAAAGCTTCAGGAGCGCCTTGCAAAGCTTGCTGGCGGCGTAGCTGTTATCAGAGTAGGTGCTGCTACCGAGACAGAAATGAAAGAAGCTAAATACAGAATGGAAGATGCTCTTAACGCAACAAGAGCAGCTGTAGAAGAGGGTATCATCTTCGGCGGCGGATCAGCTTACATTCACGCATCCAAGGAAGTTGCAAAGCTTGCTGATACACTTGAAGGCGATGAGAAGACCGGTGCAAAGGTTGTTCTTAAGGCTCTTGAGGCACCTCTTTTCCATATCGCAAATAACGCAGGTCTTGACGGATCCGTAATCGTAAACAAGGTTAAGGAGTCCAAGGCAGGCATCGGATTCAATGCATATTCAGAAGAGTACGTAGACATGGTTAAGGACGGCATCATCGATCCTGCCAAGGTTACAAGATCAGCTCTTCAGAATGCAACATCTGTTGCATCAAGCTTCCTTACAACAGAGGCAGCTGTAGCAACTATCAAGGAGCCTGTTCCTCCTATGCCCGCAGGTGGCGCAGGAATGGGAATGGGAATGTAACCTGTAAACATTCATGAACCTCATGGGAGGATTCACGTGCCGGGTATAAGTGATATTGCAAAATCAACAGGAGTATCATTATCAACAGTGTCCAACGTTCTTAATAACAAAAAGAACGTTGGCGCTGCTACGCGTGAAAAAGTACTGAAGGCGGCAAGAGAGCTGGGCTATGTCCACAAAGAGCTTTCTTCTGACAATAAGAGAAAGACCATTATTGTCAACTTCAGTGACTTTGACACGCTTTTTTATTTGGATATTTTACATGGCATAAGTGATTATTCTCAAAAAAAGAACTACAGGATACTGGTATGTACAGGAGATGACCTGAAACACTACGCAGACCCTTCTGAGGTTGCCGGAGTCATAATCATTGATTCCCACACTGATGACAGGGATATTATCAGTGTCGCTGACAGGGGGCTTCCCGTCATTACTCTTGACAGAGAGCTTCCCCACAGCATGATAAAAAGCATGCTTGTAAGTAACTATGAAGGCGAAAGGCAGCTTGTGGAAAAGCTTATAGAAAGAGGATATGATTCCTTTGCTTTTCTTAAAGGACCTGATACCGATGACAGCAAAGAAAGGTACAGAGCTTTCAGAGACGTCTTAAAGGAACATGGAATACCCTTTAGCAGGAACGATCTTTATGAGGGCGACTGGAGAGAAAAGAGCGGAGCTCAGGCCGCAAGGCTTATAATGCTGCAGCAAAAAATGCCCAAGGTACTCATTTGTGCCAATGACATGATGGCCATCGGAGCCATCAGAAAGTTTCAGGAAAACGGTATAAAAATACCTGATGACATCGCTGTGTGCGGATTTGATGACATTATCATATCCAGATACCTGGGACTTACCACCGTTAGCGTTCCTGATTATGAGAGAGGTTTCCTTGCAAGTCAAATGCTTATAAACATAGTTGATGGAAACGGAGATTTTGAAACGTCTCACATAGGCGCACGGGTCAAGTGGAGAAAGAGTACTTGAAATTATTTTACATAATTTTAGTAAAATGGTTTTGATTTTAGTAAAATATTTATCATATTAGTAAAACGGCGCGTTCGTTCTGCAATATTTATGCAGAATGTGCGCGCTATTTTGTTGTACATTAACAAATAAATTATGCGGTATTGAACTATTATTCTTAAAGCATTTACAATTTAAACATAAGAAAACCGCATAAATATGCGGACTAAACTATATAATTCATTTGGCAAACAAAAAGGAGGATTACAAATGAAAAAGAAAGCTCTTGCTTCGGTATTGGCAGTAGTTACCACTCTGTCGATGATTCTTGCAGGCTGTGGGGAAGCTGCTTCATCTTCAGACGGTGCGGCGCAGACAGATGCAAATGATTCCAACAAGACTGAGACTTCAGCACCTGCTGATTCAGCATCGGGTGCAGGCACAACAATCCGTCTTGTAAACAATAAGGCTGAGATTGATGAGGGCCTTCACAAGATGGTAGCGGCTTATGAGGAGCAGACAGGTGTTAAGGTTGAGATAGACACCATCGGTGGTGGCCAGGATACACAGGCTGTACTTAAGAATTACTATCAGGCAGACAATATGCCCGATATCTTCATTTTCGAAGGCGATACACAGTATGAGACATGGAAGGATGTTCTTGTTGATCTTACAGGAGAGGCATGGACTGAGGATACAGAGGCTGAGTATGTAAAGGACGGAAAGGTTTACGGCTTCCCTACTACTACAGAAGCTATCGGACTTGCATACAATGCATCAATTCTTGAGAAGGCCGGCATCGATCCTAAGTCTATCACAGGTCCCGAGAGCATGAGAGCAGCTTTTGAAAAGCTTGATTCCATGAAGGATGAGCTTGGACTTACTGCAGTTATCGGATACTACACAGAGGCAGCAAACCTTTGGTGGACAGCAGGACAGCATCTTATGGGAACATACCTTGATCTTATCAACGACGGCGGAAAGCTTGATGCAGAGCACGCTAACTCTTTCGCTGAGATGGTAGCTCTTTTCAACGATTACACAGATCCTAAGGGAATCTCAGGCTCATATGATGATCAGGTTCTTGGCTTTGCAAGCGGACAGTATGCTTTCGTATCACAGGGTTCATAGATGCGCC
>JAILOW010000165.1 GCA_024690635.1 Butyrivibrio sp.
ATCGGTATGAATTTCATAACCAGTCCGAAGACGGTGTTTCTGAAAGCGTTCTTACTTCTGTCTTTACTCAAAATAATGCTCCGATGTCTACTTTTTATTTCTAAGGATATTCCATTTTTTTCTGAGGGCAAACTTTATTCCGCCCATATTTCTTGTATAAAGCTTTTCCAAAGCCCCATATCCGCCCTCTTTATAAGCATTCTGGTACATTTCCCGGGATGATGGCTTTAAAGAAGGGGCATTTAGCTGATGATTATATTTAGCGATACTGTCTATATCAGACTCCATAACTTCAAGAAGCTCTTTGCTTTCTTCAAAAAGCCTTTTGCCTTTTTCCGAATTTACAAGTACGCAGGACCAGTATCTGTCCTTTTTTTCATGCAAAGGAAACACTTCCTTAAATCCCCAGAAATCTCCAAGGGTAATATCACCCACGCGGTTTTTCCCTGCGTATGGGCAGGAATAGCAGTTTTCTCTGAATATCACGCTGTCAAGAAACAGCTTGTAAAAGGAAATAAGTCCGTGGGAAAGAATGTATTTTCCCTTTTCCGTCCTGACAACTGCTTTGTATCCGCCGCCTGCTGCCTTATCCCTAAAACAAAAACCCATGATCCTGCTTCCAAGCTCTTTGGATAATCCTTTCAGGCAATCGTTGAACATGGATACCGAAGGGACGCCGTGGCAGATTATATCTACGGTAAAAAGATTGTCGTCATCATGTGTCAGCTCTTTTATGGCAGCCACCTGACATGGAGTCCCGCTAAAAAGAACCTTCTTTCCTTCAGACAGAGTCTTTTTTACATCATCAAATACCTCATAGCCTCTGGAGTGAACATACTTGGAACCAAATATCTTTTCAAGCTCATCACTGTCTTTTGCAATTATGTGCTTCAGATCATAAACGTTATTTTCAAAAGAGCCTGCTGCCCCTGCAACAAAGCCTCCATTTTTCATAAAAGAAGTGGCAATTGCAGAAAACGCCCCGCCGGAAGTACTTTTCTGATAAAGAGTATTCTCTGCCAGGGCGCCGTAAACTTTTTTTGGCATCATTCCCTGATCAGCCTCTTTATAAACGCAGGCCGACATGCATTTTCCGCACTTTACGCAAAGGCTCCCGTCGATATTGGGATATAAAAATCCGAATTCATCGGGCTTCATCTCTATGGCGGACTTTGGGCACTCTGTCATGCAAAGTCCGCAGCCGCAGCATTCTTTTTTTTCTTTAAAAAGGATAATATCTTCCATTTACCTTCACCGTTATTTTCCGGCAAGCTCAACACATTCCTTCAGGTATTCAAGGCTCTTTTTCCTCTCGGCATCAAGGACCTTTTCTACCCTGTCATAATCGATCTTTTGCGTAAGCTTTTCTTCAAGGTCATCCCCTTTTGAGATAAGCCTGTCCGAAAGCCCCATCCTTTCAAGAAGATCTCCAAGCTTGTTTTGATTGGTAGGTCTTATAAAGGAGCAAAACTGTATGCGATTTATGATAGAAAAGATGGTTCCGTGGAAAGTATCAGTAACCACATAATCTGCATAGTAGAAATAATCCAAAAGCCTTAGGGGCGGAACTGCAATATACTTGTCGCACCAGGTAAGAACTCCGCCAAAGCATACTGTTTTAAGACCATGCTTTTTTGCAAAGCTTTTTATCTGCGCTATCTCTTTTTCATCGTTAAACCTGTTGTTGTAGGCATAGACAATCAGATAGTTTTTAAGGTCCACAGGTTTGTGTTGTATGCTATACAGATTACCTGCCAGCACGGGATCGAGATTATATACTATCTCTCCGTCATACAGCGCCTTTATATAGTCATGGGTTCCCTTGTCCCTTACAGACATCTTTGAATAGTTTTCCAAAGCTCTTCTTACAATTTCTTTTTTGTCATCAGGAATCCCCTCTGCTACGGCACTTCCGCAGGACGCAGCATAGGTAACCTTTGTCTTTGCGTTTTTGATATCGCCGTATAACTGAAGCCTTATGGAATCTGTGGATTTAAAGACCTCATCACTTCCAACCACCACAAGATCATAGTCTTCATCCAAAGGAGTATCAAACTCTTCTTCCATGAACTTCGTGATCATTGGAAATGCCTGCTTTTTCTGCTTAAGGAACATTACTCTCTTTTTTATAAACTCAAAAGGGCCGAGCTTTCTTTTTGGAGCTTTGTAATCGTCCCTGTCTTTTACCGGCATATCCACAGATATCTTATTGTCTTCATCTATATCCATGAAAAAGACTTTTTCTCCGGATACCTTTTCAAGCATCTTCTTTAGCGAATATGCCTGAAGTACAGAGCCGTAGTTTATTATTTTTTGCATAGAAAGAATTGCTATCTTCATATGTGCACTTCCACCAGCGGATCTCTTTTTCTCTCGGTGCAGGCAAAAAGAAAAGCAAGCACCACCACAAATTTCAAGTTAAGTGTGATCTCAACGGAGGAGATCAGGATAAACAGATAAGCCAGCATCAAAAATCCTGTTGATGCCTCATCGTAAGCCGCATTGAGGCAGATAAAGGTCAGTATTATAAACAGTATCCCTCCCACAATTCCAAATGAGAGTATTACATCCGCAAGACCGTTCTGCAGATCATCCATTCTGGTTATAAGCTTGGATACAGCATAATTGTTATGGTATCCAACACCCCAGACAGGTGAAACCGAGATGGCTGCCAGTATCCTTCCTATGCCTCTTAGTCTTCCGGTCAACGTAACATCTTCATGAAGGACATTTTCTATAAAGTTCTTTATGGGCCCCCACTGGGTTACAGTGGGAAATACAAGGAGCACCACGTTGGATATCAGCATGACAAGAAGGGCTGATATGGGGTTTGCGCACTTTTCCATAAAGAGCTTTCTGAAAAAGTACACTACAAAGAAAAGCAGCATGGCAACAAGGGCTGTGGTACATTCTGAATAGATTGTGATGACAAAAGATACAGCCACCTGCACTATCATCAGTATCCTGTCTCTCTTTTTTTCTCTGTCCCAAACAGTCATAAAAAAAGCCAGAAGGAAAAAATGCGTATAGGAGAGATTGAATTTGTTGCCCACAAGGTAGGAGCCTATACCTCCGATATGTTTGGCCCCTTTTAGGATCGCATGGGCATCTGTTATAAGGCAAAGTCCAAGAGTCTCCGCCCAGAGCATCATCATGGTATCCTTTAAATAATTCTTTTCCTTCATGATCTCCATAAGGAAAAATGGCAGGATGTATCTTAAAACCTGAGTGAAAATGTCTTTGTAGGTAATTACAAAATCGCCCTGTATTCTTCGGTTTATGATGTTGGAATACAGCATTTCTCCACCAAAGACCAAAAGAAAGATATTAAAAAAGATATACTTTGAATCCAGAAGTATCAAAAAGTGAGCAATGCAGTACGCAAAAAGCACCAGCGCAATTACAATGGCATCACGGGCATATCTGGGATAATACCTGTAATTAAAATTCACCACTGAAAGGACCAGAAGCAAAACGCTGACAAAGAAAACTTCCACATGTTTAAGTTCGATAGGAATATATTTTATTTCCGGCATGTAACTCTCCGTTTTAATTTAATCTGTATTTCTTTATTTTATTACGAAGGCTCCTTGGAAGCTTGTTAAATACAAAATGGATAAGCCTTTGCTTTTTATATGCTTTCATATACAGCTTTTCTACTCCCGCATATCCCTCGGAAAGGTAAAGCTCCATAACCCTGTCTCTTTTGGGAGTATACTCATAAGGTCTGTTTAGATGGACATTTCCCTTTGCGATCTTTTCAAAAGTCGAAGGGACTTTTTCAATATTTAAGCTGCCATCCTCGCAAAAATCTCTTCCCTTTTCTGTGTTGGCAATAAGGCAGGAAATACCGGCATCTTCCACAAACGCTCCGCCCTTTTTAAGAATATCGGGATGCTCATAGGCAATGCCCCAAAAGTCTCCCACAGTAATATCTCCGGGTCTTTTTTCACAGGCATATTTACAGCTGTAACAGTTTTTTCTGCTGATAAGTCCATCAAGAAAAAGAGCATAATAAGAGCTAAGCCTTGCAGGTCTTCTGTATACCGCTTCTCTTCCCTTTTTATCTATGCCGTACAGTCCCGAATTCTCTCCCCAGCCTGCTTTTTTGTCCCTGAAAAGATAACCGGTTATCTCTTTGTAACCTCTCTTTTCCTTTTCAAGATCGAGATAACCCTGAAGCATCTTCACTCCGGGAACTCCGTGACAGATAATATCCACAAGGATCAGATTGTCATAGTCTTTTTTCAGAAATTCTTTCAGAGCCGCGATCTGGCAGGGAGTACCGCTGTACAATACTTTCCTTCCATCTTCCAAAAGAGTCATGGTCTCGCTGAAAGTTTTTTCTGTATCGCTCTGAACATACTTGGAGCCCTGAAGTCTTTTCAGGTCTTCCTTTTTATCTGCCATCACGTGATGTACCGTGATCTTTCCCCCATGGATATCCATAGCGCAGCCAAATACCGCTCCGCCTTCCGATAAGATCTTTTCAGCCAAGGCTGTAAAAAGTCCACCTGATGCAGCATAAAAAAGCTGCTCCCTGTCCCTGTTTACCGCGGCATAAGCAGCAACAGGAGTATTGGTCTCCTGGGTATTCTGAAAAGCGCAGACACTTTTACAAAGTCCGCAGGATATGCACTTGTCATGATCTATCTGCGGATATAAAAAACCGAATTCATCCTGTTTCATGCTGATAGCGCCCTGAGGGCATACATTGTAGCACCCTCCGCAGCCGCAGCACTTCTCTTTATCTTCAAAGAGTGTTATCTTGTCTGACGCTGTCATTTTATTATGCCTTATCCTCTATGGATGATCTTAGATAATCAAGGCTCTGCCGCCTTTTTTCACCTATCACCCTGTATACCTGTTCATAGTTTATCTCTTCTTTTTGCCCGTAGGGATCAAAGACATAGTCTTTTGTCATCTCTCTGTTCTCGATGCCAAGCTCTTTCAAAAGAGCTCCAACCTTTTTTATCCTGCTTTCATTCGTAAGATATACCTTAAACTGCTTTTTGCAAAGTATTGAAAAAACAGCTCCGTGGAAGGTTCCTGTAAACACAAACTCAGCATTTCTAAACATCTCCACCCATTCAAAGGGGGTGAGATTTACCGTAACATCAGTGTACTCTTTATTGCACTCGCCTGCCCCGTAGATACCAAGGTCATGCTCTTTTGCATAGTCAAAGATCTGCTTTTGGATATCCTTAGGCAGTTTTTCGCAGTAGTAAAAAAGAATATAAGGTTTCTTTTTTGCCGCAAGAGGCGCTCCTTCAAAGGTCCCAAGGAATGTGGGATCCAAAACTCTTGTAACCTCTTTTCCCGAGATTTTTCCTGCAAGTTCAAAGGTCAGATCATCCCTTGCGGAAAGAGCACTGAATCTTTTTATTCCATCCTGTACATAACCCGGAAGTTCTTCTGTAGGCCGGGTTTTTCCGACACTGGGTGCATAGGCTATAAGCTTTTGGCAGGTAAGTCCCTGTCCGAATTTTACAGGATCGTTAGCCTTTTTGTCTTTGAAGTTCCACACTTCATCGCTGCCCACAAGGATCACATCGTAGCCAAGTTTGTTTACCTGTTTCGGATTGTAAACCCTCTTTGACATCTTCAGATGGGCATTCCTTGCGTGAGCAAAGGTACGGGGAAGCTTGATCTTTTGCAGATAGCTTTTCAGGTTTTCCCTGTCCTTGTAGAATCTGAACCACCCGCCTGTATTAATGACAAAATGCCTTACATTAAGGTAATCGATTATCTCAATGTTGTCCTCGGGAAACAGCTCTTGTACAGCATTTAAAAGTGCATACGCCTGAAGGAATGCTCCGTAATTATTAACGTAGTGATGCGTCAGAATTCCTATCTTCATACTTCCCCTGCCAGTTCCAGATACCTTTTCTGAAGCTTTGCCGCTTCTGTTTTTATGTCATAGCGATTTGCTCTTATAAGCTCTGTTTTGTCTTTTCTCTCTGTCTTTTCAAAGCCTTTTAAAATAGCTTCCACCCACTTATCCAGGGGTTCGTCGCATCCGATAAAGGAAGCCTTATCGGAAAAACCGATCTCTCTTGTGATTCCTGATGAAAAGATGCAGGGAAGATCTGCTGCCTGGGCTTCGACACCAACTACCGGAAGCCCCTCCCAGACAGAAGGAAGGATAAAAGTATCAAAGGCCTGGTACCATTCGTTGGCATTTGGAACATTTCCGACAAATATAACCCTGTCCGCAACTCCCAGAGCCACGGCCTTTTCCTTTATTTCCTCCATGAGTTCTCCGTCCCCCAAAAGGACCAGCATTGCCTTATCGTCTTTTTTTACAAGCTGTGCAAAAACGTCAATGAGAAAGGTGTGGTTCTTTTGAGTCATAAACCTTCCTACATGGCCAAGCACGTGTTTATCAGTAAGGCCATACTCTTCTCTGAGTTTTTGACGGATCTGTTCATTAAAGATAAATTTGTCTATCTCGATGGCATTGGGAATAAACTCATAGTCTTTTTCATCTGTTTTTCCATTTCCGAAATAGCATCTTGCAGCCGCTTCTCCGCAGGCAAAATTCACATTTGTATTCTTGGGAAGAAACAGCATGCATATCTTTTTAAGCGGAAGTTTTAAGTCTTTGGTAAAGGATGCCCCGTGAGCGTGAAAGATCCTGACGGGAATGCCGCTTCTTTTAGCCCCCGCAAGAGGATAAACTCCAAATGCTCCGTTATGGGCTTCCACAATTTTGTAGTCCGGATGCTTTTCAAACAAGGACTTCATGTATGCTCTGTAACTGAAAAGCTTTAGCGGATTGACCCCGGGAGAATGAAATATCCTTCCCCCAAGGGACTCTATCTCTTTATCATAGGCGCCGGGCTTTTTCTTGTTGCACAAAAAGTCAAACTGCACCTTATCCCTGTCCATGTGCCTGTAATAGTTCATGAGCATGGTTTCGATGCCGGCTCTGTCCATATTGCTGACTGAATGAAGTACTCTTATCATTTGGATTTTTCCTTATTTCCAAAAATAAATCTGTCTATTAGTTTTTTCACCACAACGGAAAATGTAATGGCAATGGCCAGAACAAGTATCTCCGTAATGAAATAATTTACATAATCGTTTGATGTAAGCCTTAAAAGATGCAGCTTTTCAAGTATCCTGAAGGCAAGCATATGTGAAAGATACACTTCAAAACTAATGCCTCCTAAAAAGGCCGTAAATCTGTTATTTAGGATGTTTTTGCCCTCAAGTGAGATTGCAAGGCAAAGAGCCGATGCTCCGAATATCAGCATAAATATCGTAAAGTAACCGACTGTATAAATAAGGCAGGGGGATACGATCATAAGGATCAGCGAAACCCATTTAACATAAGGCCTTTCTTTTATCCGGTCACGGTACAGATAGATGATTCCTCCGGCCATGAAAAAGACAAGGCAGTAAAGCATGTTATGCCTTTCAAGTTCAAAGTAATATCTGCATATGAGATGGAGCACATAAGAAAAGCCAAGAACAAACCAGGCTCTTTTCTTATCAGATAAAAGAACGCAGAAAAACGGGAAGATAAAATAGAAAACAAAAACGACACCCAAAAACCAGGCTACGCCTATTACATTAAACTGAACTTCCGGAATGAAGCCCAAGCCCAAAGATGCGTTTACTATGGTTTCGTATACTTTTCCAAGTTCCGGTCCCGATGCAATGTCCAAAAGGCAAAGTATCAGAAAGAACGGAAGTATCCTTTTATATCTTTTTCCATAGAAATCCGCCAAATCGATGTTCCCGGATAAAACTTTCTCAAAATATCCGCAGCACATTCCGAATGCGCTGATGGTCATAAACAGGAAAACGAAATTCGTAAAGGAAGGTATAAACCTTTTAAAAACAAAACCCTCCAGTTCAAAGTCCAGATTAACAAGGACATGCATCATAGTTATGCCGATACATGCAAATGTCCTTAAACCGTTTATTGAATCATATCTTTTACTGCTCCCGGCCATTTTTCCCTCGCTCACTTTTTTCATATATCAGATATTATCTATTCTCTCCACATTAAGGATAGCGTCGATATAAAGTCTTGCACTGGCGCCCGTCACCTTGTCCCAGTTAAATCTCCTAAAGCAATAGTCTATGATCTCCTCTTTATTATGGAATGCATCGGGCCTTGATATGGCATCCGTAAGCCTGTGACGAAGATCTTCCACATCACCGCTTTTAAAATACCAGGCAAATTCCTGGCAGGCCTCGGTGTTTTCCGGAATATCACTGGCAAGACATCTAAGGCCAAAGCTCATGGCTTCCAAAAGACTTATGGGCATGCCCTCTACGTCACTAGGAAGAACATAGAGATATGCATTGGTATAAAGCTCAGACAAAAGCTCGCCCTGAACAAATCCGGTTAAGATAACGCGTTCATCTTTTTCCGCCATCTCTTTTATCAGTTCAACATATTCATCGGAGTGGCTGGTACCGCCTGCGATAACAAGCTTCATATCCGTATCAATGCCTGCAAAGGCTTCAAGAAGATATGTGATTCCCTTTTCGGGAACAAGCCTTCCAAGGTAAAGAATATATTTTTCTTTTTCAAGTTCAAAGGCCTTGGTGATGATATCAGGATCTCTAAACTCTGTTCTGGAAACACCGTTTTGAATATAGATGGTATCCCTGTTGTAGGTCTCTTTAAAATACTGCTGAACGTGCTCTGAAAGAACTATGACTTCGTCCGCGTACTTGGCTGCGGTTCTTTCGCCCATTTTCAGAACTCTTGTGGCAAGTCCTCCCCATTTGGATCTCTGCCAGTCAAGTCCGTGAATTGTGGCAATGGTTCTGATCCCGAAAATATGCGGAATTATCAGCATAAGGCAAGGGCCTTCCGCATGGTAATGGATCACGTCGTAATTACCCAAAAGAGCAAAAATAGTGGCAATAAAAGAGTACACCAGGGCATTCATAGCCTTGTTGTCCGGTGTGGGAACTCTGACTATCCTGATCCCTTTATATTCAGTTAGCTTGTGGGCTTCCAGATCCGCATCCTTGTCGGAGACATGCCGTCCCTGCCTGTTATATACAGTAACGCTATGTCCCATCTGTACCAGACGGGTAGAGAGTTCTTCAACTACGATCTCGATTCCGCCTTCCCTGGAAGGAATCCTTTTATGCCCTATCATGGCTATCTTCATGCTGTAATTTCCTTTGGCATATCAGTATGAGTTCTTCCTCTTTAGTACCTCTGCAACTGTTCTGGCCAGGATCTTTGCATCCAGCCAGATACTCCATTCATCAATATATTTGATATCAAGCTCAACAACATCGTCAAAGTTGGTTATAGAGCTCCTCCCGTGAGTCTGCCACATTCCGGTTATGCCGGGCTTGATACTTATACGTCTCCACTGCTTGGCTGTATATTTCTCGACCTCATCTATTGTGGGTGGTCTCGTTCCCACAACAGCCATAGAGCCCGCCAGCACGTTAAAAAACTGCGGAAGCTCATCGATACTGGTCCTTCTGATAAAGCGACCCACTCTGGTAACTCTCGGATCATCCTTTATCTTGAACATCATGCCGTCCTTGACCTCGTTTTTTTCCTCAAGGTAGGCTCTCATCCTTTCAGCATTAACATGCATGCTCCTAAACTTCCAGATCTTAAAATGCCTTCCGTTTTTGCCAACTCTCACCTGCTTGAAAAGAACAGGTCCGGGAGAATCTATCTTGATGGCAATGGCTGTTATAAGCATGATGGGTGAAGTCAATATGATCATAAAAAGAGAAAATACCAGGTCGAAGAGTCTTTTCATAACCCTCTCCGAAGTATTCATGATGATGGTATGGAAGGTGTAAAGAGGATATGTTCCTATGCTGGATATGTAGGAAAAAGCCTTCCTTCTTCTGAAGGTATCGATGACGATCCTGCAGGTTACGCCCATCTCAATGCATTTATCCACGTAGGTCTGCAAAAACTGGATATCCATGTCACGCTTTTGCAGAATAAAAACCTGATCGATGTTGTATTTTCTGATGACATTTTCAAGGTCGGAGAGTTTTCCGATGTACTCTATGGCATCATCGTCATCATCAAAGCTGATATATCCGATCTCGTTCACCATAAGAGATGTCTTTGCCAGGAAATATCTGAACTTGTTGTAGGAATCCTTGCTGCCCACATAGAGAATCCTCGGGATATGCTTTCTCATGACGATCCTGTCTATGATGTTTTTAAAAAGCATGACATCAAGCCAGATATTAAAATAGGAAATACTAAAAAGTCCCAGAACAAACCCTTTTTCAAGATGAATGTCTGAAACAAAGTAAAATAAGACAGCACCGCAAACAGCAGCGATCACAAAAGAGAAGGTCTCTCTTCTTAAGATCCTGTCGGTGTAAAAGAAAATGGTATTATTGTAAATATTTGATGATCTGTTAATAAGTAGAAAGATCAGGATACAAATCAAGTATACAGACATGAACGCACGCCACTCATCAAGTCCGTAGATACTGCTGCCCCATACCCAGTGGGCCAGGAAAAAAGCCGCAAACTGAAACAGTGCGTCCAGCACAATATGAATTATATCCAGAGATGCCCCTGAATTCGAGCGATTCATAAACTACTCTCCCATTACCTCATAAAAAAACAATCCCCATACCATAAGATGTTTTGTCCCCAAAAACACCTTAATCTGAATAAATATACCATATTTTATGAATCTTTTAAATATTTTCCCGCACAAAAAAGCTGCCAATAACAGAACCCGTCAAGCCTCCGAGAGTATTTGTCACCAGATCAGCCTTCTCAAAGTAGCCTTTTCCCGTAAAAAGCTGCATGCTTTCAATGCAAAAGCTCGTGGCAAAACAAAGGACTGTTACGAGTAGGATCATAAGGAGTCTGCTTTTTGTTGCCTTTCCCACATGCCTTGAAATAAGGATTCCCCATGGAATAAAAAGAAGGAAATTAAGTAACACGTACACGGTCTGCCTTGGAGAATAAATCCCGCCAAGGTCAAATCCGTAGCCGTAATTAACGAAAGTGCCGCCTCTGCCCACACGCCTTAAGAGTGTCAGCATGAGTATCACACCGGCATACTCTGCCGTAAGGAAAAACAGAATTTTTTTTCCGAAAGTTTTTTTCTTTGAAAGGAGCGCAAAAATAAAAGTCAAAAGCAGGCATACCGCGGATGTCTTAATAAAAAGCTCCATGTCCACCCCTTCTGTTTCCTGGATCATAACTTCATTAAAAGTTTGAAGTAGGTTTTCCGGCATAAAATCACTTTTCCTTTATCAACTGCTCCATTCCGTCCCAGTCAAACATCTTAAGCATGTTTCCAAGTTTTTCGATGTCTGACTGCGCTTCTTTTGGAAGCTCGTATCCGTCAAGTTCTAAGAGCACATCCTCTGCTCCGTCGTAGTCCATAGCTGCGATCAGTTCCTTTAGAGCCATGTATGCATCCTTAAGCTCCAAGTCTCCTATAAGCGGCTTTTTTTCTGCTGCCATCTCGCCAATCTCATCCAATACGGAAAGCCTTTCATTGTAGCTTCTGTAAAGCTTAAGGAATTCCGGCGTATTGGCACTTATATACTCCCTGTTGCCCTCTTTTCCTGCCATCTCCAGAGAAAGAGCAGTATCTGCAAGCTTGGTGGCGCCAAAGATCCTTGCCACGCTTTTAACTGCATGTACCTTGATGGTGTAAAATTCTATATTTCCGGTGTTAAGGGCTTCTTCTATCTCACCGGCTTTAAAATCTATGGACTTTTTAAAGTTGGTCAAAAACTTAATAAAAAGCTCCGGATTTCCGCAATATGTAACCCCATCTTCGATGGTTATGCCCTGCACATCGGAGAGGAATTTAAGAGCTTTTTCACTTGAGTTTTCCTTGTTTTCCAAAGTACCCATTACCAGTTTCCTTTTGCCAAAAGAGCATTCACAGCTGCTCTGTATTCGCCCTTGCTTCGGCTCTTTCTGATGGTCTTTATATCCTTTTCGCAGCCCGGGAAATGCTTTTGAAGATATGCCCAGTGCTCCAGCATCTTAAATATCACATTTCTGTCCTCGGGGATGATCTCCTCGTAGGCGCTGTAGAGCTTTTCCAGATAGGTTTTGAGTTCCTCTTTTGTAAAAGACCTTTCGCCTGAAGGCACTGCTTCATTCGCCTCTACGCTCTTTAAAGTCCTTACAAGCCCGGGGTCGTATAAGAGTCCTCTTCCTATCATAACTGCGTCAATGGTGTCTCTACCGATCTCATCAAGTATCTTTTTGTAGGAATCGATAGAAGTTATATCTCCATTGTAGCAGATATCAGCTTGTCCGCCTGAATTTCTGTAGGTTTTTACTGCCTCTTTAAAACAGTCCAGCCTTGTACTTCCTTTGTAGAGATCCTCTCTGATCCTGGCGTGGATTATGAGCTCCGTCGCAGGAAAGCCGGCATATATCTCCATGAGGCGTTTTGATTCCTCCGGATCCTCAAAACCAAGCCTTGTCTTTAATGATACCCTGGGAAAGTCCTCATCCTCTGCTGCCGTAAATATTTCCGAGAGCATATTTTCAAGAAACTGCGTATCCTGTAAAAGTCCCGATCCCTTGTGCCTGTTTACCACAGTCGGAACAGGACAGCCAAGGTTAAGGTTTACCTCATCATAACCAAGGCTTTTCAGCTCTTTTGCCGCCCAGATAAAATTCTGTGCATTGCCTGCCATGATCTGGGGTATGGTCTTGTCCGTAAGCTTTTGCACATCCCTCTTTTCCCTGTTTTTGAAATGATGGGTGTGGGAAGCAGTTAAAAAGGGAGTGAAATATTTATCCACTCCCTGGCCAAAGATCTCTCT
>JAILOW010000032.1 GCA_024690635.1 Butyrivibrio sp.
AGTTTAGAATGATTTTAAATAATAAAAATATCTTCAGGAGGATAAGAAAAATGTCCAGAGTCTATAATTTTTCAGCAGGTCCCGCAGTACTTCCGGAGGAAGTTTTAAAGCAGGCTGCGGCAGAGATGCTTGATTACAACGGTTGCGGTATGTCCATCAATGAGATGAGTCACAGGTCAAAAACTTTTGACAATGTTATCCAGACAGCTGAGCAGGATATCAGAGATCTTATGAACATTCCCGACAATTACAAAGTCCTTTTCCTTCAGGGCGGAGCAAGCCAGCAGTTCGCAGCTGTTCCCATGAACCTTATGAAGAATAAAAAGGCTGCTTATATCATCACCGGACAGTGGGCAAAGAAGGCATATCAGGAAGCTAAGATGTACGGCGATGCAGTAGAAGTGGCTTCAAGCGCTGACAAGACTTTTTCTTATATTCCCGATTGCAGTAACCTCGATATTCCCGAGGATGCAGACTATGTATATATTTGCGAAAACAACACCATCTACGGAACCAAGTTCAAGACTCTTCCCAATACCAAGGGACATATCCTTGTTTCCGATGTTTCATCATGCTTCCTTTCAGAGCCTGTTGATGTGACAAAGTATGGCGTTATCTACGGCGGCGTACAAAAGAACGTAGGTCCTGCAGGACTTGTTATCAGCATTATCAGAGAGGACCTTATCACTGACGACGTTCTTCCCGGAACTCCCACAATGCTTAAGTGGAAGACTCAGGCTGACAACGGCTCTTTATATAACACTCCCAACTGCTGGAGCATCTATATGTGCGGCCTTGTATTTAAGTGGCTCAAGGAGCAGGGCGGTCTTGTGGAAATGCAAAAGAGAAATATCGAAAAGGCAGCTGTTCTTTATGATTATCTTGATCAGAGCAAGATGTTTAAGGGAACTGTTCGCAAGGAGGACAGATCACTTATGAATGTTCCTTTTGTTACTGATTCCGAGGATCTTAATGCCAAGTTTATCGCGGAAGCAACAAAGGCAGGATTTGTGAGTCTTAAGGGACACAGAACAGTAGGCGGCATGAGAGCCAGCATCTATAATGCAATGCCTATCGAAGGAGTAAAGAAACTTGTTGAATTCATGTACAGATTTGAAAAGGAGAACGGCTGATGTACAAGTATAAATGTCTCAATCCCATAGCAAAGATCGGAATTAATAATTTCAATGAAAACTATCAGGCAGTTGATAATGTTGATGACGCAGAGGGTATTCTTGTAAGAAGCGCCAATATGCTGGAAATGGAATTTGATGATAATCTTCTTGCAATTGCAAGGGCCGGCGCCGGTGTAAACAATATCCCTCTGGACAGATGCGCTGAAAAAGGAATTGTTGTATTTAACACTCCAGGAGCCAATGCCAACGGCGTAAAAGAGATGGTTCTGGCTGCTATGCTCATTGCGTCAAGAGACATCATCGGAGGTACTGAGTGGGTTAAGGCCAATGCTGGAGACCCTGATATTGCAAAGCTCACTGAGAAATCCAAAAAGAAGTTTGCAGGAACTGAGATTTTTGGAAAAAGACTTGGTATCATCGGACTTGGCGCTATCGGCGTAAGAGTAGCAAATGCGGCAAGACAGCTCGGAATGGAAGTTTACGGCTACGATCCTTATCTTTCAATTGATGCTGCATGGAGACTTTCATCTGATGTAAAGCACGTTACAAATGTTGATGATATCTATTCAAAGTGCGATTTCATCACTATCCATGTTCCCGCAGTTGATTCCACTAAGGGAATGATCGACAAGGATGCCATTGCCAAGATGAAGAAAGGCGTTATCCTTATAAATCTTGCAAGAGATATCCTTTGCAACGAAGTAGATGTTCTTGCAGGCATCAATTCAGGCAAGATCAGAAAGTATGTAACTGACTTCCCGAATTCAGTTATAGCAGGTCACGACGGATGTATCGTTATCCCTCACCTTGGAGCATCTACCGAGGAGTCTGAGGATAACTGTGCAGTCAAGGCGGTTCTTGAATTAAAGGATTATCTTGAAAACGGCAATATCAACAACTCTGTGAACCTTCCCAACTGCGATATGGGAATCTGCCACAGTCCCAGAATCGGTATTTTCCACAAGAACGTTGCCAGCATGATCAGTAAATTCTCAACTGTTCTTGGTGATTCGGGCTACAACATCTCCGATATGACCAACAAGTCCAGGGGAGACTATGCATACACACTTATCGATCTTGAGGATAACATACAGGATAGTCTTGTTAAAAAGCTTAAAAAGATCGACGGCGTCATCAGAGTAAGAGTTGTTAGAAAAGACATTTGATCCGGAGGATAAAATGGCAGATATCAAACCATTTAAAGCATACAGACCTGCAAAAGAAAAGGTCTCGAAGATAGCATCTCTTCCTTATGATGTTTATAACAGGAAAGAGGCAAGGGAAGTTGTTTCTAAAAATCCCGACTCTTTCCTTGCTATAGACAGACCTGAAACCCAGTTTGATGAAGATCACGACATGTACGCGCAGGAAGTCTATGAAAAGGCTGCCTCGATGCTTAAAGAGCGCATGTCTAACGGTGATTTCATTCAGGATGAGGAAAACTGCTATTACATTTATGAGCAGGAGATGAACGGCAGAGTTCAGACCGGACTTGTTGCCTGTGCTTCCATCGATGATTACCTTAACAATGTGATCAAAAAGCATGAAAATACCAGAGCTGATAAGGAAGAGGACAGGATAAAACACGTTTATACCTGCGATGCACAGACAGGACCTATTTTCCTTTGCTACAAAAAGAACAGGATCATCAGTGAGATCATCGAAAAAGTAAAGGAAACCGATGAGCCTCTTTATGATTTTACTTCCCATGACGGCATAAAAAACAGGATCTGGATCCTTTCCGACGAAGAAGAGAACAATATGATATGCCGCATCTTTACTGGGATAAATGAGATCTATATTGCGGACGGTCATCACAGATGCGCTTCTGCAGTTAAGGTGGGCCTTAGAAAGAGAGAAGAAGCGGCTCAAAAGAACATCAGAGGAAAGCTTGAAGCAGATTATTTTTTGTCGGTTCTTTTTGCTGATGAAGATCTTATGATCATGGACTACAACAGAGTAGTCAAAGATCTTAACGGCCACAGCGCTTCGGAATTTCTTGAGTTTCTTAAAAAGAAATTTGATGTGGTAAAAGAAGATTCTCAGGTTAAGCCTTCAAAGAAAGGCGAGTTTGGCCTGTTCCTTGAAGAAAACTGGTACAGGCTGACCGCACATGACGATATCAAAACAAATGATCCTGTAGAGGGACTTGATGTATCTTTACTGCAAAGAGAGGTACTATCGGAGTTCCTTGGTATCGGTGATCCCAGAACCGACAAAAGGATTGACTTTGTTGGCGGCATCAGAGGTCTTTCCGAACTTGAAAAAAGATGCCATGAGGATATGAAACTTGCTTTTTCCATGTATCCGACATCCATAAACGAACTTTTTGAGGTGGCGGATGCCGGAAAACTTATGCCTCCCAAGTCCACATGGTTTGAACCAAAGCTTCTGAGTGGTTTATTCATACATTCGATTTGTGGTACAATATAAAGCGAGAATTCGTTTTCTTTTTTAATTAAGGGGAGGCAAAGCTGTGAATAATAAACTGTACAAAATGATGAACTGGCCTGAAATCGAAGAGATCATATATTCTGACGGTGACAATCCCCACAGAATACTTGGAGCTCACAAGGTAGGTAACAGCTATCTGATACAGGCTTTTTATCCCGAAGCGCAGTCTGTCAGCGTTTATGTCGAGAACAGCAAAAAGAGCTACGACATGGAGCTTGCGGATGAAGCCGGATTTTTCGCAGTTATCGTTCCCTTTGTGGACAAGCTTAAGTACCACTATGTTGTAAAATATGAAGGTGATAAAGAAGTCAAGCTGATAGATCCATATTCTTTCGGACCTGTTATGGACAGGGAGGATTTTATCAAGCTTGGAAGTGGCATTCATTATCATATCTATGAAAAGCTGGGTGCTCATCCCATGACCAGAAACGGTGTTAAGGGCACGCAGTTTGCAGTTTGGGCGCCTTCCGCCGCCAGAGTCAGCGTTATCGGCGATTTCAATGACTGGGACGGAAGAGTGTGCCAGATGCACAGATTAGACCCTATCGGTGTTTTTGAGATCTTTATTCCGGGAGCCTCCGAAAACGACGGCTACCAGTTTGAGATCAAAACGAGGTCTGGTCTTGTTCTTAAGAGGCCGGATCCCTTTGCTACATGTTCAAGGGGTGAAAACGGCATTATCTCAGTTATCGACAATCCCGGTTCAATTAATTGGACAGATGATAAGTGGCTCAGTTCCAGAAGAAAGTTTAAAAAGGATCAGGATTCTTTGTCTATCTGCGAGATCTCTCTTGAGTCATTTGCAGGAAGGCATGAAGGAAAATCCACAATGGATGAGATCACGGCAGATGTCATTGAATATGTGACAAATCATGGCTTTGATACCATCGAGCTTATGCCTGTGATGAAGCATCTTCCTGGACATTTTTATCATATTCTGGATTTCTTTGCCCTTGATGATACCTGTCAGAATCCCCGCGAGTTTATGAAATTCGTGGATGCATGTCATGCCCATAATATAAGGGTTATCCTTGACTGGGTTCCCACCTTCTTTCCGAAGGCTTCCTGCGGACTCAGCGATTTTGACGGCAAGGCTTTGTTTGAGTATGGAGATCCCAGAGTTGGCATTCATCCCAAGTCCGGAGATCTGATCTTTGATTATGGCAGAAAGGAAGTTACAAACTTCCTTATTTCCAATGCTCTTTACTGGGTTGAGACCTTCCATGTGGATGGCCTTAGAACCTCTGATATTTCCAAGATCCTTTACCTTGACTATGACAGAAAGCCGGGCGAGTGGGTTCCGAATATCTACGGAGGCAATGAAAACCTTGAAGCTCTTGAATTCTTAAAGCAGCTTACAACGGTCATCCATAAAAACAATCCGGGAGTTCTCCTTATTACAAAAGAAACGGCTTGCTGGCCTCAGGTTACGGATGATGTTGATGACGGCGGTCTTGGATTTGACTACAAGTGGAATAACGGCTGGACAAGAGACTTTTTGTCCTATATGGAAAATGATCCTCTCTTCAGAGCAGGTCACCACGACGAGCTTACATTCAGCATAATCTACAGCTATACAGAGAGATTTGTTCTTGCCTTTACTCATGAGGACATGGAGAAAGGTCTTGAGGGACTTTATTATCTGATGCCCGGTGATTCTTCACAGAAGATGGCCAATATGAGACTTGCCGTGAGCTTTATGATGGTTCATCCCGGCAGAAAGCACCTTTACATGGAACCGGACGCCCTTACGGTTGATCAGTCTGTATTTATCGAGAACATGATCAGCAATCTGAACAAACTGTATAAGAGCAGGAAAGCTCTGCACATTTTAGATAACACCGAAGGCGGCTTTGAGTGGATCAATGATCTTGCTGCTGATGAATGTATGCTTGCATTTGCAAGAAAGACTGAAAACGATAAGGAAATGCTTGTTGTGGTTGCCAACATGGCAGGTATCGACAGAGAATATGAGATCGGCGTTCCTGAGGATGGAAGATATACGGAAATTTTCAACTCTGATGACGTAAGCTACGGCGGAACAGGTCTTTTGAACGATGGCAGGATCGAAGCCAGAAGAAAAGAAGCGGACGGAAGGAATTACTCAATTCCTGTACATATGGCTGCGGCTTCTCTTGCGATTTTCAGCTACACACCTTACACGGAGCAGGAAAAGAAGATCCGTGCCATAAAAGAGGAAGAAGAGATAAAGAAGGAAAAGGAGAGAGAAGAAAAGTTCCTTGCTCTTAGAGAAAAGCAGAGTAAGGAAGAAGAAAAGCTTATTAAGGAACTCAAGCTTAAATATGAAAAAGAGCTGATGGAACAGGAAAAGGCCATCGAAGAAAAATATGAAAAGATCGAGGAAGAAAGGATCTTTTCAATAGTATCTGAAGAGGCTTTGAAAAACATGAACAAGAAGAGCTCTACAAGGAAGAGAACGGGCAAATAATCTTGTAAAAATCATAAATACTGATATAATGATAGTTGTGCTGTTTGCACCTGCTGGAATAGCGCAGTCGGTAGCGCAACTGATTCGTAATCAGTAGGTCGAGGGTTCAAGTCCCTTTTCCAGCTTAGGAGATAACAAATAATGTTATCTCCTATTTTATTTGTGTGATATAATAGAGTGTCAAAGTTTTTGTTAAGGTACGTGCATGGTCACGTGCAGAAGGGAAGATTATGAAAGAATTAAAAGACTATGTCAGAACCATACCTGATTTTCCGGAAAAAGGAATCATGTTCAGGGATATCACATCCGTACTTCAGGATGCTGAAGGCTTCAAGCTTGCAATTGACAAGATGCAGGACCTTGTAAGCGATCTGGATTTCGACGTGGTACTTGGAGCAGAGTCAAGAGGATTTATCTTCAGTGCTCCCATAGCATATAACAGAGGAAAGGCACTTGTTCCCGTACGTAAAAAGGGTAAGCTCCCCTGCGAGACAGTAGAGGTATCTTATGACCTTGAGTACGGTCAGGCTACACTTGAACTTCATAAGGATTCCATCAAACCCGGACAAAAGGTCCTTCTGGTTGATGATCTTATGGCAACAGGCGGAACCATCGAGGCTATGATCAAGCTTGTAGAGATGCTCGGCGGTGAAGTTGCAGGTATCCTTGTTCTTATGGAACTTAAGGGACTTAAAGGAAGAGAGAGACTTGGCAAGTACAGACTTGATGCTGCACTTAGCTACGAAGGGAAGTAATCTTAATGGCGCCAAAATTCGATGACGGAAAAATAGAAGCCATAAAAGAGTTCCAGTCCCCTGATATCTTATATGAGGGGCTTATTCAGAGAGTCTGTAAATATCACCCTTCGGATGATATTTCACTTATTGAAAAAGCCTACAATCAGGCAGCTGAAGCTCATAAAGACCAGCTTCGCAAATCCGGGGAACCTTATATCATTCATCCCCTTTGCGTGGCTATCATTCTTGCCGATCTGGAAATGGATAAAGAGACCATAGCGGCAGGGCTTCTTCATGATGTTGTTGAAGATACAATTTGCACCAAAGAAGAAATAGAAGAGTGCTTTGGCTCGGACGTTGCGCTCCTTGTTGACGGCGTTACCAAACTGACAGCGCTGCAGCTGACCACCGATCCTGCCAACAAGACTCAGGAACAGCTTGATATGCAGGCTCAGAACCTGCGTAAGATGTTCCTTGCAATGGCCAAGGATATAAGGGTCATTCTTATAAAGCTTGCGGACAGACTGCACAACATGCGTACTCTCGGGCATATGCCCCCTGAGAAACAGCAGAGGATAGCTCAGGAGACTCTTGATATCTATTCACCCATTGCCGGAAGGCTTGGTATCAGCAGGATCAAGGTTGAGCTGGATGATCTTTCATTAAAATATCTTAAGCCCGATGTTTACTACGATCTGGTGGAAAAAGTTGCTGCCAGAAAGAGTGAGCGCGTCAGATATGTGGAAGAGATCTGTGAAAATGTCCGCAAACATATAGAAGCTGCAGGCATTAAGGGCGAAGTAAACGGAAGAGTAAAGCATTTCTTCAGTATCTATAAAAAGATGCACAACCAGAGCAAGACTCTGGACCAGATATACGATCTTTTTGCCATTCGTATCATAGTTGATACTGTAAAAGACTGTTACGCAGTGCTTGGCGTTATCCATGAGCTGTACAAGCCTATACCGGGCAGATTCAAGGACTATATAGCCATGCCCAAGCCCAATATGTATCAGTCTCTTCATACTACGCTTATCGGTCAGACCGGTCAGCCCTTTGAAATACAGATCAGAACCTACGATATGCACAGAGCTGCTGAATACGGTATCGCAGCCCACTGGAAATACAAAGAGGCTTCCGACGGCAAAAAGGCTGAGAACGGAGAAGAGGAGAAGCTTATCTGGCTCAGACAGATCCTTGAATGGCAACAGGATCTTTCCGATAACCAGGAGTTTATGAACCTCTTAAAGAGCGATCTTAATCTCTTTTCAGAGGATGTTTACTGCTTTACTCCTACAGGTGAAGTTAAGAACCTTCAGGCTGGATCTACGCCCATCGATTTTGCGTACAGTATTCACAGTGCTGTGGGCAACAAGATGATCGGTGCCAAGGTAAACGGTAAGCTTGTTCCCATCGATTACAAGATTCAAAACGGTGACAGAATTGAAGTTATCACCAGCCAGAATTCCAAGGGACCCAGCAGAGACTGGCTTTCGATCTGTAAATCCACATCCACGAAAAACAAGATCAATCAGTGGTTCCGCCACGAACTCAAGGAAGAGAACATCACCAAGGGTAAGGAACTTCTTATTGAGTATTGCAAGAGCAAAGGTATGGACTACTTTTCGGTTGCAAAGCCCGAGTATCAGGCTATCGTAACCAAAAAGTACGGCTTCCACGACTGGGATGCGGTGCTTGCAGCTGTTGGACACGGCGGTCTCAAGGAAGGTCAGATCATAAATAAGATAATGGAACTTGGTGACAAGGACCACAAGCGCAATATCACTGATGAAGAGGTACTTGCAGCTGTGGCTGAGTCCAATGTCACACCTCAGATCTCCGGTAGTGACAATGCCATTATCGTAAAAGGCGTTCATGACGTTGCTGTTCGTTTTTCAAAATGCTGTAATCCTGTTCCCGGTGATGATATCTGTGGATTTGTCACAAGGGGAAGAGGTGTTTCCATACACAGAAGAGACTGCATTAACGTAGTTAAAATGCAGGAAGAAGACAGAACCAGACTTATTGAAGCCAGATGGCAGAGTGATTCTTCTACCGGCGGCGGAAAATATGCAGCTACCATCAAGATCTTTGCCAACAACAGAAGCGGACTTCTTGCAGATGTTTCAAGGGCTCTTACGGAAAAGGGTATCGATATCCTCTCCATGAATACCAGAACCAGTAAGCAGGGACTTGCTACCATGGAAACTTCCTTCCAGGTAAGCTCCAGAGATCAGCTTCGTGAGATCGTTGACAAGATCAGACAGATTGACAGCGTTATTGATATTGAAAGGACTACGGGCTAATGGCAGAAGGCGGCATCAAAGTCGGAATGTTTACATTGGGGATTGTAGGAACCAACTGCTACTATCTGTTTAAAGAGGACCTTCAGGATTCTGAAGGCAAAAGACATGTGGTGCTCTTTGATCCTGCGGACAAGGGTAAGGCGATTTTCGATGCCCTTACAGAGAAAAACTTTGTTATCGACCTTATTCTTTTAACTCACGGTCATTTTGATCATATAGGCGGCTGTGCTGAGCTTTCTGAGCTTTCCGGTGCAAAGGTGGGAGCCTATGAAAAAGAGCAGGCTATCTGCAAAGACCCCTATCTTAATCTTTCCAATGATTATGGAATGCACCTTGGTATCACTCCCGACATTCTTTATAACGACGGTGATGAGATAGAGGCTGCAGGTATCAGCATGAAGCTTATTGCTACTCCCGGACATACATCAGGAAGCTGCTGCTATTACATCAGGGAGCAGGATATTCTGATATGCGGGGATACGCTGTTTGAGGAATCTGTCGGAAGAACTGATTTTCCCACAAGCTCCACAAGCGAACTCATCAGATCTATAGAGGAAAAGCTTTTTGTGCTTCCGGATGAGACGGTATGCTATCCCGGACACGGCGAGCTTACAACCATCGGTCATGAAAAGCAGTACAATCCTTTTGTGAGAGGTTTTTAAAGATTTTTATTTAGAAGATTATGCAGATTATTTATATAAAAGAAGACAGATACCAATATGATATTCACTCGCTCTACAAGGCTTTTTATCCCGAGGAGGAGATAAGAGTCATTGTAGGGGGGAGAGGTTCAAGACCGGATAAAGAAGGGGATATTTCAGATACAGATGAAATATCCTTTATTGATGTAGACAAAGATAAAAATGATCTTAAAAAGGGCATCTATAAAGAGCTTTCCGCAAAAACCGGAAAAGTGCTTCCCTGGGGAGATCTGACAGGTATAAGACCCACAAGAATAGCGATGAACCTTATCGATGAGGGAATGGATGATGAAAGCATCGCTTCCTACATGAAGGATACTTATCTTGTAAGCGATGAAAAGACGGATCTTGCCATCAGGATCGCAAGAAGAGAAAAGGACATTTTAAAGGATATCGACTATGAGAACGGCTACAGTCTTTATATAGGAATTCCTTTTTGCCCCACAAGGTGTCTTTACTGTTCCTTTACTGCTTATCCTATAGGCGCTTATTCAAACCTTGTGGATGATTACATTTCCTGTCTTGAAAAAGAGATAGATTATGTGGCTTCTGATTTTGCCGGAAGGCCCATAGATACCATCTATATAGGAGGGGGAACTCCCACAACGCTTCTACCTCATCAGATGGAAAGACTCCTTGACTATGTTCATACCAGGCTTGATACCTCAAGAGTAAAAGAGCTTACGGTGGAATCCGGAAGACCTGATTCCATTGACAGTGAAAAGCTTTCTGTTATGAAAAAGATGGGAGTTACCAGAATATCGGTAAATCCTCAGACAATGAATGATGAGACCTTAAAGATCATCGGCAGGATGCATACGGTTTCTGAGTTTGTAGATTCCTATAAGCTTGCAAGGCAGGAAGGTTTTGACAATATCAATATGGACATAATCCTTGGACTTCCCGGAGAAACAGGGGTGCATGTACAAAAGACCATGGATGAGATCGTTAAGCTAAGGCCCGATGATCTGACTGTTCATTCCCTTGCTATAAAGAGGGGTTCCAGGCTTGCAGAAGTTTTAAGGGAAAAGAAGATAGATGTTTTGCAAAATACAGAAGAGATGATGAACATAGCTTCCGCAGGTGCAAAGCAGCTTGAGCTTGAGCCCTATTATCTTTACAGGCAAAAGAACATCAGCGGAAACTTTGAAAATACGGGTTATGCTAAAAAAGGAAAAGCCGGTATTTATAATATCCTCATAAATGAAGAGGTTCAGTCCATTGTTGCTCTTGGCACAGGTACTGTTACGAAGAGAGTGTTTGGAGGCGGCAGGATAGAGAGGTGCGACAACGTAAAAGATGTTGCTCTATATATGAAGGATATTGATGAAATGATAGAAAGAAAACGTATTCTTTTTGGATTAAATTGAATACAATTCTATTTGGAAACTCTAACAAATAAAACTAGTGCCACGATTTGCATAATCAGCAAATTGTTGAATTGTATATTTTTGTGCAATATGCTATCATGGATATAATAAAAATGATACTGTCAACTATATTTACGGTATCAAAGGAGGATTTTTTATGTTATTCCAACTGTATGGCGATCACGCATCAATGCAGCTTATCGGCTGGGTTCTCGTTTTCGTTGGACTTATTCTTATGAACGAGATCGGCCGCAGAACCAAGATCGGTGGAATGATAGTATTTGTTGCTATTCCCACTATCTTAACTGTTTACTTTATCCTTGCTCACATGGGCATGTTTGGCGGCAAGGAAAATCCCACCGTTGCTTTCATGGACGGATGGTTCCATTACTTCAAGCTTTATGCTGCTGATATCGGCTGCGTAGGCTTCATGATGATCAAGTACAAATGGGGCATCGGTAAAGAGAAATGGTTCAAATGGTTCCCCTGGTTCATCGTTGCAGCAAACATCATGATCGCGAACGTTTACGATATGGAGTCTGCTCTTGCAGCATTTTCTATCACCGGCAAACTTTCAGGCGCATGGTGGGCATCCAATGAGGGTGTGTTCATCTACGGCGGATGGTGGAACGTAGTTAACGCTATTGCAGGTCTTATCAATATCTTCTGTATGACAGGCTGCGTACATCTTTATTCTTCAAAGGACAAGAACCATTCAGATATGCTCTGGCCCGATATGACTATCTGGTTCATCATTGCATATGATGTATGGAACTTTGAGTACACATACCTTAACCTTCCTACACATTCATGGTACTGCGGTGTAGCACTTCTTCTTGCTCCTACATTTGCTAACGCATTCTGGAACAAGGGCGCATGGATCCAGAACCGTGCCAATACACTTGCAATCTGGTGCATGTGGGCTCAGGTTGTACCCGGATTCCAGCTTTCAAGCAGATTCGCAGCAGCTCTTCCTTCTGTTTACGGCGGAGCTACAGCTAACGGTATCACAACCATAGATCTTTATGAGAAGGCTATTGCTCTTTACAATTCAGGAGCAGGTAAGTCCGCACAGGCAGGAGATATCATTTCCTCAATGGGTATCACTGCTGATCCCAGAATGCAGGGCTTTGTGGCAATCCTTGCTATTGCCATCAACGTGATCTGCATGGCAGAAATAATAAAGAGATCTGTAAAACTTGGCAAGAATCCTTATGCTAACGAAGTATTCGGAGATACCAAGGACTTCCAGCTTGCAATGGAGCGTGCAGAATAATGGATAATGTAAGAGTTATAGAAGTTAAGAGAAGTATTTTCGAGAGCAATGATAAAGATGCTGAAAAATTAAGACAGGAGCTCAAAGACAGTAAGACTTTTCTTTTGAACCTCATGTCTTCTCCGGGATCAGGAAAGACAACAACTCTTTCCAGAACCATTGAAATGTTAAAGGACAAATACAGGATCGGCGTTATGGAGGCTGATATCGATTCAGATGTTGATGCCAAGACCATTGCCGCTCTTGGAGTAAAGTCCATACAGCTTCACACCGGCGGGATGTGTCATCTGGATGCCGATATGACAAGACAGGGCATAAGAGAGCTTGGCTGCGAGGATGTGGATTTTGCAATCCTTGAAAATGTAGGCAATCTTGTATGCCCCGCGGAGTTTGATACGGGCAGTACAAAAAATGCCATGATATTGTCAGTTCCCGAGGGACATGACAAGCCACTTAAGTACCCTTTGATGTTTTCCATCTGTGATGTGGTTCTTATCAACAAGATAGATGTTATGCCGTATTTTGATTTTGACCTTGAAAAGTGTAAAGAGAACATTCTCTTTAGAAATCCCAAGGCAAAGATCATTCCCATTTGTGCAAAGACCGGCGAGGGAATGCAGGAATGGGCAGACTGGCTTTCAGAAAATATCGATAAGAGCATTAAATAATCAGGCAGGAGACTGGAGATGCCGGGCGATAAACAAGGGGAGTTTATCTATTTCCTTATGTTTTCGCCCGGTTTTTATGACTACAGAAGGTAAAAATTATGCATGAATTAGGTGTTGTTTTTCGCATTATAGACGATCTTACGGAAGTAGGAAAAGAAAATGAGCTTGAAAAGATCCATTCTGTTACTCTGCAGCTGGGAGAGGTATCAGGCGTTGTGCCTTCGCTTCTTACGGATGCATGGAAATGGGCAGCTGACAGAACTGAGCTTATGAAGGGTTCGGAACTTATAATCGAGACTCTTCCTGCGGTTACTTTTTGCGAAGACTGTAAAAGCGAATATGAAACAGTGGCACATGGCAAGATATGCCCCAATTGCGGATCTGAACATACGTATCTCTTAAGGGGGAACGAGTTCATGATAAAAGAAATAGCGGCAACCTGATTCTTGTTGATAAATGAGGAGAATTTTTTATGGATATGAATACTATGGATATGAAGGATCTGATGACACCATATTCCCTTGATCCCAATCGTAACAAGGTGGATCCAAGAGCCGGTATAATTCCTGACTGGGTGGATATGGATGCGCCTTTCCGTGAGCCCCTTGCAAAATTTGCAACAGTGGTAACGGACAGAGCTAAGGTTAAACTCGGAAAAGAGAAGATTACAAAAGAAAGTCCCGAATACTGGGGACTTTACAATCTTATTACAGATAAACAGTGCGAGATCGCGATCAGAATGGAAAAGCGCAAGCCCAAGACTTTTGAGGAGATCGCAGCTCTTTGCCCCGAATACTCCAAGGAAGATCTTCAAAAAGAGCTTGATGAGATGTCCTATAACGGAGTTATTGAGTGGAACTACGAAAACGACAGACATGTAAAACAGTATGTTCTTCCTATGTATGTTCCCGGATCTGCAGAGTTTGGTAACATGAATCACAAGGTGATCGAGAAACACCCTGAGGTTGGACCTTTCTTTGAGAGAATGAGCCGTATCCCCCTTGAAGGACTTACTCACATGGTCCCCATGGGAGGAGCCGGCGTCGGAATGCACGTTATCCCTGTTGAGAAGGCTATTGATATGCAGGGATCTTCCATCGATCTTGAGCATATTTCATACTGGCTTGATAAGTATGACGGCAAATATGCAGCTTCACCCTGTTCCTGCAGAAGATCAAGAAAGACTTATGAGCAGGGCTGCGCCGATGATCCCGAAGGATGGTGCATTGCTGTGGGTGACATGGCTGAGTATGTTGTTGAGACTCAGAAAGACGGTCATTACATCACAAAAGAAGAAGCCCTTGAGATCTTTAAAAAGGCTGAGGACAACGGTTTTGTTCATCAGATCACAAATATTGACGGACAGGACAAGATCTTTGCAATCTGTAACTGTAATGTAAATGTCTGCTACGCCCTTCGTACTTCTCAGCTCTTTAATACACCCAATATGTCACGTTCAGCTTATGTTGCTCACGTTGACAAGGAAAACTGCGTGGCTTGCGGACGCTGCGTTGAGGTATGTCCTGCAGGTGCTGCTACACTTGGACAGAAGCTATGCAAAAAGGACGGTAGTGAAGTTATTTATCCCAAGATGCCTCTTCCTACTGAGAAGAAGTGGTCTGAGGATATGTGGACCGAGGATTACCGTGATATCAACAGGATCAATACTCACAAGACCGGTACAGCTCCCTGTAAGACTGCATGTCCTGCACATATTCCCGTACAGGGATATCTTAAGATGGCAGCACAGGGCAGATATGAAGAAGCTCTTGCTCTTATCAAAAAATACAATCCACTTCCTGCAGTCTGTGGACATGTATGTAACCGCCGCTGCGAGGATGCATGTACAAGAGGCACAATAGATGAGGCTCTTGCCATCGATGAAGTAAAGAAATTCGTAGCAATGCGTGATCTTAAGTCTGCTACAAGATATATCCCAAAAAAGGTTATTCCCAAGCTTGATGGCGGATTTGACGAAAAGATCGCAATTATCGGTGCAGGCCCTGCGGGCATTTCCTGTGCATATTATCTTGCACTTAAGGGATACAAGCCCACTTTATTTGAAAAGAACAAAAAGCCCGGTGGAATGGTAACCTACGGTATTCCTTCTTTCGTTCTTGAAAAGAATGTTGTTGAAGCTGAGGTTGAGGTTCTTAAGGAGCTTGGAGTTGATTTAAGACTCGGAGTTGAAGTTGGTAAGGACGTAACTCTCAAAGAACTCAGAGATCAGGGCTATAAAGCATTTTATATCGCCATCGGCTGCCAGGGCGGACGCGGCGTAAATGTTCCCGGAGAAGATGCCGAGGGCGTTATCAAGGGTGTTGATATCCTCCATGCAGTTATAGATGATGAGAATTACAGATTAAACGGCGATACAGTAGTTATCGGTGGTGGTAATGTTGCTATCGACGTAAGCCGTACAGCTGTAAGATGCGGATCACCCAAGATCACACAGGTTTCTCTTGAAACAAGAGATATCATGCCTGCGCTTCCCGAGGAAATCGAGATTGCTGAGTCTGAAGGCATTGAGCTCAGAGGCGGCTGGGGACCCAAGGAGATCCTTACCGAGAACGGAAAAGTTAAGGGCATCGTATTTAAGAAGTGTACTCAGGTAAAGAATGCCAAGGGCAGATTCGATCCCAAGTATGATGAGAACGAGACAATGGAGATCCCTTGCTCCAACGTTATTCTCTCTGTTGGACAGGCTACAGTCTGGGGAGACCTTCTTAAGGATGAAAACGTGGAATTCAGAGGACCTGCTCCTGTTGCCGATAAGATCACATTCCAGACAACAGTAAAAGACATTTTTGTAGGCGGAGACATGTTCTACGGTCCCAGATTTGCAATTGATGCCATTGCCTGCGGAAGAGAAGGCGCTGAGTCAATTCACAGATTTGTTCAGCCTAATTCTTCACTTACCATCGGCCGTGATCCCAACTTCTTTATCGAGCTTGATAAAGACGATATCCTTGTAAGGGACTACGATCATGTGGGACGCCAGGTTCCTTCTGTTGCAAAGACTCAGGACGGAAAGCTTACCTTCCGCGATACCAAGCAGGTATTTACTGAAGAGCAGGTTAAAAAGGAAACCTCCAGATGCCTGGGCTGTGGTGCGTCCATCGTTGATCCCAACAAGTGTATCGGCTGCGGACTTTGTACCACAAGATGTGAATTTGATGCCATCAAGCTCACAAGAGATAATCCTGACTGTTCAACCATGAGAAAAGCAGAGGAGAAGCTTAAGTACATTCTTCCTAACGGAGCAAAGCAGGCTCTTGCAAGACCTTTTGTTAAAAAGATTCCAAAAGAGACTGCATGGCTGAAGAAATAAGCTTTTCACAAAGTGAAAAAGGTACTTTGATTAAGTCAAGTGTTCTAACGGGCACTTGACTTAATCTTTAAAAATGTATATTAATATGAAGTGACAAAAAAACAAATTTTCTATGAAGGGTAAGAAATTCAGTAATGGCAACAAAAAAACAGACCACAGCTAAGAAAAACGCACTGCTTATCGTGGAGTCGCCCACCAAGGTCAAGGCTATCAAAAAGTTCCTTGGCTCAGGCTATGAGGTGGCTGCCAGCAACGGACATGTTCGCGATCTTCCCCGCAGCACCATGGGTATTGATATTGAACATGACTATGAGCCTAAGTATATAACCATCAGAGGAAAGGGAGATGTTCTGGCTGAGCTCAGAAAGCAGGTTAAAAAAGCCGACAGAGTTTACCTCGCAACTGACCCGGACCGTGAGGGAGAAGCTATCAGCTGGCATCTTTGCTCGGCTCTCAAGCTTAATGAAGCCGATGCCAAGATTCAGAGAGTTACCTTTAACGAGATCACTAAAAATGCCGTTAAAGAGGCTATGAAACATCCAAGGGACATTGATATGAATCTGGTGGATGCTCAGCAGGCAAGACGTGTTCTTGACAGAATGGTTGGTTATGAAATATCACCTATTCTCTGGTCCAAGATCAAGAGAGGCTTAAGCGCCGGACGAGTTCAGTCCGTAGCCCTCAGGATCATTGCAGACAGAGAGGATGAGATAGACAGTTTTATTCCTACAGAGTACTGGACTCTGGACGTTAATCTTTCTGCAGAGGGAGAAAAGAAGCCTCTTGTAGCTCATTACTACGGAAAGGGCAATGAAAAAAAGGAGATCGGATCCAAGAAGGAACTTGATGAGATCTGCAATTCCCTAAAGGGTGCAAAGTACAAGGTTGCTGATGTAAAGAAGGGCGAAAGGACCAAGAAGGCACCTCTTCCTTTTACAACATCAACACTTCAGCAGGAAGCTTCCAAGGCTCTTAATTTCTCAACTCAAAAGACCATGAGAGTTGCTCAGCAGCTTTACGAAGGAATCGAGCTTGGAAAAGAGGGTACAGTCGGTCTTATCACCTACCTTCGTACCGATTCCACCAGAGTATCTGCAGAAGCTGTTACAGCAGCCAATGAATATATCTTAAAGAATTTCGGCGAAAAGTATCTTGCTGACGGAGCTCTTTCCAAAAAGAGCGATGCCAAGATCCAGGATGCTCACGAAGCCATAAGACCTACATATATTGATCATTCTCCTGTAATGGTAAAAGATTACCTTTCAAGAGATCAGTTCAGACTTTACCAGCTTATCTGGAGAAGATTCATGGCAAGCCGCATGGCTGCTGCCAAGTATGAGACAACATCTGTCAAGATCGATGCAGGCGAGCACAGATTTACTGTAGCAGCATCCAAGACTGTATTCGACGGATTCCTTAATGTTTATACAGATGACGAGGATCAGATCGAGAAGAATGTTCTCATGAAGAACCTCGATACCAATACAAAGCTTAAGTTTGAGTCTTTTGAGAGCATGCAGCACTTTACACAGCCTGCTCCTCACTATACAGAGGCTTCACTTGTTCATGATCTTGAGGCTCTCGGCATAGGAAGACCCAGTACCTATGCACCTACCATTTCGACAATTATGGCAAGGCATTACATCACAAAGGAGAACAAATCTCTTTACATAACAGAGCTTGGACAGGCTGTTAACAAGATGATGGTTGATGCTTTCCCTCAGATCGTTGATGTAAACTTTACTTCCAATATGGAGGCACTTCTTGACGGCATCGCCGAGGGTAGCGTTAAGTGGAAGACTGTTATAGAGAATTTCTATCCCGATCTTAACGAGGCTGTTAAGGTGGCTGAATCCGAGCTTGAAAAGGTACAGGTTCAGGATGAAGTGACTGATGAGATTTGCGACAACTGCGGACGCAATATGGTCATCAAATACGGACCTCACGGCAAGTTCCTTGCTTGTCCCGGTTTCCCCGAGTGCAAGAACACCAAGCCTTATTTTGAAAAGATCGGTGTTGCATGCCCTAAGTGTGGCAAGGACATTGTTCTTAAGAGAACCAGAAAGGGACGTATCTTCTATGGATGTATCGATAATCCCACCTGTGACTTCATGTCCTGGCAGAGACCTGCAAAGACTGCATGTCCCAAGTGCGGCAGCATCATGTATGCCAAGAGCAATAAGCTTCTTTGCGGCAATCCCGATTGCGGTTTCGTTACAGAGAAGAAAGAAGAGGCATAATTCAGTATCTTATAAACACTTTCTTAATTTTTCAGAGAATTTACGTATTTTTTTAATAATTGTAGGCGCTTTACCCTTTGAAGCGCCTATTTTTTTATGCTATCATAAAAATGCGTAGTGACTATATTGACGGTTTTTCGTAAAGTCGTAAGCCACTTGCATGGGGAAATACATTATTAAGGAGAGACGTGATGAGTAGTGTACAACTACTGGACAAGACACGAAAAATCGGAAAACTTCTTCATAACAGCAATTCCGGAAAGGTAGTATTCAACGATATCTGCAGAGTACTTTGTGACATATTGTCATCAAATATGTTCGTGATCAGTAAGAAGGGAAAAGTATTGGGAATTGGCGAAAACGCCGGGGTTGAGTCTTTGAGTGATCTTCTTGTTGATAATGTGGGATCATTTATCGACCCCATGCTCAACGAAAGATTACTGACCATTCTTTCCACCAAGGAAAATGTTAATCTTGAAACCCTTGGTTTTGAAGGTATCGATTCTTCTAAATTTCAGGCTATCATCACTCCCATTGAAATAGCGGGAGAAAGACTTGGAACACTGTTTATATACAAGACAGACAAGCCTTATGATATAGATGATATTATCCTGTGCGAGTACGGAACCACCGTTGTGGGACTTGAAATGCTAAGAGCCGTTAACGAAGAGAATGCTGAAGAGAGCAGAAAGCTTGCGGTTGTAAAATCAGCCATCAGCACACTTTCTTTTTCGGAGATGCAGGCTATCATCCATATCTTTGATGAGCTGGACGGCATGGAGGGCGTACTTGTTGCAAGTAAGATCGCTGACAGGGTTGGCATTACCAGAAGCGTTATAGTAAATGCCCTCAGGAAGTTTGAAAGCGCCGGCGTAATAGAATCAAGATCTTCCGGAATGAAGGGAACCTACATCAAAGTCACCAACGATGTGGTGTTTAATGAGATCAAAAAGCTAAAGCAGGAAATGTAACATACCGATATATAAGTTGTGAGAAACAAACAGGTTATATTTCAGGGATGGATATTTAAAAGATGAAAGGATTTATCTGATATTTTAGATAAATCCTTTTTTGTTTCACGAATTGTAACTTCCATATCTAGTACAAAATATTTTAAATAGCCACAATATAAAGTATAACCTACTTGTATTTTTATAAAAAAAATCATATTATTAATATAATGCTAGGATAATATACTCATGATGCCATGTTTATGCCGTGCATTAAGAAGGAGGGGCGATGATCAACAGCAATGCTTTTGATTACATAAACGTGCTGGATAAGGCTTCTGACGCAGCCTGGACCAGAAATGAAATCATTGCAAACAATATTGCCAATGCTGACACACCTTATTACAAAAGACAGGATCTGAATTTTGAAGATGAGCTTGAAAGAGCCCTTGGTCATTCCAGATATAAGACCATGGATCAGAAGGTGGCGGATCTGAAGGACAAACATTTAAAGGCCAGAGTTGTAAATGACTATTCGGGCTTTTCCTACAGAACCGATTACAACAATGTCGATATAGATACTGAAAACGTTATGCTTGCGGCTAACCAGGTTAAGTATCAGGGACTTATGGCAGGTGTGAAACATGAGTTCCAGACTCTTTCCATGGTAACCAAGTCATAATAACAAGGGGAGGTAGCTTATGAGCATCTTCGATTCTTTTAATATTAACTCTTCCGGAATGACAGCCCAGAGATTCAGAATGGATATCATTTCCGAAAATATAGCCAATGCCAATACAACCCGTACAGAGGACGGATCTCCTTATGTGAGGAAGGTTGTGAGATTCCAGGAGAAGGGTTCACAGACTCCTTTTTCAAGGATACTTAATGAAAAGCTTGACCATTACTCTGGACGAGGCGTTAAGGTTGTGAGCGTGCAGGATGACACCTGGACTCAGATGAATGTTGTTTACGATCCTTCACATCCGGACGCTGATGAAAACGGCTATGTTACATATCCTAATGTCAATACGGTTACCGAGATGACCAACCTCATTGATGCCAGCAGGTCCTACGAGGCCAATGCTACTGCATTCAACGCCAGCAAAAATCTGGCAACAAGAGGTCTTGAACTTGGTAACGGTTAAGGGAGGAATAGATAATGGCATCACTTGATATTTCACAGCTTCGCAATGTTTCTTCAGATGTCATAAAGAAAGCTGAGAAGACAAACAGCACCGTATATAACGTACTTGGTGATTCTTCGGGAGGGAATGACCAGTCCTTTAAGGTGTTTTTTGACAGGGCAGTAGAGAACATCAATACTACCAATGCCTATCTTTCTGATGCTGAGAATGAGGAGATCAAATGGGCTCTTGGTCAGACTGACAATACTCACGATCTGTCCATTGCTCTTCAGAAGGCCCAGACTGCTCTTCAGTATACAGTGGCCATCAGAGACCGCGCTATGTCTGCTTACAGAGAACTTACTCAGATGCAGATCTAAGCGCCATAAGTTTTTAGTTTTAGGGGAGGGAGAATATGGCTGAAAGATTTAACGCCCTCAGGCAAAAGATTCTCGACTGGTGGAACCAGTTTACAGCCAGACAAAAGACCCTGATAATCGGAGCAGGAACGGTTATCCTGCTGACGGTTATTATTTTGGTGTCAGTGCTTAATCAGCCTCAGTATGTGCTTCTTGCTACAGCAAATTCCACAAAAGAGGCATCAGAGATCAAGGGGCTTTTGGATGGAGAATCCATAGGTTATAAAATGTCAGATAACGGGCTGGAGTTCAGGGTCTTAAAGAAAGACCAGGCATCAGCCAGTCTTTTGCTGGGTGCAAATGATATCCAATCATATGCCTACAGCATCGATAATGTTACAGACGGCAGTTTTTCAACCACGGAATCCGACAAACAAAAGAAATATGTGTTATATCTGGAAAGCAGGCTGGAGCAGGACTTTATCCAAAAGTTCGACGCCATCAAAAGCGCCAATGTTCAGCTGAATATTCCGGATAATGACGGAACTCTCATCGGCAACAAGGAGGAGTCATCAGCATGGATCCTGCTTGAGCTTGCAGAAGGAGCCAAGTTTGACGAAGATAATGCAGCCTTTCTCGCAAAGGCTGTTTCTGTTGCCCTAAGCAATGAGACAACGGATAACATAGTTATTCTTGATACCGAAGGAAACATGCTCTTTTCCGGAGGTCAGGATGCAAGCGCTTCAGGCCTTGCATCCACTCAGCTTACAGTCAAGGCCAAGGCCGAGCAGCTTGTGAAGAGCGAGGTTAAAAAGGTACTTCTTGGCACCAAGCTCTACGACGACATAGAAGTTGCCAGCAACCTTGTGATGGATTTTTCAAACGAAGAAGTAGTTGAGCACAATTATACACCTGCAGAGGATCAGACACAGGGTGTTCTTTCACATGAAGATACCTATACAGCTGAGAACATAAACGGTATCTCAGGTATTCCGGGAACAGATTCCAACGCAGATGATGAGACTACATACGTAACTCAGGATAATGCCAATTCCACTTCCAATATAACCGAGGAATCAAGGGATTATCTTCCTAACGAAAAGATCACCACCAAGACCAGCGGCCCCGGTGTGGTCAAGTATAAAGAGTCATCTATTTCGGTAACAGCCATAAATTATCTTGTCATGAAAGAATCTGATTATAAGAGTGGGGATCATGACGGAATGAGCTGGAACGACTTTAAGGCTGCAAATACAGATCCTTTGTCTATGGAAGTTCCCACCGAAATGATAAATGTGGTTTCAAAGGCTACGGGTATTATGGAGGAAAACGTAGCCATGGCGGCTTATACAGAGTATGTATTCTTTGATAAGACAGGCGCCAATATCACATTTACGGATGTGCTTCAGATACTTCTTATCCTTGTTATCCTTGGACTTCTGGCATTTATCATTATCAGGAGCATGTGGACAAACAAGAAGACAGAAGAGGAAGCAGAACCCGAGCAGCTCTCTGTTGAATCTCTTCTTGAGTCACAGCCTCAGGAAATGCTCAATGATATTGAGGTGGATACGGGATCCGAAACCAAGAGACTTATTGAGAAATTCGTTGACGAGAATCCGGAAGCTGCTGCGATTCTCCTCAGGAACTGGCTCAATGAGGACTTTGGCTGATTATTTAGTTTTGTTGACGGAGTGAAAGAATTATGGATGCTGCAACAACTTCCGCGAACAGTGCGCTGATAGCGGATTTTACAGGAACACAAAAAGCTGCGATTCTTCTGATCGCTCTTGGACCTGAAAAGTCTTCTGCCATCTTTAAACATCTTAAAGAGGAGGAGATCGAGGAACTTACGCTTGAAATTGCCAACACAAGAAGCGTAACCTCTCAGATCAAAGAGGCGGTACTTGAAGAGTTCTACGGAGTATGCCTTGCGCAACAGTATATTGCAGAGGGTGGTATCACATATGCTAAAGAGCTTCTTGAAAAAGCTCTCGGAGAAGATAAGGCTCTTGACGTTATCAGTAAACTTACCGCTTCCCTTCAGGTTAAGCCCTTCGAGTTTATCAGAAAGACCGAGCCTTCTCAGATACTTACTTTCATACAGGACGAGCATCCTCAGACAATCGCTCTTATTTTGTCGTATATGTCACCGTCTCAGAGTGCACTTATCCTTTCTGCACTTGCTCCTGACAGACAGGCAGACGTTGCTAAGCGTATTGCATCCATGGACAGAACAAGTCCGGATACAATAAAAGAGGTAGAAAAAGTGCTGGAATCCAAGCTGTCATCTCTTGTAAATCAGGATTACACAATTATCGGTGGTGTGGACGCTGTTGTAGAGATCCTCAATACCGTAGACAGAGCTACAGAGAAACATATCATGGAGACTCTGGAAATCGAAGAGCCCGAACTTGCGGACGAGATCAGGAAAAAGATGTTCGTATTCGAGGACATTCTTCTTTTGGACGACAGATCCATTCAGAGAGTGCTGCGTGAAGTTGAAAACAGCGATCTGGCTCTTGCATGTAAGGGCGCTACAGAGCAGGTACAGACAGCTATCTTTAATAACCTGTCCAAGCGTCTTGCCGCTATGATCAAGGAAGATATGGATTTCATGGGTCCTGTTCGTATGAAGGATGTTGAGGAAGCTCAGCAGAAGATCGTTAACGTCATCAGAAAGCTTGAGGATTCCGGTGAGATCGTAATCTCCAGAGGCGGAGGTGATGAGCTGGTTGTCTAATCTGTTTAAAGCCGGCTACATAAATGTTGAAAACACCGGCACAAGGATAATTGATAATAACGAACTTGCAAATAGAAAGATAGAAGCCTTTCAGGAAGCGGAGTTAAAGCGCCAGAGGGCTATGATGCAGGAGGAAGGCTTTTCCGAGGGCGTTGATGATTCTGATTTTATTCCAGGAATAGATATGGAGCAGCTCAGTCAGCTCACAGAAGATCAGGGAATGCTGGAGCCTGTACAGGATCCGCAGTTTGATATGGAAGCCATGCAGGCCGAGATTGACTTAAAGCTTCAGCAGGCTCAGGAACAGGCGGATATGATCATTCAGGATGCTCAGAGCAGAGCTCAGGGGATAATGGATGATGCAGCTGCCAAAGGCAGACAGGAAGGCTATGATGCAGGTTACCAGGAAGGCCTTGCTGCAGCTGAACAGCTCAAGGCAGAGATAGAATCCCAGAGGGGAGATCTTGAAAAAGAGTATCAGCAGATAGTTGACGAGATCGAGCCTGAGATGGTGGATGTGCTCACGCAGATCTATGAGCATGTTTTTAATATTGAGCTCAGAGAAGATAAGGGGATCATCCTTCATCTTTTAAAATCCACACTTTCAAGGATCGAGCCCGGAAAGAATCTTATTGTTCATGTTTCATCCGATGATTACGATGATGTCATGGATGAAAAGGACATGCTTGATGCCTGCCTTACATCTCCAAATGCCACCATGGAAATCATAGAAGATCCGCTGCTAAAGGAAAACGAGTGCATGATCGAATCCGACAGCGGTGTTTTTGATTGCAGTCTTGGTGTCGAACTTTCGGAGATATCCAGGAAATTAAAGCTTTTGTCTTTTGACAGAGACAGAAGATAATTCGAGGTAAAGATTATTGCTTACATCATCTTTTGATATATCTAAATACAAAAAGATGAAGAATGCGCCTTTTTACCGCATGAGGGGGAAGGTTGTCAATGTCATCGGACTGACCATTGAATCGGCAGGACCTGATGCAAAGCTTGGGGATATATGCCTTATCTATCCCAAGAAAAAGGACAACGAGGAAGCGGGAGATCCTCCTGCAAAGCCTGCCATGGCAGAGGTTGTGGGATTTAAAGACAATCACGTTCAGCTGATGCCCTATGAAAATACCAGTGGCATAGGTAACGGCAGCATTGTTGAAAATACCGATTCACCCCTTAGAGTAAATGTTGGAGAAGGCCTTTTGGGTCAGACACTTGACGGCCTTGGAAGGATAGACGGAACCAACTACGGCAAGGGTGTTATGCTTGAAGGCGGAGTTGCTTATTCTGTTGAGAACCAGCCTCCGGATCCAATGACAAGAGATCCCATCTCAGAGGTTATGTCCCTTGGAGTTAAGGCTGTTGACGGTCTTTTGACTGTTGGTAAAGGGCAGCGTATCGGTATCTTTGCAGGCTCAGGTGTTGGAAAATCCACACTTCTTGGCATGTTTGCAAGGAACACCCAGGCTGACATTAATGTCATTGCTCTTATCGGAGAGCGTGGCAGGGAGGTTCGCGAATTCATCGAAAGAGACCTTGGAGAAGAAGGTATGAGGCGCTCCATAGTTGTCTGCGCAACTTCCGATAAACCTGCCCTTGAAAGACTTAAGGCTGCCAAAACGGCAACTTCCATCGCTGAATATTTCAGAGATAAAGGCAAGGATGTTCTTTTGATGATGGATTCTCTTACCAGATTTTCCATGGCTCAAAGAGAGATCGGACTTGCCAGCGGAGAGCCTCCGGTATCAAGAGGCTATCCGCCAAGCGTATATGCCGAGATGCCCAAGCTCTTAGAGAGAGCAGGCAGATCCAGAAGAGGCTCTATCACAGGTCTTTATACCGTTCTTGTTGACGGTGATGACATGAACGAGCCTATCACAGATACCGCCAGAGGTATTTTGGACGGACATATTGTACTTAACAGAAAACTTGCGCAAAAGAATCATTATCCTGCGATCGATGTTCTTGCAAGTATTTCCAGATGTATGTCTGCCATAGCAGATCCTGAGCATAAAAGAGCTGCAGGCAAATTAAAGAACGTGCTTGCAACATACAATGATGCAGAAGATCTTATAAACATCGGCGCTTACAGAACAGGCGCCAATAAGAACATCGATTATGCAGTATCAAAGATTGAGAGGGTAAATGCTTTTCTTATGCAGGAGACAGATGAAAAGTTTACCTTTGAAGAGATCAGAAACCAGCTTATCTCAATGTTTGAAGATTAAGGAAAATAATAAACGATGGCTAGATTCGTTTACAGGATGCAAAGCGTACTTAATATCAAACAGCAGACTGAGAATCAGACCAAAATGGAATTTGGTGTGGCTCAGGCTGAGCTTAATGAGCAGATCGATATTCTGGAAGGATATATAAGGAGAAAAGAGAACTATCTCATAGAAGCCGAAGAACTCAGAAATGATGCAAGTTTAAAGCTTCAGGATATACTTGATAACCAGTATGCCACGGCGCAGATGGATGTTATGATAAAACATCAGGCTGCTGTGGTTGCGCAGTATGAACAAAAGGTTGAAAAGATAAGGGTCAGGCTGACCCGAAACATTCAGGAACGTAAGATGCAGGAGATACTAAGAGATCGTGCTTTTGCTGAATTTTTAGAGGAACAGAAACAGGAAGAAGCAAAAGAGAACGATCAGCGTACCAGCTTTACTTACGGACAAAGACAAAAGGAAGATGATTAAATGGCTGATAACGGTTTACTGAATTCGCCGGATGATCCCAAGGCGGCAAGAGCCAGGCTCAAAGCGGATAAAAAAGAATATCGGAAAAACTTAAAGGCCCAGAGAAAAGAGCAACGGGATAAGGAACGTGAATTTGCCGACAGGTCTGAGGAGATCAACGGAGATAATGCCGGTGGCTTTTTTACAATTGTGATAACTTTCCTTATTATCGTAATATGGCTTGCTATCATGGCGCTTTTGGTAAAGCTTGATGTCGGAGGCTTTGGCTCGGATATTCTGGCACCCCTCCTTAGGGATATTCCTTACATCAGCTTTATCCTTCCTGATGGCTCCGTTCAAAAGGGTGACAGTTCAGGACAGGTTGAACTTGCTGATTTTTCATCAGATGGAGCTTCAACCGTTTTGACAACAAACGATGATGCAAATGCTTATATTAAGAGACTTGAGCAGGCGCTTCAGGCTGAGATGGAGCAAAACAGCCAGTATGCTGCGGAAATAGAAAAGCTGAAAACTGAAGTAGACAGGCTTGAGCCGTTTGAAAAACAGCAAAAAGAGTTTTATGATCAAAGAGCTCAGTTCTACGAGGATATAGTTTACGGAGATAAAGCCCCGGATGTTGAAGCTTATATAGAGTACTACGAGATGCTGGATCCGGAATCCGCTTCGCAGATCTATGAAAAGGTACTTAAATCCCAGGGAGAAGATGCTGCCATCAAGGCTTTTGCCACCACATATTCCGGCATGAAGGCCAAGCAGGCTGCAGCTATCTTTGATGAAATGATCAATGAAAACCAGATAACCCTGGTTTCACGTATACTTGCCCAGATGTCTGTTGAAAACAGAGGAGATATTCTGGCTGTAATGGAAAAACCCAATGCGGCAAAGGTTACACAGCTTCTTGAACCTTCCGCTCTGGAGCAGGAATCAACACAGGTTACACGCTGATAATATTTTTTAAAAAATCGACATTATTGCTATAAAGTATATGGCAATAATGTCGATATATTCTGTGAAATAGTATGGGTATAAGTATGTTTATGCCCGCACATATAAAACTGAATAGAAAGGAGAAGGTGAATGAGCAGTGCTACAAATCAGGTGGGCATGCTGATGTCTATCACAGGCCAGAGCACTGCAGCCACAAACGTTTCGGCGCTTAACCAGAAGGCTGGCGAAAAAGCAGCCGCAGGTTTTGACAGTATCTTAAGCCAGATCACAGAAAATGTGACCATGCAAAGAACAAACGAAGCCCAAAAGACTTTGGGACAGGTCAAAGCAGTGGTAAGCGATAACGGAAACAATGCAGCTGATAACACCAAAACAGATCAGATCATAGCTGATACAACCAAAGTTGAGATCAAAGATCAGACAGTTGTTACAGATAATAATGCTGCAAAGACCGAAACGGTTGGAAAGGAATCCGCAGGAGAGCTGCAGGAAGCCATTAACGAAGATGGCAAAGAACTAATCACCCAGATCTCGGAAGAACTTGATGTAACTGAGGAAGAAGTTATTCAGGCAATGCAGGTACTGGGACTTATGGCGGCAGATCTTTTGAACCCACAGAATATACAGCAGGTTGTTACAGCAGTTTTGGGTGAAGAGCAGACGGCAGACCTTATCACAGATTCTGATATATATACTTCACTGCAGGACCTCATGGAGGGTGCGGAAAGTATGAAGAGCGAGCTTATGAATGAGTTCGATCTATCAGACGAAGAATTTGAAGCTGCAATTGCAGATACGGCCAAGAATTTCAAGGATGTTCTTGAAGAGGGGATCTCAGATATCACTGAGGAAATTCCTGAAACAGCTGAATTTGTAAAAGCAGATTCACAGACAGCAAAAGTAAAGGCACCACAGTCAGAGGCGATCACGGAAGAAGCTCCCAAGGATGAGCCGGTTGTAAAGGTTGTTGCGGAAGGTTCCAAAAATTCCGGAAACAAGGGCGCGGCAAATAGCGGAGCGGAATCGTCTAATTTATTTAACCAGCTGATGAACAATTTGACAGATGCGGTGGCAGAGACAGAGAGTTTCGGACAGATCAGTTACACCGACAGAGCGCAGATGGAAAACATTGTCAGACAGATAGCCGACAGGATCACTGTTATGACAAGTGCAGAAGAAACATCCATGGAGATGTCGCTCAATCCCGCAAGCCTTGGTAATGTAAATGTCCTTCTTACAAGCGGTAAGGACGGAATAGTTGCCAAATTTACAGCTCAGAACGAGATCGTAAAAGAAGCGGTTGAAAGTCAGATGGTTATGCTTCAGCAAAAGTTCGAAGAACAGGGTATCAAAGTTAATTCAATAGAAGTTACAATTGCAAGTCATGCTTTTGAGCAGAACCTGCAACAGGAAGATAACGGACAGGCTTCTCAGGAAGAAGCATCCAAGAAATCCAAGAACCTTAGAAGGATCAATCTCTCCGAACTGGATCCTGAAGAGGAAGACAGTATGAATGATGCCGAAAAGATAGCGGCGCAGATGATGGCCATGTCAGGAAATTCAATCGATTTCTCGGCATGATTACGGAAAGGACATAGATATGAGCGATGTTAGTTCTGTAAATGCAGTGATAAAGAACGGTGAAGTTGTAAACGGTACTCAGAAAAGCAATACCCCTACAACTACTCCTACAGGTTACGACAAGGACTCTTTCCTTAAGATCCTCGTAGCCCAGATGAAATATCAGGATCCCATGGAGCCTACTTCCAATACCGAGTATATTTCCCAGTATGCTACCTTCACACAGGTAGAGCAGCTCAACAACATGGCAAACTCCATGTCCCTTTCAAGGGCATCCGAGATGGTAGGAAAGACCGTTAAGGTTACTCAGACCAATGAAAACGGAAAGACATCCGATGTTGTTGGTGTTGTTGACTACGTAACATACAGCGGAAACAAGGCTTACATCAATATCGACGGCGTAAATTACAACGTTGATGATGTTACGGAAGTTTACGATCCCGATTATACAGATGCAATGGCTACTATCCAGGATTTCCAGAAGGCTATCGACAAGCTTCCTAACCTTGAGGAGATCACTGATAAGGATCATGGTGTAACCATCGATACTATGTACAAGTTCTACACCGAGCTTATGACTGATAAAGCAAAAGCTATGATGGACAAGGATTATGTAACATCTCTTCAGCAGTATGTTAACAGAATTGATGACATCAGAGGAGATTCACACAGAAGTCTTACTAAGACTGTTTAACGGAGGATAAAGACATGATGATGGATGGTCGTCAGTTCTTTTCCATTGACCAGGTTCAGGACACCTACCTAAACGGTGGTGTCCAGAAACCCGGAAAGAACAACCAGAATTTACCCACCGGGGAAAATTCTTTTGCTGCAGTACTAAATAAAATACAGCAGTCTGCCGATAATATTAACAGTGAAGAACCTGTTAAGTTTTCTAAGCATGCCGTAAACAGACTGAGCATGAGAAACATCGAGCTTACAAGGGATCAGATGGAGAGACTGAACCAGGGTAAGATCGAGGCCGGTGAAAAGGGCATCAAGGATTCACTTATACTTGTGGATCAGCTTGCATTTATCGTTAATGTTCCCAATAACACGGTTGTTACAGCAATGGATCAGACAGAAACGAAGACTAACGTATTCACTAACATAGACGGAGCGGTTATTGCATGATTGGACCGAAGTAAATACAAAGCCCGAAGTGCTTGTATTTACCAGGAGATCTTGGATCTTCCCGACTGACTGAGGGAGGATCGTCGCAAACAAAACCTCATCCGTCCAAAATCAAATATCAATACTCATATTATGATGGAGGACTTTGCCTTATGATGAGATCATTGTATTCTGGTGTAGCAGGTCTTAAGACACATCAGACAAAGATGGACGTTATCGGTAACAATATCGCTAACGTTAACACAACTTCTTTCAAATCACAGTCAATCACATTCAGCGACCTTATGTATCAGACAACACAGACAGCTTCAGGCGCTACAGAGACCCGTGGCGGTGTAAACGCACGTCAGATCGGCCTTGGTGCCAAGTCCGGAGCTATCGCTACTGCAATTGAGACACAGGGCGCTACTCAGACAACAAACAACCCTTTTGACATCATGATCACCGGTAAATCCTTCTTTATCGTTAATAACGGTCAGGAGCAGCTCTATACAAGAGATGGTTCTTTCTATATTGACGGAGCAGGAAACCTTGCAATGCAGTCAAACGGTTACTTCGTAATGGGCTGGGGAGCCAAAGAGGATCCCAAGACCGGTGCCATTACAGTAGATAAGAACGGCGACCTTACAAACCTCCAGCTTATGAGCGCCGACAATGCAACATATGCACCTGCATCCACAACAGCAGGTCTTTTCAGCGGAAACATCGATAACTACGACACAAATATCATCAGTGATGATGGTAAGACAATCACCCTTGAGTTCTATGACAACAAGGGCTATCTCTACACGGCAAAGTTCTCTCTTAAAGATACAGATTATAAGGAAGTTGATCCTCTTACAGGTGATGAGAGACCTGTTTTCTCACTCCAGCTTACAGACATCATCGATTCCAAGGGCAATAAGTTCGGAAAAGAGCTTATGGACAAGATCACCTTTGGTGACAGCGCAAAGTCTCTTCACACAGAAAAGATCAACAAGGGCTACTATATCGTAAAGAGCGATACAGATCCCAAGCTTGCAACAATCTGGCAGGAAGCTAATTCACCTGCATACGCTGATGCAACAATTAAAAAGAGTGGTAACGATCTTTCTTCTCTTATGAAGATCGAAGGCTTCCTTGAGGATGTTTATCCTATCGGCGGAGACAAGACCAAGCTCTACAAAGATAAGTACAGCGATATCATCAGCTACAACATCACAAGTGATGCACTTGTTATTGAATACAATTCTCAGGATGCTTCCGTTACAACACTTAAGGATGATCCCGCACTTTACACCAGCGTATCAAGCAACAATAAGAACCCCTACTTCTACAGAGCAGACAATTTCGGATATGTTCTTCCTTCAGATTCAGAGAACGGCGCATATCCCCTTACAGGTCCTTTGAACAAGCTTGATCAGGGTCTTTTGACTGATGTATACGGCGTAACCATCGCTCCTTCCGATTACAGCAACTACACATATACATTCAATTCAAATACTCATTCACTTACAATCACTGCTTCAGGCGGACCTAAGGATACAATTGGTGATACTTCTACCGACAAGCTTACAACAGGTGAGTACAACAAGTATTTCGATGGCTCAATGGGCAAGACTGTAAGCCAGCTTGTTCTCGAAGCTGCAAACGGAACCATTCAGAGCAGCGCAGGAACAAACTATACAGAGACTTCTTATACATACAACTCAACAACAGGAAAGCTTGTTGTAAAGGGTAAGTATGTAGTTGACGGCGATGATACCAAGAATATCGGTGTTACAAGCACATCAACTCCCAAGCTTTTTGAACTTCTTGCCAATCACGAGACAGCCCTTGATACAAGCTCAAGTGCACTTACATCTGTTGAGAGAAACGAACTTAAGAACGCCATCGGCCTTCCTAAGATGACAGATGAGTTTACAGCAGAGCTTAGCACAGACGGCAATACAGTTACCATCACAAGCGGCGGCTACAGCTTTGATATTACATCCGGAGCTTTGTTTGATGAACTTAAGGCAAGACTTGAGACAGATCCATCAGATGATACTTTCGTTGGAAATACTCTTACAGCTGCATCTGATCTTGAGACTCTTGTAGATAGCTATATTACTGATACAGACTTTACATTTACAGTCGATGCATCCAAGAACATCATCCTTAGCTATGACGGAAAAGAAACAGCTGTAAATGCAACATTTACAACTCTTTATCCCAAGCTTGCAGATCAGTCCACAACCTTTGATCTTTCTACATTCACAGGTAACGATGAAGCTAAGGCAGAACTTTTGGAAGCTCTTGGTATTACAGATACAGATCTTACAAGCGCTGAATTTACATATACAGCAAGAGCTCTTTCAGGAACAGCCGGAGCAACAGTACAGGTACATTACTACGGAAACATCACCAAGCAGGAAGAGATCGACACCTTCTCACATGTATCCGAGACAAAGACTCCCGATACAGACGTATTCACATACGGAGAGCCTACAGCAGTATTCAGAAACAAGACGACCAACACATCAGGTTATGTACTTACAGGTGCTGCAGCTGACGGAACATATACACTTGACCAGATCGAAGAACAGCTTGGAGAAGACGTTCTTAAGTCAATTTACGGAGACGATGTAACAATCCAGTCTCTTAAGGGCGATTATCCTACACGTGATACAGATCAGTTTACTGTAACTCTTTCAGGATCCAGAATGATCGTATCTCACGTTCAGAAGGACGAGAACTTGATCAGTGATGATTATGAGTCATTCTTCGAGGGCGAGGACAACGTAACATATAAGACCAGAAATCCCAAGGCTATCAAGACTGATATTCCCACAAGCGGAAATATTTCAGATCTTCTTTCATCAGCTACAGGAGATTACAAGGGAACTCTTAAAGAGATCTACGGCCTTTCAGATGATTACCTTAGAGCATTCGGTGATGACGGTAAGTACGAGTTCTCAGATGACCTTAAAGAGATCAAGCTTACAACAGGCGATAAGACAATCCAGCTTGTATTTGATCCTTCTAACGGTTCACTTGTATCTGCAAATGACAACTCAGCAGGTAAGGGTCTTGTAAACATGATGTTCGATCAGAACCAGCCCGGACTTGAAGCTTTCGGTTATCAGTTACAGCCCGGCGATGAGGCTTCGCTTGCAGGCCACATGACCATAGACTTCTCAACAGTAACAAACTACAACACCAGCGGTTCAGCAACAATCAAGGCTGTAAAGGGTGACAAGTCTTCACTTAACACAGGTCGTGCGGTTGGTGAGATGAACGGTATCTCAATCAGTACCGATGGACAGATCTACGCAACATATTCAAACGGTCAGACCAAGCTCCTTGGACAGATCGCAACAGCAGAATTTGCCAATGCATCAGGTCTTTCAAAAGAGGGCGATAACCTTTACTAGCAGACTCTTAACTCTGGTGAAGCAACTGCTCAGGATATCACAACAGATGGCGGTTACATGAATACCGGTGTTCTGGAGATGTCAAACGTAGACCTTTCTTCACAGTTTACCGAGATGATCACAACACAGCGTGGATTCCAGGCAAACAGTCGTATCATCACAGTATCGGATACACTTCTTGAAGAGCTTACAAACCTCAAGAGATAATATTTCAAATAATGATTTAGCCTTCGGAGGGAAATCCTCCGAAGGCTTTTTTATGTAAAAAGACAAAATATATTAATTTTTTGTATAAATTTAGTGTAATATACATCAAAAGGTGGTACAATGTTTTAAAACCACAATATGTAGTATTATGCCTGTTATGAGTGATCGGACGCAGATATTTTAGTAAAATAAAATTTCATTTGGCACGCATAAAAATGAAATAAAACTCCAAATATGTCTGTTTTGTGAACGTTAGCAGAAGAAAATTACATTGAAATGTGGTAAAATAGGGGTAATCAGAAATAAAATTTCATTTTTGAATGAAATTAATTGAAAGTGAGTCTGTGAAAACCAAAATGAGCAGCTCAATCATTGAACTAACCAAGATGGATACAAGAAAGATCCTGATAAATCCGGAAAGAATCGAGACTGTTGAGGCGAACCCCGATACAGTCCTGATTTTGTGTTCGGGAAGAAAGCTCCTTGTAAAGGAATCTCCCGAAGAGATTTATAAATTGATCAATAAGGAATAAATATAAAAAAATCTTATGTGAAGGGGTAAATGCTGTGGATATAGCGTCAATTATCGGTGTAGTTATGGGTGTGGTGCTGATGCTGCTGGGTATTATCACATCCGGTGGTATTCAGACAATAGGAAACTTCCTTGATGTACCATCCGCGCTTATTACTATCGGCGGATCCAATATGGCGGTGCTTGCATCCAGAAGTATTCCTGCATTCGTCGGCGGACTTAAGAGCTATCTTCTTATCTTTAAAGTTCCCAATGATGATACCAAAGGAGTTATCAAAAAGATCATAGATCTTTCAAACACAGCCAGAAAGGAAGGTCTTCTTGCTTTGGAAGAAGCTGCCAGCGGACTTGAGGACGCCTTTATGAAAAAGGGCGTTATGCTTATCGTTGACGGTACTGAGCCCGAGCTTGTTAAGAGCATTCTTGAGGCTGAGATAGATGCGATGTCTGAGAGACATAAGGCAAATTATACTGTGTTCGAGGACATTGCCGGACAGGGTCCTGCCTGGGGTATGATCGGTACCCTTCTTGGTCTGGTTAACATGCTTAATGATATGAGTGATGCCTCCAAGATCGGTCCTTCCATGGCAGTTGCCCTTATTACAACTCTGTACGGATCCGTTATTGCAAACTGGTTCTGTTTCCCTGCCGCAGCCAAGCTTAAGGCAAGGGATAATGCGGAATATATGTCAAAAAGTATTGTCATTGAGGGTCTCTTGTCCATACAGGCAGGAGAAAACCCCCGTGTAACAGAAGAGAAGCTTAAATCATTCCTTTCACCTGCCGACAGATCAGCGTATGAAGCTGAAAATGGCGGCGGCGGCGACGGAGGCGGAGAATAATGGCCAGAAAACCAGAAGAAGTTAAACCCGGAGCGCCTGCCTGGACTTCGACCTTCGGTGATCTGATGAACCTGCTTCTTTGTTTCTTCGTTTTGCTTTTCTCCATGTCCACCATGGATGCAGCCAAGTTTGAAGCAGTTGCCGCATCCTTCAGTTCCGCTTTTGGTGTATTCACCGGCGGAGAGCTGGCTTTCGGAGAGGGAGCACTTATCGGAGACGGCGTATCTCAGCTTGTTGAACTTTCCAGCTATATCACCTCAATGGGTGTTGCTCAGTCCGGAGAGGACGGCGAAGAGGACAACAAGAATATCGGAGATATGGAGCAGGAGGAGCTTATGGAAGCTGCAGAAGAAGAGCAGCTTGAAGCTTCGCAGGAACTTGCGGAAAAGATAGAAAAAGCTCTTCAGGAGGGAGAGATCGACGATATGGTCGACCTCAATTACACAAGCCAGTATGTTCAGCTTACCATTCAGGGAGCCATCCTTTTTGATTCGGGTAAGGTGGAACTTAAGGACGATGCCCTTCCTGTTGTTGATAAAGTGGGTCAGATCCTTGAAACCTATGCCGGCGGAACTATTGAGATCGAAGGCCATACGGACAATATTCCCATGTCTTCGGGCGGCAAGTTCTCAAACAACGACGAGCTTAGTTCGGGTAGAGCTTTGACAGTATTTTATTACCTCACGGAAAACACCAATCTCGATCCTTCAAATCTGATCCATACGGGCAGAGGAATGTACGATCCAATCGCTGACAATTCCACAGATGAAGGTCGCGCCAGAAACAGACGTGTAGAGATTAAGATATATAATCCTTTGAGTGCTTCATATTAAAAATCAGGAGAGTAGAAAATGAAAAAGAATCTTTTATCAATCATCATTCTTGCACTTCTTATCGTAAACCTTGCCATGACAGGCTTTATGATGCTCAGTGTAATGACAACCAATTCTCAGACTGCACATGTTATTTCCGATATCGCCGCAGCTCTTGAGCTTGAGGCAAACGGCGGAAATTCCGGCGGATTCTCCGGTTCACAGTCAGGAAACGTTCCGGTTTCAAATCTTGCTACCTTTAATCTTTCCGGCGATGATGAGATGATGATCAACTTAAAGGCCAGTGAAGACGGCAAGAGCCATATCATGATTGTTGACATTGTCTTTTCAATGAATACCGCAAGCGGTGATTATGCAACGCTTGGTACTCCCGAGACTCTTGAGAGTATGAAGGATCTTATCAAGTCAAAATGTAACGATGTAATTTCTTCTCATACCATGGAAGAGATACAGGCTGATACCGAATCCATTCAGGAAGAGATCCTTGAGTCTGTTCAGGAGCTTTTCGGATCAAACTTTATTTACAGTGTTAGCTTTTCAAAGGCGATTTTCAACTGATAACAAGATTTACATCTAAGCTACGAGAGGAGATACGCTTTGAGTGAAGTTCTGTCACAAAATGAAATAGACAGTCTGCTGGCAGCACTCAGTACCGGTGAGCTTGACGTAGATCAAATGCAGGCCTCTGACGAAAAGAAAGTCAAGGATTACGACTTTAAGAGGCCGGCTAAATTCTCCAAGGAACATCTTCGAACCCTGGAGATGATCTACGAACATTATGGACGCTTGTTGTCGACTACCTTGCCTTTGTACCTGCGAAAGAATGTCACGGTTTCTGTGGCGAACTCTGAAACGGTTACTTATTCGGAGTTCTCCAATGCTCTTTCGAATCCGGTCATTCTCGGGGTCATAAGTTTCCTGCCTTTGCAGGGAACCATTATCCTGGAGCTTCAGGCCAATATAGGATTTTCCTTTATTGACCGAATGCTGGGAGGCGAGGGAACCGGTCTTGATAAACCCAGACCATTTACGGATATAGAGATGCCGCTTATCGAAAAGCTGGTGACGATCTGCATGCAGCTTATGGTGGAACCGTGGCAGAATGTTGTGTCCATCAATCCCGTTATGGAAAGGATTGAGACCAACCCTCAGTTTGCCCAGGTTATTTCACCTACGGACATGATCGCTATCGTTACTTTAAACATCAAGATAGGTGATACGGAAGGTCTTATGAATGTATGTCTTCCTTATTTCACACTTGAGAGCGTTATGGATAAGCTCAATACCAAGTTCTGGTTCTCCACAATGCAAAAGAATGCGGATGAGAACTATGAGGATCATCTTGAGACCATGGTCAGACACGTCGATGTTCCTGTAAAAGCAGTTCTTGGTAAGTGCAATGTTTCAGTCAATGATTTTGTACATCTTCAGGCCGGTGACATTATAAGGCTTGATAACAGGGTTAATACAGATATGCAGGTTTACGTGGGCAATATTTACAAGTTTACTGCTTTGCCCGGTACCGCAAAAGACAAATATGCCGTAAGGATTACTTCGGTTGTAAGAGAGGAGGAAGAGTAGGAGCATGGATGGAATGTTATCTCAGGACGAAATTAATGCTTTGCTTGCCGGTATGGATACTTCCGGCGGTGGCGATTCCGGCGCCGGGGATGCTCCTGTAGATTCCGGTATGGGAGATGCTGCACCTATGGAGGAAGCAGCAATGTCACCTGTAGGGGGAGGTGAAATCGACGAGAGCCTTCTGAATGATTCGGAAAAGGATGCTATCGGAGAGGTCGCCAATATCAGCATGGGATCTTCAGCTACTACGCTGTACTCCCTTGTTAACCAGAAGGTTAATATCACTACACCTCAGGTTGAACTGGCAAATTGGGAAAACGTCATAAACAATTACGAAAGACCCTGTGTATTTATTCAGATCAAATACACTGTAGGTCTTGACGGAACCAATATCCTTATTCTCAAGGAGCACGATGTTATGGTCATCACCGACCTTATGATGGGCGGTGACGGTACCAATACAGAGGGAGAGATCGGCGAGCTTCAGCTTTCTGCTATTTCAGAGGCTATGAACCAGATGATGGGAGCTGCTGCCACATCTCTTTCCACAATGATCAATCAGAAGGTTGATATCAGCCCGCCACAGGCAACCCTTCTTGACATGATCAACAACGATCCTTCTGAGATCGCGGATTTCCTTACAGGAACCTTTGTAAAGATATCCTTCAAGATGCAGGTGGGAGATCTTGTGGATTCAACTCTTATGCAGTTGTATCCAGTAGATTTTGCCAAGACTCTTAAGGACACTGTTATTACAGGAGATACAGGCGCTTCTGAACCTGAACCAGCTCCTGCACCGGCTCCTATGCCCGCACCTGAACCGGCACCTGCTCAGGCTCCTCAGCCTCAGCCTATGCCGCAGATGGATCCTTCTATGATGGGACAGGCAATGCCTCAGATGGCAATGCCTCAGATGGCAATGCCTCAGATGCAGATGGCAATGCCTCAGATGCAGATGGCTCCTCAGATGATGAATATGAACATTCAGCCTGCACAGTTCCAGTCCTTTGCCGGTGGAACAACTATCATGGCAGGCGGAGAGAACATCGGAATCATCAAGGATGTTCCTCTTGAAGTCACTGTTGAGCTCGGAAGAACAGCAAAGCCTATTTCCGATATCCTTGATTTTGCTCCCGGAACTATTATCGAGCTTGATAAGGTGGCAGGTGAGCCTGTTGACGTACTTGTTAACGGTAAATTTGTTGCCAAGGGAGAAGTTGTAGTAATCGAAGAAAGTTTTGGTGTCAGAGTTACAGAGATTGTTCAGTAAGGCGGCCTGTTTATGGGAACCTATTTGCAATTTGTTTTTGTACTTATAGTATTTGTCCTTGTTTTGGCAGCGACGTACTTTGTTACAAAGTGGCTTGCAGGTTATCAAAAGGAGAGAAATACTTCTTCAAATATTGAGATCCTGGAGACAGCAAGGATTTCCACCACCAAATATATTCAGATCGTAAAAATCGGTGAGAAATTATTTGCCATTGCCGTAGGCAAGGACGAAGTGACACTCCTTGGGGAGCTGTCAAAAGATGATGTGGTCATCAGGGAGGATGATCCGTCTGAGAATATAAATTTCAAGGATATCCTTGAAAAGATAAAGGGTGAGAAAAGAAAGTAAATGAGATTCATGAGGGGAGCTAAAGGAAATTCATCAGGCATTAAAAAAGATATTAAAAGAATGATCTTTTCATTTCTGGCTTTACTTGTGATGTCTTCATTTATATTCTATGCTGCTCCGGTCAAGGTTTCGGCTACTGAAAGCGTTGTGATTGACGACAGACCGACTGATCCTACTGTGGACCATGATACGAACCTTACGGGAACCAAGGGCGAAAGAACAAATATAACCAATCCCGGAGAAGCAGAATCCCCCGATGATCTGAAAAAACTGAACATAGCCAATACCGTTACCGTAACCTATGACAACGGTAACGGATCCCTTAACGGATCACTCCGTATCCTTATTACACTTACGCTGATCTCACTTGCACCCACGCTTCTTGTAATGATGACTTCTTTTACAAGGATTGTGGTTGCTCTTCATTTTACGAGAACTGCTATAGGAACCCAGACATCACCGCCCAACCTGGTGATGATCGGTATAGCTCTTTTCATGACTCTTTTCATCATGCAGCCGACTCTTACAGAGGCGTATAATACAGCGGTTGTGCCTTTTGAAAACGGTGAGATGGATCAGTCTGAGTTTTTTAAAGAAGCCATGAAACCCTTCAGAACCTTTATGTATGGTCAGACCCAGACCAAGGATGTAAGGCTCTTTATGGAGATCGACAATGTTGAGTGGGACGGTGAACTTGAGAGCATTCCCAATGTTGTTCTCATTCCCAGTTTTATAGTAAGCGAACTCAGGACAGCCTTTATTATCGGCTTCCTTATCTATATACCTTTTATTGTTATTGATATGGTTGTGGCATCGGTACTTATGAGTATGGGTATGATGATGCTGCCGCCTACCACCATATCCCTTCCATTCAAGATACTTCTTTTTGTTCTTGCTGACGGATGGAGCCTTATTATTGGTAATCTTGTTAAGTCCTTTTACTAAGAAAGTGGGAAAGGAGGCTTTATATGATTACACATGCTGATATAAACAAAATAATGAGTGAAGCGCTTTTTCTGGTCATAAAAATGTCACTTCCCATGCTCCTTACTTCCATGATCATCGGTCTTATCGTATCGATATTTCAGACCGTTACATCTATTCAGGAGCAGACCCTTACTTTCGTTCCAAAAGTAATAGGAGTTTTTTTGATGATCATTCTTTTCGGCAACTGGATGATGACCGAGCTTTCAGGTTATATAAATAATCTTTGGTCGGATTTTTCTCAGTATGTCAGGTAGCAGGTAACGGATATGATAGATTACACCTTTAGTTACGGGGATCTTGAAATATTTCTCCTGATAATGGTCAGAGTCACCTGCTTTATTTTTGTATGTCCCTTCTTTGGAGGAACACAGACACCAAACCTTGTTAAAGTGGGATTTGGACTTATTCTTTCTGTACTTTTGTACGGTGCGGTTCCCTTTTATCCGCCGGAGTACAACACCATTATCGGATATACAGTTATTGTGCTGAAAGAAGCCATGGTAGGACTTTGCATAGGCTTTGCTGTTCAGCTTTGCCAGCAGATAGCGGCCTTTGCGGGAACCATTGTGGATATGCAGGTAGGCCTTTCCATGGTGAATATGATGGACCCTGCCACCAATCAGAATGTTACCATTACCGGATCTCTTTATACCCAGTATCTTATGCTGGCACTTATCATAACCGGTATGTACAGATATATACTGAAGGCGCTTGCAGAGAGCTTTTCGCTTATTCCGGTAAACGGTGCGGTGATAAATGCGGACCGCATGCTGCAGGCCATACTTGATTTTATGAAGGATTATATAGTTATCGGATTCAGGATATGTCTTCCGATCTTTATAATCACTTTTATTACAAACTGTGTATTGGGCGTACTTGCCAAGGTCTCACCTCAGATGAACATGTTCTCTGTA
>JAILOW010000124.1 GCA_024690635.1 Butyrivibrio sp.
GGCTTAAGCCGTAACGCAAAAGTTATTATATAATAAGCTTTCCATTATTGTCAACAGGTTTTTTATCAAAACTTAAAGTACATATAAACAGCCTCCAGAGGCGTCCCCGGAGGCTGTTTTTTACTCTGTAGCCAGGTGTAAAAGCTTTTTCAAATTGATGGAAGTTATCTTGAAGGTTGTTTTCTTATTTCCCACAAATTTTCTTCCCTCATTGACTGTGCCAAGGCCCTCTACTATGAGAGTTGCTTTGCCTTTATTTATGTTGTTGGCGTATTTGAGCTGGTAATCTACCCCTTCCGTAAGAGTTACGTATTTACCGCCTATCTTGTATTCCACAACCACTGTTCCAAATTTCTTTCCGTCTTTGTCCTTATCGGAGATCTTTCGTTCCATTCCGTTATAAGGAATACCTGTGAGCTTTTTATTCTTCTTTTTGGAAGAGTCGTAATCTTTTCCGTAAATTGTAACTCTTGCCTTACTGATATCAAATCAGGCGCTTTGAATACGCCTGTCAAGGTGCATAACGATCACAAATACTTTATCTCATAAGAAACGGAGCCGTCGTCATCCGTGGTAATAATGATGTAGCTTGGACGTCTCCCTTCCTGTCTGGGATAAGATAAACTCCCGGGATTAAAAAGATATGTCCCGTCAACAACCTTTGCCACAGGCTTGTGGCTGTGTCCAAAGAATACAAACTCAGCCTCTCTGGCTATAGCTTCCGATCTGATATTTTCAGTTGAAAGACTAACAAGATACTGATGGCCGTGAGTTAAAAACGCGGTGTGACCATCAAGCTCAAACTCAAGCTCACGGCTAAGATCCGCAAAAAAATCGTTGTTTCCTGCAACAAAGTACACCGGGCAGTTTGCCGCAAGCGCAAATTTTCCCTCGGATCCTTCAAAGTCTCCGCAGTGGATGATGCCATCCAGAGGCTCCTCTATATCCAAAACCTTATAGAAATTGTCATCATGTCCGTGAGTATCACTTACCACCAGATATTTATGCATATATCATCCAAGCTCCCCGGAAAGAAGCTTCTCCATTTCCCTAAGCGCTTTCCCCCTGTGACTTATGGCGTTTTTCTCATCTTCAGTCAGCTCTGCGCTTGTCTTGCCATATTCAGGGAGAAAGAAAATGGGATCATACCCAAATCCGTTTTCTCCTGCGATCTCATAGCCGATCCTTCCCTCCATTTTTCCAAGGGTCTGAAGGACTTTGCCATCAGGAAGAACCGCCGAAATGGCGCACACAAAGCGGGCAGTTCGCTTTTCATCAGGAACTCCCGACAGTCTCTCAATGAGATTATTATTTTTTTCGGTATAGGAAGTATCATGCCCCATGTACCGGGCAGAATAGACGCCGGGCTCGCCGTTTAGATAATCGATCTCAAGCCCTGAATCGTCTGCAAGAACTATTGTATCTTTTGCAGCCTCAGGATCTTTTTTTCTCAAAAGATCTGCCACCGCTCTTGCCTTTATCTCGGAATTTTCGGAAAAGGTCTCCCCTGTTTCGTCAGCATCAACAAAAACATCCGCTTCTCTCATGGACAGGATCTGAATATCAAGAGATCCCAGAATATCCCTGATCTCGCGCATTTTGTCCTTGTTCCCCGTTGCAAATACTATTCTCATTTCATCTCCTCAAGGGCATGTACTATTGCCTTATAAAGGCCCTCTGCCATCTTTTTGTTATATTCCTTATCTGCGATCTTTCCCCTGTCCGTATCCCCCGTAGAATAACCTATAGACAGGCGCGTAGCCGGAACCTCTGACGAAAGGATGATCTCATCCGTCCCATCATAGGAAAGAGCGCCAAAGCTCTTTTCTCCCGTCTCCCTGCTGCAAAAATAATTGACACAGGCTGCCAGATCGGCATTCCCAAATCCCCGCAGATAATATTTATCATTGTAATAAGCACCGATGCCGTTTAACGAAACATCAGACGACTTGTCCGCCGCAACCTGTATAAGCAGATCTGCCCCCGTATCTTTTATTAGTTCGGATTTCTTTTCATCCGTCACATCGTAGTATCCAAGCCTCGTGAAATAGATCTTGAGATTCTGGTTGTCATCCCTGTCTGCGATCTCTTTTAGCAAAAGAGCTGCCTCAAGGCCGCCTTCCTCGGGATCCACCACCACTATGTCATCGTACTTTTCACGGGGATCAAAAAATCTCACCTCTATGGTGCTTGATTCCGTAAGTGAGCTTTCGTTTACATACAGCCCGTCCATCTTGAAATCAAGGCAAACCTTGCCGGAATCCGACTCCTGAATACAGGTTGCGCTCTTTATGATATCAAGATCTGTTATAATCGCCTGATCTCTGTAAAAGCCCTCTTCCCTGCTGTCGATGTATATGGAGAACTCGTGATCCACGGACCTGTCCTCCAGGACTATGTTGTCGGAGCTGACACTCTTTGGAAGAGGAATGATAAGGGTATTCTCCTTGCCTGCCGCAACATTTCTGTTGATCAAAAGATTGTAGGAAGAATCAGCGTTAACCCTGTCCATGGCGCTTCCCGAAGCATCCGCGATCATAATGTGCTTGGTTGCCGATCTGTGAAGCATAAGGGCAATTGATACCACCGCAAACACAGAGGTTCTTATCAGCACTTTTTTCATTTCACTGTTAGTCATGCTGTATGTTCCTCTTTGGTGGCTTGGGCCCCATAAACTGATAGAAGTAAGTCTTTATCATGCCGTTATAGATTTTTCTGTTCTTATCAGCTTTTTTGCCTATATATTTTTCTGCCTGATCAAAGCCTGTAATAAGGTACATGGACCAGGAATCAAGCTCTCCGTAGCGCTCTCCAATGGTCTTGTAGAGCTGCGGAAGTTCTTTTTGTTCACCGATCCTCTCGCCGTAGGGCGGGTTGGTGATGATAAATCCGTATTTTTTGCGATGGCTCAGCTGGGCAATATCCCTTGCCTGAAAATGTATCATATTTTCAACGCCGGCTTTTTTTGCATTTATCCTGGCAATCTCGATCATCTCGGGATCAAGATCGTATCCCTGAATGTCCACCTCAACATCGGTGAGTATCTCATCCCTAGCCTCATCTCTCACATCCTGCCAGTTCTGGGGCGTTATGATATGTGTCCAGCTCTCGGCGGTAAAGTGCCTGTTCATGCCGGGGGCTATGTTGGCTGCCATCATGGCTGCCTCAATGGGAATGGTGCCGCTTCCGCAGAAGGGATCCACAAGTATCCTGTCTCCATGCCATGGAGTCAACTTAATAAGCGCCGCTGCAAGGTTCTCTGCGATAGGCGCCTTGGATTCAAGCCTTCTGTAGCCTCTTTTGTGAAGTGAGTCTCCCGTGGTATCAAGAGCCACCGTAACCTCATCCTTCATGATAAAGACTCTTACTGGGTAGTCCTCTCCGTCCTCCTTGAACCAGTCGGTGTTGTGAGTCTGTTTCATCCTCTCAACCATGGCTTTTTTCATGATGGACTGGATATCTGAAGGGGAAAAGAGCTTACTCTTTACACTGGATGCCTTCTTTACCCAAAACCTTCCGTTTACCGGAATGAAATCCTCCCAGGGAAGATTTCTTGTTCCCTGAAAGAGATCCTCAAAAGTCTCCGCATGAAAGCTTCCTATCTTTATCAGTATCCTCTCAGCTGTGCGAAGGCCAATATTTGCACGACAAACAGCGTCAGCATCACCTGCAAAAGTGATACGGCCGTCAGCCACCTCGGTAATGTCATATCCAAGGTCGATTATTTCTTTTTTAAGCACCGCTTCAAGTCCGAAATGACAGGGTGCGATAAGTTCAAATTTCATCATAGCCCTTAAATTATATCATACAGAACATCTATGTTTAAGCTAAATAATCCTCCTTAACGGAGCCGGTCTTGTGCAACAAAAAAGGCAGCCACCTAAGTGACTGCCTTAAAGTGTGCGTGACAGGATTCGAACCCACGACCTTCTGGTCCGTAGCCAGACGCTCTATCCAGCTGAGCTACACGCACATGTGCCTATTGCGGCAACAAAGAATATTATATTCACAGGGTCCGATTTTGTCAATATATTTATTTTTACTGCCTATCGCCCTTCTTTTTCAGCCTGCTCCGTAGCCTTGGTCTGGGCAACAAGCTTCTCCATATCAGGTCTTGCAAACTCAAAGCATGCAAGTATCTTGTCAGAGAATACGCCGCATTCGCCGTTCTTTATCATCTCATAGGCTCTGTCCACAGGATATGCAGATTTATATACTCTGTCACTTACAAGAGCATCGTAAACATCCGCTATGGCGGTGAGCTGGGCTCCGATGGAGTTCTGCTCGCCCTTAAGTCCGTCGGGATAGCCGCGGCCGTCATATCTTTCATGATGATGTCTGCAGATATCCAGGCACATGTCGTAGTATTCCTTGTCCTGGATATCTTTTAACATCTCAATAACCTCACATCCTCTGGTGGTGTGGGATTTCATTACTTCAAACTCTTCATTGGTAAGTCTTCCGGGTTTTAACAGGATGGAATCCGGCACAGAGATCTTACCGATGTCGTGCATCGCAGAGGCCTGGGTAATGACATCTATCATATGAGGAGTCAGCCCGATCTCCGGATAATTGTTCATAGCCGTAAGAGCCAGGATGCGTACAAAGCCTTTGATCCTCTTTAAGTGATATCCCGATTCCATATTTCTGAATTCAACGATGGTGGCAATGGTATCGATAACTTTTTCATTGCTGTTGCGAAGTCTCTCTTCCTGTTTTTTCAGGTATAAGAACTGCTTCTTAAGGACTCTTGTCTGATCGTCAACCTGGTTTTCCAGATTGTTCTTGTGGTCGTAGAGCTCGATGGTTCTGGATACTCTCCTGTCAACGATAACGGGATCGAAGGGCTTATGGATAACATCCGCAGCTCCCTTCTGATAACTGGTTCTCTCAGCTTCCGTAGAAGTATCCGCAGTTATCATCAGCACCGGTATGCTCTCATTGAGATTATCCATTTTGTTCATCTCTTCAAGAACCGCATATCCGTCCATCTCGGGCATGACAATATCAAGCAGGATGGTTGCGATCTCGTCTTTTTTCTCCTGCATTATCTTGATGGCTTCAACACCGTTTCCCGCCTCAAGGATATTGTATTTGTCTTTGAAGATTTCTCCCAGGATGCCTCTGTTTATCTCGTTGTCATCCACCACAAGGATCGAACGATCTGCCATAAAAATCCTCCATCAGCTGCAAACAAGCCTGTCCTACGGATTATCTCTCAACAATAGCAGCACAGCCCATGCCGCCACCTACGCAAAGTGTTGCAAGTCCCTTGTGAGCATCTCTTCTTTGCATCTCATACAAAAGAGAAACAAGGATTCTGTTTCCGGAGCATCCAACGGGATGTCCGAGAGCGATTGCTCCGCCGTTTACGTTAAGAACGTCATTGGAGAATCCAAGATCGTGCTGAACCGCAACGGACTGAGCCGCAAATGCTTCATTAGCCTCAATGAGATCAAAATCGCCAATGGTATAGCCGGCTTTTTTCATAACCTTCTGTGTTGCTGCCACAGGGCCGATTCCCATGATGCTGGGCTCTACGCCTGCAAGTTCTCCGGCGATCCATGTAGCCATAGGCTTAACTCCCAGCTCTTTTGCCTTCTCTTCGCTCATAACGATGATGGCAGAAGCTGCATCGTTGATTCCCGATGAGTTAGCAGCTGTAACCACGCCGTCTTTTTTGAAGGCAGGCTTAAGATGTGAGATTCCCTCAACTGTAACGCCCTTTCTGGGGCCTTCGTCTGTATCAAAAATGATTGTTTCTTTCTTTTTCTTTATCTCAACGGGCACGATCTCGTCTTTGAACTTGCCCTCAGCAATAGCCTTTTCAGCCTTGTTCTGAGACCATGCAGCAAACTCATCAAGCTGCTGCCTTGTAAGGTGCCACTGTTCTGCGATATTCTCCGCTGTGATGCCCATGTGATAGCCGCCGAAGGCATCTGTAAGGGCATCCTTGATCATGGCATCCTGAAGCTCTCCCGAGCCCATTCTGTAGCCATATCTTCCCTGAGGCATCAGATAAGGGGCCATTGACATGTTCTCCATTCCGCCAGCTACGATGATGTCCGCATCACCCATTCCGATGAGTTTTGCAGCCAGGTTTACGCAGTGAAGACCTGATCCGCAGAGTACGTTGATTGTTGTTGCCGGAACCTCAACGGGAATGCCGGCATTTACTGCTGCCTGTCTTGCGGGGTTCTGTCCGATACCTGCCTGAATAACGCAGCCCATGTAGACCTCGTCAACCTGCTCAGGCTTAACTCCTGCTCTTTTAAGTGCCTCTTTTATAACAATTGTTCCAAGGGCGGGTGCCGGTGTGGTGCTAAGGGTACCTCCCATAGTTCCTATTGCAGTTCTGCATGCTCCTGCCAAAACAACTTTTCTTGCCATTTCATACCTCCGATTATGTAAAGTGTTCCTTATAATATTTTATCATTTTATGGTACACTTCTCAACGAATATAAAAAATCGCCCAAAGAAGACTAATGTATTCCCATGGTCTTCTTTGGGGCGTCGTAATTTCATGAAAAACGTATAGGAAGCTCCAGTCCGTGACTCTGCAAAAGCTCTTTGTCATGAAGGATATCCTCTGTCTTTCCATCTGCAATGATCCTTCCTTCATCCAAAAGAACTGTTCTCTCACAGGTATCCAGAATGAAATCCAGATCGTGAGAAGCCACTATTTTAAGGCAGTCAAGCTCATTCATGATGGAGATCAGATTCTTGCGGTTTCTGGGATCAAGCGCGATGGAAGGCTCATCCATTATGATGATGTCAGGTTCCATCGATAGAATGGTAGCTATCGCCGCCAGTTTCTTTTCTCCCCCTGAAAGCTTGTGGGTATGCTTCTTTCTGAGGTTTTCAATGTGAACCTTTTTTAGAGCCTCTGTAACCCTCTCCTCCACCTCTTTTTCCGAAAGGCCGTAGTTTATGGGTCCGAATGCCACGTCGTCTTCTACGGTGGATAAAAAGAGCTGGTTGTCGGAGTCCTGGAACACGTAGCCAATATGCTCTCTTATATGATCCAGATTCTTTTTGGTGACCTCATGACCTGCTATGACAAGCTTTCCCCTGTAATCGGTATAAAGCCCCACCATCAGCTTCATAAGTGTAGACTTACCGATTCCATTGGCTCCGATAATGCCTATGCTCTCCTTATCATGAGCCCTGAAGGACAGTCCATTCAAAACCATCTCATCCTTTTCATACGAAAAACTAAGATCCTCTATGTTTATAAGTTCTCCATGAATTCCGGTTTTCATTAAAACACTCCTATTATTGCCACAAAGGCTGTGATCCATATGCAAAAATACAGAATATCCGCAATAGATGTCTTTTTCTTTCTAAGATGAAAGTCTCCGTCGAAGCCGCGAAGGAGCATACTCTCATATACCAGCTCCGCCCTGTCCATGCTGCGAAGAAGCCACTGTCCAACCAGAGTACCCCAGGCTTTGTAGTGAATTCCCTTTTGCCTTGGAGCCCTGAGCCTGTAAGCAGTAAATATCCTGTCCGCTTCAGCCGCCATTACATCGAAATATCTGTAGATCAGCATCACCACTATGACTATGACCTTGGGGATGTGAAGGCACCTTAAGGCATAGCAGATATCATCAATGGAGGTGGTTGCTATGAGAACATAGGCTCCCAGCACCGTGTAAAGTCCCTTCACCATAAGTGTCAGCATGGAGATCACTCCGCCGCTTATGATAAAGCTTCCCACAGCCACCGGGGTCTTGTCAAAGAAAGGATTAAAGATTCCCACAAATATCACCAGCGGCAGAATGAGCCTTACTCTGTAGAGGCCTTCTTTCAACGATAATTCACCCGTTATAAACACAAAAAAGAGATAACCCGACAGTAAGATTAGCGGGGTTATCTCATATTTTCCCACGGATGCCACCGTGAAAACATACACAAGACTCACAAGAAGCTTAGCCAGAGGATGAAGGTCATTCATCCAAAGGCTTCGCTCCTGAAGGTCCTGTATCTTATTCATTTCATGAATGTTTTTTTCAATGGATCCCATTTTTACCGATATTTATGCTTCCTTTTTACTCTTAAAGAACTTGAAAGCATAGCTTGCGCCAACCAGGATGGCAACTACCACCAACGCACCGACAATACCGGAAAAACTTGTTCCGATAGCAGCTTCGCTTCCCTTGAATGCGTAATCGGGAAGAAGTGATGTGGTCTCCTGAATGCCTGCCATGGTGTCATATACACCGCCTGCAGCTTCAAGTTCTGTTGTGCCTGCAACCTTCTCCATGGACCACTCAAGTCCGTCGGGAAATGCAGAAGCAAAGAGTGAAACAATGCCGCCTGCAATTGCTGCAAGTACGCCGAGTACTGTGATTGTATTTTTGAAGGAAAGCTTGCCTTCCTCAGTTGTCTTTTCTCCAGCGCCCCAGAGAAGTTCAGGTCTTGCCTCGTTTACAAAAACAAGAACAGCTGCGGTGATAAGTCCCTCAACAAATCCGATAGCCAGATGGATAGGCTGCATGGTTGCAAGGAATACGCTAAAAGGCAGCTCTGTTACCCCCGACAGCAATGTCTCGATGGTAACCGAAAATGCTCCAAGCTGAAGCGTCAGCACGCATCCCAGTATAGATGCAGCTATGATCTTAGCTCTTGTGGCTCCTTTCTTCATCATGGGTCTCCAGATAAGCAGAGCCCCTACAAAGCAGCCGTAAAAGGCCATATTCCAAACATTACATCCAAGTGCCAATAGTCCTCCGTCAGCAAATAACAAACACTGAACCAGAAGAACTCCTATCATGGTAAGAAATCCCGCAAAGGGTCCAAGCATTGCTGAAAGCATCATGCCTCCGCAAAGATGTCCTGAAGATCCGGTTCCGGGAATGGTGAAGTTGAGCATCTGTGTAGCGAATACAAAAGCTCCCATAACACCCATAACAGGGATCTTTTTAGGATCGTTTTCCTTTCTTACCTCTTTTACAGAAACTGCAGCAGCTCCTGTTGAAAGTACATACATTGTTCCTGCAACCGCGGGGGCTACAAGGGCGTCAGCCATATGCATAGTCATTACCTCCCAAAACACTCGTAAATTACTGATTTTAATGCTTTATCAGTATAGAGTACGAGGGAAAGCTCTCACAAGCCCCCCGGGGGGATGTTTTTTGAAAAAAATGTATATTTACGGGCATTAGAATATCAATTTCCGGAAAACAGTTCTCCGATAGCTTTATCATAAGGTGCCCTGAGTATTCCGTGCTCGGTTATGATACCTGTTATAAGCTCATTGTCCGTCACATCAAAGGCAGGGTTATACACCTTGACGCCTGCGGGAGCCATGGGCTCTTTGTACCACATGTCCGTCACTTCCTCAGGCTTTCTCTGTTCGATGTTTATATCATCACCTGTTTTGGTGTTAATATCAATAGTTGATGTTGGTGCGCATACATAGAAAGGTATTCCGTATCTTTTTGCCACCGTGGCAACAACGCTGGTTCCTATCTTGTTGGCTGCATCTCCGTTGGCAGCAACCCTGTCGCATCCCACAAAAATAGCATTTATAGCTCCGCTCTTCATAAGAGAAGCTGACATATTGTCACAAAGAAGTGTAGTATCTATTCCTGCGGAGTGAAGTTCAAATGCAGTAAGTCTTGCCCCCTGTAAAAGAGGTCTGGTTTCATCGCAGTATACTCTTATGTTCATGCCCTTTTCATGGGCAAGATACATTGGAGCAGTAGCGGTTCCGTACTTGCATGTGGCAAGCTGTCCGGCGTTGCAGTGAGTCAGGATCCCGTCGCCATCCTTTATGAGTGTCACTCCATACTCACCGATCTTCCTGCAGACCTCAACGTCCTCATCCTTGATGCGCTGAGATTCCACGCGCATTTCATCTATAACCGCCTTGCGGTCAAATGTGCCGCCAAGTTCTACGGAAACAAAATCCCTTACATGTCTTTCCATTCTCTTTAAAGCCCAGGAAAGATTAACGGCTGTAGGTCTTGAAGAATTAAGATAATCACTCTTTTCTCCAAATTCCTTCATAAACTCATCAAAGCTTTCTGCCGCAGAATGCTTCATAAGAAGATATATTCCAAAGCCTGCTGTTACTCCGATAGCAGGAGCTCCCCTTACCTGAAGAAGGTAAATGGCATCCCAGATCTCTTTTCCCGTATGAAGCCTTATGATCTCGATCCTGCCGGGCAAAAGCGTCTGATCGATGATCTCTATGGCATCATCTTCATCTATAAGCGAAATTGTTTCATAATCCAAAATACTCTTCATTTCTTCTCCTTTATCTTAAGCAGGTATTTAAAACCGGCGACCAGAAAGGCCGCCGGTTTAATTGATCTTATTTAAGCTTATCTCAGCTCTTTATCAGCCCTTTGAAGCAAGTGCTTCTTTAAGCTTTTTGTTAAGAGCGGGAACGATCTTGTTGAGGTCGCCTACTACGCCGTAGTCAGCTACGTCAAAGATAGGTGCGTTCTCGTCCTTGTTGATAGCGATGATGAGGTCGGATTCCTCCATACCTGCAACGTGCTGGATAGCTCCGCTGATACCGATTGCGAAGTAAACCTTAGGACGAACTGTCTTACCTGTCTGACCAACCTGAAGATCCTTGGGCTTCCAGCCTGAATCTACAACTGCACGAGAGCAGGATACTGTTCCGTGAAGAGTCTCAGCAAGCTCATCAAGAAGCTTGAAGTTCTCAGGGCTTCCAACTCCACGTCCGCCTGATACAAGGATCTTTGCATCCTGGATATCAGCAACAGTTGAAACAGCCTTAACGATCTCAAGGATCTTGGTGTAGCAATCGTTCTCCTTGAAGCCGGGATTGTACTCTACAACCTCTGCCTTTGCTCCCTTGTTGGGAGTGATCTTCTGCATAACGCCGGGACGAACCGTAGCCATCTGAGGACGGAAGTCAGGGCATGCAATAGTAGCGATGGTGTTTCCACCGAAAGCAGGACGGGTCATAAGAAGTTGTTTGTGCTTCTGCTCCTGTCCCTCAGCTACTGTAAGAGGGAAATCTCCGATATCAAGCTGTGTACAGTCAGCTGTAAGACCTGTGTGTACACGGGATGATACACGAGGGCCAAGGTCACGTCCGATGGCTGTTGCGCCTACCAGAAGGATCTCAGGCTTGAACTCGCCGATTACAGATGCAAGAGCGTGTGTGTAAGGCTCTGTGCGGTAATCCTTAAGTTCGGGATCATCTACAACAATTACTCTGTCTGCGCCGTACTCAGCAAGAGTGTCAACAAGATTGCCAACCTTATCGCCAAGAAGGACTGCAGTTACTTTTTTCTCATCAAGATCTTTTGCAAGATCTTTTGCCTTGCCCAGAAGCTCCAATGCGATGCTAGAAAGCTCGTTGTCTACCTGCTGAGCAAATATAAATACACCCTTATATTCTTCTAAAGACATGATTTTTCTCCTTATACTAATAATATAATCAGATGATATGCTTCTCTTCGAGCTTTCCAAACAGATAATCTACTGCCTCATCAGCTGAATCGGCAACGATCTTTTCGCCGGCACCCTTCTTTACCTTGTCGGAAGCCTTTGCGATCTGAGTAGGAGATCCCTTAAGACCGATGTTGGAATCATCAACATCCTTAAGATCTGCTCTTCCCCAAACGGTTACTTCTTTCTCGAATGCATCGAAGATTCCGCCGGGAGTCATGTAACGGGGCTCGCCAAGCTCTGCAAGAGCTGTGATAAGGCAAGGCATCTTAGCCTCAACCATGTGATAACGATCCTCGAACTGTCTCTTTACAACAACCTTCTTTGCCTTCTCGTCAACTTTGATCTCTTCTGCATAAGAGATAACAGGAAGTCCAAGGTGCTCAGAAATCTGAGGACCAACCTGAGCTGTATCTCCATCGATAGCCTGACGGCCTGTGATAACAAGATCATAATCGAGATTTCTGAGTGCGCCGGCAATTGTGGAAGATGTTGCCCATGTGTCAGCACCACCAAGTACACGGTCTGTTACAAGGATTGCCTTGTCAGCACCCATTGCCATAGCCTCTCTGAGAACTGCCTCAGCCTTGGGAAGACCCATGGTTACAACAGTTACCTCTGCGCCATACTCATCCTTAAGACGAAGAGCAGCCTCGAGACCAGCCTTGTCATCAGGATTCATGATTGCAAGCATAGCGCCTCTATCCAATGTTCCATCGGGTTTGAACTTAACGCCGCCCTTTGTATCAGGGACCTGCTTAATGCAAACTACTACTTTCATTTCTATTCTCCTTCGCTATATTTGTCAAAAGAATTATATCCACGGTAGGTGTCGGTGATTACTTAAGTAAGTCGCCTGAAATTACCATTCTCTGAACCTCAGATGTTCCTTCGTAGATCTCTGTGATCTTAGCATCACGCATCATTCTCTCTACTTCGTACTCTCTGATGTATCCATATCCGCCGTGAAGCTGTACAGCCTTGGTTGTAACATCCATCGCAACCTCAGCGGCAAAGAGCTTAGCCTTTGCAGCTTCTACTGAATAACGATCACAATTCTTCTTTGCATCTGCTGCAGCGTAAACAAGCATCTTAGCAGCTTCACACTGTGTAGCCATGTTTGCAAGCTGGAACTGTGTATTCTGGAACTGACCGATAGCACGTCCGAACTGCTTTCTCTCTTTAACATACTCAACTGTTCTGTCAAGAGCGCCCTCAGCGATACCAAGAGCCTGAGCAGCGATACCGATACGTCCGCCGTCAAGAGTATGCATAGCGATAGGGAAGCCCTTTCCGCGAGCACCAAGAAGGTTCTCTGCAGGAATATGGCAATCCTGGAAGATAAGCTCGTATGTGGATGATCCACGGATACCCATCTTGTTCTCTTTTGTTCCGAAGGTGAAGCCGGGAGTTCCCTTCTCAACGATGAATGCTGAGAACTTCTTCTGCTTTCTGCCCTTCTTGTCTTCTACGATGTCGGTGTAAGCGATGATGATGTAAACATCAGCAACCTCACCGTTTGTGATAAAGCACTTTGAGCCGTTAAGGATCCACTCCTTACCGTCTTCTGAAAGAACAGCCTTGGTCTGAACGCCCTGAGCGTCTGTTCCTGCCATGGGCTCTGTAAGTCCGAAAGCACCAAGCTTCTCACCCTTTGCAAGGGGAACGAGGTACTTCTGCTTCTGCTCTTCTGTTCCGTATGTCATGATAGGATCGCAGCAAAGAGATGTGTGTGCAGATACGATAACTGCTGTAGTTCCGCAAACCTTTGCAAGTTCCTCAACACACATAACGTATGTAAGAGGATCGCATCCCTGTCCGCCGTACTCCTTGGGAATCGGAATACCCATGAAACCGTACTTCTGCATCTTCTTTACGGTCTCCATAGGGAACTCCTCTGTCTCATCAACGTCTATTGCATGAGGCTTAACTTCTTTTTCTGCAAATTCTCTGAAAAGAGCTCTCGCCATTTCATGTTGCTGATCAAGCTGAAAATCCATTATAATTTCCTCCGTTTTTTATAGATTACTTATCTGTGGGAACCTTATTTCCATCAGCGTAGTTGTAGAATCCGATGCCGGTCTTAACGCCAAGCTTCTTGCCGCGAACCATCTTACGAAGAAGAGGGCATGCACGATACTTGGAATCACCTGTCTCGCTGTAAAGAACGTCCATGATAGCAAGAACGATATCAAGTCCGATGTAATCGCCCAGCTCAAGGGGTCCCATAGGATGGTTACATCCAAGCTTCATAGCTGTGTCGATACCTGCGATATCTGAAACGCCCTCTGAATATACGAAGATACCTTCGTTGATCATGGGAACAAGGATTCTGTTAACAACGAAGCCTGCCGCCTCGTTTACCTGAACAGGAGTCTTTCCAAGGTCTTCTGAGATCTTCTTGATCTTGTCAACCATGTCGTCGGGAGTGTTTGCACCCTGGATAACCTTAACCAGCTTCATAACAGGAGCGGGATTGAAGAAGTGCATTCCGATGATAGGCTTTGAAAGGCCTGAGCCGATCTCTGTGATTGAAAGAGATGATGTGTTTGATGCAAAGATGCAATCAGGATTCTTAACAACGTTCTCCTGAAGCTCTTTGAAAAGATTCTTCTTGATGTCCATAACTTCAAGAGCAGCCTCTACTACGAGATCTGCATCTGCACAGATTTCATTGAGACCTGTCTGGATCTTACCTGTGATCTTGTCAGCCTCTTCCTGTGTCTTCTTTCCCTTGGCAACCTGCTTGTCAAGGCCCTTCTTGATCTTGGCGAAACCGCCCTCGGCAAATTCAGTCTTGATATCGCAAAGATAAACCTTCTCTACGGTTTCAGCCTGAGCAAATGTCTGGGCAATTCCTGAACCCATTGTACCTGCACCAATAACAGCTACTTTCATTTTTGTGTCCTCCTAAACTTATATTTAAAATTTGATATGTGTTTACTTATTCTGGAAGTCAACTACCTTAACCTTTGCAGGGTCATCTTTCTTTCTGAGGAAGTTAGCCATTCCCTCTTTCTGATCGTATGACTCGAAGCATGAGCCAAAGAGTTTTTCTTCTATAACAAGTGCAGCATCGATATCTGTCTGAAGACCGTCGTTGATAGCCTTCTTGCAAGCGCGAACTGCGATGGGAGCGTTAGCTGCGATGGTGGAAGCCATCTTTTCAGCTGCTGCCAGAAGTTCTTCCTGAGGATATACAGCATTTACAAGACCGATTCTGAGAGCCTCGTCAGCCTTGATGTTACGTGCTGTGTAAATAAGCTGTTTAGCCATTCCTGCACCGATAAGACGTGCAAGTCTCTGTGTTCCGCCAAATCCGGGTGTGATGCCAAGACCAACCTCAGGCTGTCCGAACATAGCATTGTCTGAGCATATACGAATGTCACAGCTCATAGAGATCTCACATCCGCCGCCAAGTGCAAAGCCGTTAACAGCTGCGATAACAGGAACAGGGAACTGCTCGATCTTGCGGAAAACATCATTTCCCTTCTTGCCGAATGCCTCTCCCTCAGCCTTGGTCAGTGTGCTCATCTCTCCGATATCAGCACCTGCAACAAATGACTTCTCGCCTGCACCTGTGAGAACAACTGCTCTTACAGTGTTAAGATCAAGTCCGTCAAAAGCAGCATCAAGATCCTCAAGAACCTGAGAATTCAGAGCGTTGAGAGCCTCGGGACGGTTGATGGTGATAACAGCGATCTTATCCTTTAATTCTACATTTACAAAACCCATTTCCTATACCTCCTGATAAATTGAAGTAGCCTGCATGGAAAAAACGCAGCAGGCTACTGATTTTTATATTACTCGTACTTCTCTACAACAGTAGCGCATCCCATGCCGCCACCGATGCAAAGTGTTGCAAGACCCTTCTTTGCGTCAGGTCTCTTAGCCATTTCGTGAAGAAGTGTAACGAGGATACGGCAGCCTGATGCTCCAACGGGATGTCCGAGAGCGATAGCTCCGCCGTTTACGTTAACCTTGCTCATATCAAAGCCAAGATCCTTGGCAACTGCAACTGACTGTGCTGCAAATGCCTCGTTAGCCTCGATAAGATCAAGATCATCTACTGTAAGGTTAACCTTCTTAAGAACCTTCTTGGTAGCAGCAACAGGGCCGATACCCATAACCTCAGGCTCAACACCTGCAAGAGCTCCGCCTACCCATGTAGCCATAGGCTTAACACCAAGCTCTTTAGCCTTCTCTTCGCTCATAACAACGATAGCTGCAGCGCCGTCGTTGATACCTGAAGCGTTACCTGCTGTAACAAGTCCGCCCTCTTTGCCTGAGCAGCATTTAAGCTTTGCAAGAGTCTCTACGGTTGTGCCGGCACGAGGGCCCTCATCAACCTTGAAATCAACCATTTCCTTTTTAACCTTTACGGGAACAGGAACGATCTCGTCGTTGAATCTGCCCTCAGCCATAGCCTTCTCGCACTTCTGCTGGCTGTTTGCTGAGAACTCGTCGAGTTCTTCTCTTGTAAGTCCCCATCTGTCGCAGATGTTCTCTGCTGTGATCATCATGTGATAGTGATTGAATGCATCTGTAAGAGCATCGTTTACCATGGTATCAACCAATGTACCGTTGTTCATACGGTAACCGAAACGTGCATTGGGAAGTGCGAAAGGAGCCATTGACATGTTCTCCATACCGCCTGCTACAACTATATCAGCTTCACCTGCAAGAATGAGGTCAGCCGCCATATTGACACAGTTAAGGCCTGAACCGCAAACTACGTTGATTGTAACTGCAGGAACCTCATTGGGAATACCTGCCTTGATAGAAGACTGTCTTGCTACGTTCTGTCCGAGGCCTGCCTGGATAACGCATCCCATGAGAACTTCATCAACATCAGCAGCCTTAACGCCTGCTCTGTTTAAAGCTTCCTTAATAACAATAGAACCAAGTTCAGCTGCAGGTGTGTTGCTGAGTCCCCCGCCCATCTTGCCGATGGCTGTTCTGCAAGCGCCTGCCAATACTACTTTCTGTGCCATAACCTATTACCTCCGTAATGTTTTCTTGTGAGATTGATAAAAATTTATCAGAACAGAATAATTCTATCATATCGCCTAGACAAATGCAACAAAAATAGCTCCCCGCAGGGAGCTATTTTATGAAAAATCTATAAATTGATAATTCTTTGTCAATATTCAAATTTCAGGCTCGATAATACCGTAAGTATTGCCCTTTCTCTTGTAAACAACATTGACCTGATCTGTCTCTGCATTTACAAAAACGAAGAAGTTATGTCCGAGGAGTTCCATCTGTACACAGGCATCCTCAGCATACATAGGCTGGGGATCAAACTTCGTCATACGCTCAATGCGGATATCCTCATCATCCATATATTCGGACTCAAGATATTCCTTCTTGAAGTAGCTGCCCTCGGCCTGCTGCTTGTCTACCAGTTTGCTCTTATATTTTTTGAGCTGTCTCTCAATAACTTCCTCCACCAGATCGATGGATACGTACATATCATTGCTGACCTGCTCAGCACGAATGATCTTTCCTTTTAAAGGAATGGTAACCTCTATCTTGTGCCTTTCTTTGTCCACATTAAGAGTTACGTTGACATTGGTCTCCGGAGTAAAGTACTTCTCCAGTTTGCCAATCTTTTCCTCGACTGCTGACCTTAATCCGGGTGTTACATCAATGTTCTTTCCTACGATAGTAAATTTCATGCAATCATCCCCTTTACTGCGCTTTTTTCAAAGCGTTTTTAGATATAGACATTATACCATCGATAGATATCGTCACGCAAATCATAAGAGCAATTTGAGTATATTCTTTTTATTGCATTCATTGTTTTTGTACAACATGCACAATAGATAACTTACGCTTTCTATTGTGTAAAATTCTCTTGTTTAGGGAACTTTTTGTGGACAATGTGGATAATTTCGTGTATAAGTCCTTTTTTAGCCATTCTTTTCCATCTCATTGTGGATAACTTTTGAAAAAAAAATTAATTTTTAGTTATGATTTTGTGTTGACTTTTGAGCTTTAGTGCAAAACAGAGAAAAGAGTCTCCGGAAAATATTTGCAGGCGATCTCCCGGAGCATAAAAAAGACGGATGCCCTCGGGTAAACCCGCGCATCCGTCATATTCATCATATTTTCCGGCTATTAGAAGATTCTTCTGACTGCCAGCACTGTTCTGTATGAAGCATCGGAAACCTTGATACCGGTCTTGGCTGTAGAAGCATGTACGATCTGACCGTTTCCGATGTAGATTCCTACGTGACCTGAGTAACATACGATGTCACCGGGCTGTGCATTGGCAAGTCCGTCAACTGCCGCACCCATTCCTCTGTCAGCACCGGAGCTGTGAGGAAGACTTACACCGAAGTTACTGTAAACGCTCATAACGAATCCTGAGCAATCGGCACCGTTTGTAAGGCTCGTTCCGCCGTATACATAAGGATTGCCAACAAACTGAAGAGCAAACTGTGCAACCGCTGAACCGATGGAGCTGGTGGCTGTTGTATAAGAAGCAGCAGGATTGTAAGTAGAGTTGGAGGAAGTCTTCTTGGTTCCGCTCTTGGCAGCCTTGTTGGCAGCCTCTCTTGCGGCCTTCTCCTTGGCAAGACGAGCTTCCTCTTCTGCCTTGGACTCTGCCTCTACGAACTCTGTGGAAAGATCAACGAACTCTTTGAAAACGTATCCGTCACCTTCCTCGATGTTAACCTTGACCCACTCATCAAGCTCTTCTACTACTACAAGTTCATCCTGTATGGGAACCAGGCCCAGAACCTCTTCATCGAGACCGGGGGCTCCTCTAACCTTAAGTGTAGTGGTGTTTACCGTAGCGATCCTGGTTCCTACCTCTTTGGCAAGTTCCACGGCATCCTCGCCTGTAACACAGTACTCACCCTTAACATAACCTTCAACGGATCCGGACTTGATCTTGTACCATCCGTTAACCTCTTCAATGAAGGTTCCTACTGATTTATCATAAAGCTTACCGATGATCTCACCGTCATTTTCATCCGGGTAATCACGGACATTGACATAATCATGCACCTTGGCGATAACAAGGCTCTTAAAACGCTCCTCTTCGGCCTTTTCCTCTGAAGTATCGGCATCCTCCTCTTCATCGGAAGTGTTGCCCATAACAGCACCTGTGGCCTTCTGAATATCCCTGAGGATATTGTCCGTAACTGTAGAAGCAAGGGGCGTTACATTAGTAACCGTACTCTCCTCGTCGATCACGTCACCAAGTGACTTGCTGGTGCTGGCTGAAGCCTCAGCCTCGGATTTCTCCTGCTCAACAGTCTCCTGAAGACCCGAGAGGGAAACCTGGTTGCTGCCCAAAGCATAAGTGATACCTGCCTGGGGAAGTACGCTGGTCACCTTGTTGGAAGAAGCATGTACATCTATATTAAAACTTGTAAATGTCAGTGCAGCTGTCATGGATACTGCGGCAAACTGCATAACGTGCTTTTTCAAAACAGACCTCCAAAATTGTTACGAATTTGTTACATCTTTTAAAAGAATACGCCACAATTGAGGATTTGTCAACCAAATCTAAATTTTCGATTAATTATCGGGCCTTTCCAACCATGAAATCCTGCACCGATGTAACCGCGTTAGCACCGTCTGCTACGGCTGTTACGATCTGACGAAGGCGCTTCTTTCTTGAATCTCCGGCAACAAATATACCGGGAGCAGAGGTTGCTCCGTCCTCTCCCGCAATAACATATCCGCCATCGTCACATTTAACCGTATCAGCAAAAACATCTGTCGAAGGATGTATGCCGATAGCCACAAAGATGCCATCCACATTAAGAGAAGATGCTTCAGAAGTCTTTACATTGGTTATCTGAAGGTGTGAGACCTTGTCCTCTCCGGCTATCTCTTTTACAACGCTGTCCCAGATCACTTCCACGTTGTCCAGAGTAAAGAGCTCATCCTGCAAAATCTTGGCAGCTCTGAGTTCATCTCTTCTGTGAATGAGATAAACCTTGCTGCAAAAGCGTGAAAGGAATATAGCGTCCTCAACAGCCACGTCACCGCCGCCGTTTACAGCAGTCACCTTGCCTCTGTAGAAGGCTCCGTCGCAGGTTGCGCAATAGGAAACGCCCTTACCAATGAATTCTTCCTCACCGGGAACGCCAAGCTTGGAGTGATGTGCGCCGGTTGCAAGGATTATGGTATGTGTATCAAACTCTCCGTTATCTGTAACAACTTTATATACAGGAGCCTCCGTCTCGGATCCCTGAGAGATGCAGGTGATACCTTTAACCGTAGCATCCACGAACTCTGCTCCCAGCTTATCTGCGTGCTCTCTGAACTTCATGGCAAGGTCAAAGCCGTTAACACCTGGAATTCCAAGGTAATTGTCCACCTCATAGGTGTCGATTATCTGCCCTCCGCTAACGGGATTTTTCTCTATTATTATCATGTTAAGCCCTGCGCGCTTTGCATATACCGCAGCAGAAAGACCTGCAGGTCCCGAACCGATTATCACAAGATCGTACATATTAAAAACCTCCTTGAAATAATTAAGAACAATGAAACAATTATATAGATTGCACACTATTTAATTGTAATATATCACATTTTTAAAATTTGTAAATACCCTTTTTTTCAGATAAGATCAAAATGCAAAAGAGCCTTAAAAAGTCCGTCATCTGAAAAGTGTGCCGTCACATGATCTGCCAGTTCTTTTACGGCATCGGGAGCATTACCCATGGCAACTCCCACCGCGGCCGTTTCAAGCATCTCCTTGTCGTTTATGCTGTCCCCAAAGGAAAAGGTCTCTTTCGGATCTCCTCCAAGAAGCTCACAGACCTTCAGTATCCCCGTTCCTTTATTAAAGCCCTTGGGGACCATCTCAACCACAGCATCGTTGTGGATCATATAGTCGTAGATATCGCCAAGTTCCTCGTAGCAGGTTTTGGCATCAGCGCATCTGGTATCACAGGAGAGCTTACTCATCTCCCAGTTTCCCCAGTTGTCCCTGATACCAAGAAGTCTGTCCCCCATCTCATCTATAACTTTTTCGCCAAACTTATCCCCGTAAAAATCCTCTTTATCCATATAGAGGTAGTTCGGTCCTTCCAGAATAGGCTTCAGGCCGTTTTTCCTGACAGATTCCAAAGTTCTGACGCAATCCTCTTTTTCAATCAGTCTGTTATAAAGAATTTTACCCTCGTACTCGATCATGCATCCGCAGGAGGATACGATCCCGTCAAACCCAAGGCTCAGGAGATCCTCGTTATGCACAAAGGCTCTGGCTCTTCCTGTGTTGATAAAGCACTTGTGGCCCTTTTCCTGAGCCATCTTTATGCCCCTTCTGGTATTGTCCGGTATAAAATTATGGGAATCCCAAAGAGTCCCGTCCACATCAAAAAACAAAAACATATCTTAACTCCACGCTCCGTCTATGGTAATGATCTGCCCCGTCATATATTCGGGAGCCTTTGAAAGAAGCACCGCAAGCTCTACCACCTCTTTTGGAGTGCCCATTCTGCCTGCAGGTATCTCGTCGCACAGGCTCTGCAGCTCGCTTTCATCCAGATGACTTCTGTTCATGTCTGTATCTATAACGCCGCAGGCTATGGCATTCACCGCGATACTGCTTGGCGCCAGCTCTTTTGCCAAAGCTTTTGTAAAAGAGTTCACACCGCCTTTGGATGCAGAATAAGCCACCTCGCAGGAAGCTCCCACATTTCCCCAGACAGAGGATATGTTGATGATCCTTCCGCTGTGTTTTTTAACCATCAAAGGAACTGCGTATTTTGCGGTATAGAACAGTGCATCCAGGTTGGTACCCATAACACTTTTCCAGTCCTGAACCTCCATGTCCGTTAAAAGCCCCATCCAGGCTACTCCGGCGTTGTTCACCAGAATATCCAGATCCGTTACGGATTCAAAAAGCTCTTTAACCATGTCGGGATCGGAAGCATCGCACTTAAAGGCTTTACAGCTTACTCCGCACCCCTTCTCAATAGAAGAAGCCAGATTCTCAAGGTCTTTGAAGTTACTCCTGCAGGTGATAAAAAGATCGTAGCCTTCCCCGGCAAAAGCCAGTGCGATCTCTTTTCCTATGCCTCTGGAAGCTCCCGTTATAAGCGCTGTCTTTCTTTTCATAATTTAATCCTCATAAATCCAAAAAAGCCGGGGTTTTACACCCCGGCCAAACCCATCCATCATATTATCAACAATGCTCCAAGGCTTCAAGCAAAGTTTTCTCAACAAACGGTTTGGAGACAAATTCAACAGCTCCGTGCTTTACAGCCTCCATAACCTTGTCCTTCTGACCTGCTGCGGTTATCATAACAACCACCGCTTCAGGATCCAGCTTCTTTATCTCTGCCAGAGCCTGAAGTCCGTCCATCTCCGGCATTGTAATGTCCATGGTAACGATATCGGGCTTGAGCTTTAAATACATCTGAACCCCTTCCCGTCCGTTTATAGCTTCGCCGATAACTTCATAACCGGCTCTTTCAATTATATCCTTGAGGATTTTTCTGGATGTTCTTGAATCGTCAACTACCAGTACAGTCTTCATATGGATGCCTCCGCACATTCACTCAACTTATCGTTACGTCTTTTGCCACTGCCACATTGTATTTTATCTCACCACCGGCAGCATAAATTGGCAAAACCAGGATCTCCTCGCATTTCATCTCTGTAAATGTAACCGAGAAGCCGGGCGGTTCAAGTTCAATGAGCTTTTCCTGCCTGCTCATCTCCATGGCAAAAAGACCGTTGATGCAATTTATGATCTCACAAGCCGCATCAAGTGCATCTTCTTTGGTTTCGATAAATTCTTCTTTAGTATATGCCACAGCCATTCTGCGTACGTCTTCGTACTTACCGGAAATAGCCACAATGGCATTGGTATGACCGTGAAATCTCTGATAACCAAGGACTTCGTCCTTTACGCTTTTTACCTTGTAGGCCTTGCCTATGTAGGCATGGCTGTCCACAAGTCTGTAGATATTTTTAACTCCCATTGCAAAAAGGGAGCAATAAAACTCATCGTGAGTTCCCAAAAAGATTGGAATGATATGATCGATATCTCCTGTCTTTAAGGCTGACATATCAGTCTCTGTGTAGCCGCAGCTTTGCTGATACTCTTTTTCAACCTCAGTAAGCTCTTCCATGGAAAGATATCCCTTGTCCACAACAGCCTGAAGAAAGGCTATGTAGGAATTGCCCTGCATGTCCAAAAGACGGGTAACCTGAGCCTCTGTCAGATATCCCTTATCTATGGCGATATCGCCAAAACGCTTGTCCATTGTTGCCTGCAGCATGTTTACCTGTTCTGCCTGTGCAATAGTCATGAGTTTTTCGGTAACTGCTATCACGCCAAGCTTGGCACAGTTTACATCCTGGGTGCGATAGCAATCCAGGAGCTGTCCCTTATTAATCCTGCCCTGTTCAAGCAAATAAGATCCGATCAAACGATCCAGCATATAAGGCTCCTTCCTTATACAAAAGACAGATAGCTACAATACAATTTTAATCTATTATTTGTTCACAAACAAGCGCCGTTATGAGGAAAGCTTCAATCCTCATTTTTCTCGTTCATTTTTGCCATGGCCTGATTAAGAGCCTGCTGAACCGCAGCATCGGCAGTTTTGCCTGCAGCATTCTTCTTTACGGCCTTAACCTTTGCCGCCTCGGCCTTGCTGCTCTCTTCCTCAAGCTTTGCAATCCTGTCTTTTGCAAGAACAAGACTAAGGCCCTCGGGATTGATGGTAATTCCGTCCTTTTCCACAGCAAACCTGATAATGTCCGCATACGCAAAGACAGCAGCATCCCACTCAGTGCCCTTATCCTTTTTCCTGAACTCAAACATATCCGTGTAAACAGGAAGGAACTCCTTGCCATCAGGTGTCTTAAGAACAAGGAACTTTAACTTGGAAGCCTTGTTTATCTTGAGCCTTCCGTCCTCTGAAACCTCCATGGGGCCTTCATGCTGCATGGGAACGATAAATCTGGACTTTCTTATAAGAGACAGCATCCTGCTTTCTTTTGCAGTGAGTACTTCTGCCCTCTTTTCATATTTAACGGGCCATCTGAGCTCTCCCACAAAATCCAGCATTGCAAAATTAAGAGCGGGATTTTTGGGTTCCTGAGACTTTTCATCACTGTTCCACTGTCCGGGATCAGCCATTATCTCGTTTCTCTTAAATCTCATTCTGTAGGCACCGTTGTCCACAACAAGATTGTTTATGCCAAGATAATACAGAAAGTCGTAAAATGTCTTGCTCTGAGCAGCGTTTTCGCTTTCTGCTTCAACCTTGATCTCCCTTGCCACAAGCTTACGGAACTGTTTCACAAACATCTCGCCGGCTCTTTTGGCTATATCCTCTTCAAGGTAAATGTTGGCATAGCCGTGATCCACAAAGGGATAACCCGTAGCCATATCATAGAGAACATACAAAGTCTTGGAATCTCTAACTCTTCCAAGAACTTCGTTGTAAACTTTTCTGTGATTCTTTTCATAGCCGGGAAGAGGTGCCTTCTTGTTAAAGACCTCCAGAGTAGTCAAAAGAAACAACAGCTCCTGACAGGAAAAAAACTTGAGAGTATCCGAAGGGATGTCGTCCTCATAGATCATGGGGCCGATTTCTTCCTTTCTCTCCTGTGTAACAGTCTCGTTCATGGCAAGATTGTCGCCGTCCTTGATATTTACAGGATTGAGGCGGGGCATTTCAGGCCATTCAAGGCCTTCGTGAGCTGCTTTTGCTTCCTCAAGCTCTTTTTCCTTCTGATCCTGAAGGTTCTGCTCTCTCTCTTCTTCTGTAACCTTATCCTGTTTCTTGCCACCAAAAAGATCAAATAATCCCATTACTTATTACTCCCGTTAAAAAACATTTCAATGGCCTTTGCCATAAACTCAGGATCTTTGCTGCCTGCGGTCTCATAGGGTGAGTGCATTGCAAGCTGTGCCAGACCTATATCCACGGTATCAACTGCAACCTGTGTGGTTGAAATATTGCCAAGAGTTGAACCACCTGCCATATCCGAGCGGTTGGTAAAGGTCTGGAAAGGAACCTTCGCCTCCTCGCAGATAAGCTTGAATCTTGCTGCGGAAACCGCGTCGGTTGTGTATTTCTGATTGGCATTATACTTGATGACTATGCCCTTATTCATAACCGGTCTGTTCACCGGATCTGCCTTGTCCAAATAGTTAGGATGGATAGCGTGGGCATTGTCTGCAGATATCATAAAGCTGTTTGCAAGAGCTGTATAGTACTGCTCCTTACTTCTTCCAAGGTCTAAACCGATCCTTGTAAGTGTATCCTTAAGGAAGGTTGAAGCCGCACCCTGCTTGGTTCCGCTTCCTACTTCTTCATTATCAAACACGCAGTAAACAGCGCAGTTAGCAGGATCTTTTGCACCAAGGAATCCTTCAAGTCCGGTATATACGCACTCCTGATCATCAAGTCTTGAGCAGGAAATGTACTCACCCTTCGCGCCCCAGTGTGTGGCCTTTACTCTGTTATACAAAAACAGGTCATGACCGAGGATATCTTTTTTCTTAACTCCCGCAGCCTCTGCGATAATATCAAAAAAACTGTCTTTGGAATCTATATCTCCAAAGATCGGAAGCATATCATTCTGAGCATTGTACTTGTGACCGTCGTTGGCCTCTCTGTCCATGTGAATGGCAAGAGCCGGGATCATCACAAGATCTCTGTCCACTTTAACATTAACGCTCTTTGTCTGAGCCTTTTTATCCCTTACGATGAGACGTCCGGCAACTGAAAGAGGTCTGTCAAACCACTCTGCGCACAGCATGCCGCCGTACTTTTCAACATTAAGTTTCACATAGGCTCCGCCGGCTTCCATCTCAGGATTTTCCTTGATCTTAAATGTAGGAGAATCGCTGTGGCTTGCCATCATGTTAAATCCCTTAAAGTCCTTGCCGGGGATCTTGAAAGCGATTATGGAAGAGTCATTTCTTGTTACAAAATAAGCGCCCTTTTTAAGCTTCCACTCGTCCTTTTCGGAAAGCTCCTTAAAGCCATCGGCTAAAAGCCTCTTCTTTATATTTTCAACTACATGAAAACATGTGGGACTCTCATCTATAAATGTGAGCATCCTTTCGGTAATGCCTGAAAAACTGTTTTTTGCTGTGTTAGTTCTGGCCATTTCCATGTCCTCCTAATTTATAATAACCGATCAGTGATAGAATCCCCAAATATACAGATATCCCACAACCACCGCTGTAAGTGTGAAGGGAACACCGATCTTCATGAAGTCACCGAATGAAACTTCGTAGCCCTCTTTGCGGAGCATGCCCACACCTGCGATGTTGGCGGAAGCGCCGATAGGTGTAAGGTTACCGCCAAGAGTAGCACCGATCAATAGTCCAAAGTACAAAAGAAGCGGATCCACGTTCATGACCACGGAAAGACTTCCAAGTACAGGAAGCATGGTGGCCACATAAGGAATATTGTCAATAAATGCCGATACGGCAACTGAGCCGAATACGATAGCAGTATACAAAAGGAAGATGTTACCCTTACCTGCAGTTGCGATCATGTTTGCAAGCTCGTCGATGATACCCACATTGGTGATACCTGCGATAACACAGAACAGGCCTGCCAGCAAAAGCATGGTGTCGTAATCGATGGCCTTAAGTGAATGCCACATGCTGTCGGTTCCCTTGGATAAAAAGATCTCCCAAACGATATTTATGATGCCGCAAACCATACAGATAACACCGTTTGTGATCTCGGGCTTGTTAGGTATAAATGAAGCAAATATCAAAAGCACCACATGACCAAGCATCATGATAGTGGGAACATAATCAGTTACCACAGTTCTTTCATCGGCGCTAACGTGCTCTTTATCCTTGCGGAAAAGAACCATCATAATGGGAACTGTTGCAAGAGCTCCCAGCTCAACAGCAAAGAAGATACCGGGATGACCCTGGGTCCAGAAGAAATCATTAAAGTCCATTCCCGCAGCTGCTGCCAGCATGATGGAAGTTGTATCACCAACAAGTGTTGCAGCACCCTGAAGGTTTGATGAAACTGCAATACATATGATCATTGATACCGGTGATATCTTAAGCTTTTTACAAATAGCAAGTCCAACGGGCGCAACCATCAGAACAGTTGCCACATTATCGATAAATGCGGAAATAATGCCGGAAAACAGTGACATAAAGATTGTAACCCACATTACATTGGGAGCCAGATCAAGAAGCATCTCCGCGATCCTGTTGGGCATCTTGGATTCTATGAAATAATCAACGATGACCATGGTACCGAAGATCATTAGAAGCACGTTCCAGTCTATTGCTCCAAAGACCTGTGTAAGCGGAAGTATGCCAAGAACCACAAACACAGCCGCTGTTGAAAGAGCCACGATTGCTCGCCTCTTGGGCAGTGCGATCATAAGAACGTACATAAGTACAAATAAAATAATAGCTACAGTTTTCATTTTCCCTCCGAATTTATCTGCTATACATTAAATCATGTTGCCTGCAACATGCACGCGTGCGCATCCTTAGCGGAGCGCTTTTTTATGTAATTGTAATTGCTATGCAATTTCAATTACATAAAAAAACTTCTACCATAGCGAAAGCTATGATAAAAGTCTTGCTGTCAGTAACAGATAATAACCTTATGCCGGATTCGGATGCTGTTTGGCATCGTCCTGACGGATCCGACAGCCGATAAAAATCGACCAGCTACTCCCTCTCATCAATTTCGTTAATCTTACAAAAATATGTGCTCTTTGTCAATTGTAGAACCGTATTTTAAGCGCACCTTCCGCCTCGCTCACAGCCCCCTTGCACATCTTTAAAAGTCTGGAATAATACTCGGGAATTTCCGCGCTTATCCCGCTGCAATTATAAAAGATGATATTCCTCTCCTCGCTGCTTTCCGTAAGCACATCGTAAAACGCATCAAGATTGTCTCCGAAATGCTCCGGAAGCTCCATCTCTTTACCGATCACTTCAAACAAGCCCTGCTTGCTCTTTACGTTCTTCAGATCTATGTAATAAACCTTCTCCATAATCAAATCTCCTTTTCGGAAATGTCTCCGCCAGCCTCAATCTCCGGGTTCATAAAGAAGTTCAAAACTCTCGTAGTGATCCTCCGTATAGTAGATATATCCGTCATTGGAATATATGATCCTCTTGGCCCCGCGTTTTTTTCCAAGAGTATCTATGTCACACTCCCGGTACTCCCTGCCGTCTTCCTCCGGTAAAAGCCCTTCATAGTTTCCAAAATAGTCTCCTCCGATACACATTCCGGGAGCAAACTCCTCAAGAGCGCCTCCGCTCCATCCAAGCTTCTTTGCTTCCTTCTTTGTCATGAAATTCTTCGGAAGCTTCCCGTACTCATGAATATAAAGAGCCACCTCATCCCTTGAGCTGTAGACGCCGTCCTCATCAAGATGTGCCGCGTCTTCCGCCTCCGGATCTCCTGCGTCACTCGCCTCCGGGCTTTGCGTTGCACTAGTCTCTTGGGTTATCTCCCCAGCACTCGCCTCAGAGCTCATCTCCCCGGCACTTACTGCAGTAACGCTCTCCTCTACCGGAAGCTCAATAGGCTTTACTTTCCTGCCACACGCCGCCAGCACTGTCAGCAGACATATACATAATAGTATTGTCGATACTCTTTTTAGCTTCTTCACTTAAATAACCTCTATCCTGCTATTTCATTTACTGCTTTTTTTGCAATTTTCAAAAGAAAGCCGCTCTCTAAAATTGTTGCTACGTCTTTATTTTCAAATCTCACCAAAAAGCCGTACGCTTCGCACCTATACAATCCAAACGGCCTCTTAATCATCATAGTTTATACTGCTAATGAACTTATTTCATTAAAACAAGCCGTAAAGACACTTCTAATAAACCAACACGAAGCCCCATCACTACGTCTAAAAATATGTTTTCAATTATCTGGACGTAACGCAAAATCAAAAGTGCATCCCAAAATCAAAAATCTTCAAAAAAGACGTAAAGCTTGTTCATATCATAACCCTAAACCAAAATAGGTTAAGCACAACCACCCCATCTCTTATTAAGTACGGATTATGAGCTTTCTTCAAACATTTCCTTTCAGCATTCAAGCACTGCTCGCTGTCTGCATTTCGCCACTAATCATGCATGGCAAGTAAGGCGCCAATGCAAGCTCTGCCTCAGCTCTCTGCACGGCAAAGCAGTGCGAGAACGCCCTACTCCTCAATCCACTTCTCGATAACCTCCGCCGCCTCATCCAGCTGCTCCTCGTTGCTGATCTGCGGCTCGCCGTCACCCTTCTGCAGGCCATAGCTTCCAAAATACGAATGAATTCCTCCGGGTATCACATACTCCGTGGTATCTAAAGGCCACAAAACCCTGCTCTCTTCATAGCTCTTCACGTTCAGAACGCCGTCATTTGAACCATAGAGAGACAAAAGCCTTATATCATCATCGGAGAAATCCTCCGTAGGATATGAAGCGCACAAAATGACCCCGGAAAAAGGATTGTTTTCATCCTTTAACATGGCATCAAGATACTTGCAGGCCGCGACACCTCCAAGAGAATGTCCCGCCATGTACCAGTCAAGATCTTCTGCCAGCGCCGCATCCTCAGGATACAGAGCCTTGGTGGCTCCTGCCGCATCGATATCAAGTAGTGCCAGATTTTCCGGCATCTTTGAAAGAACGCAGACAATCCCTCTCTCCGCAAGCTTGTACATAAGGCTGCTGTATGCAGTATATTCCACCTTTCCGCCGGGATAAAACAGTATAACAGCCTTGTAATCACCGTCATCCGGGATAAAAAGTGTTCTCTCGTTATCCGAAAAAGAGTGAACCCCTTCCGTCCTCTCTGCAAGCCCTGCTATAAAAGCCTCGTCAGCTCTGTAGTAATTTCTTGCATAGAGCTTTAACGCCAAAAAGGCGATAATGCACAAACTCACTATCGCCAAAAGAATCAGTCTGATATGTTTTAAATTTTTCCTTTTATTGGTCACTTCTGTATTTTTCCGTCCACCATCTTGATAAGCTCAAGCTCGCTGATGAAATCCTTCTTTTCATTGCTCTCCTGATGGATCACATTTCCCTGCCAGGAAGCATTCTGCCTGTAAGTAACCTGTATCACGAAGGTGCCGAGCTTTCCCTTTTTGTTCTGGATATTTCTGGTTCCGCTCTGATCCTGAACTATATCTATCTGCAACTTATCCGAGTCGCCTTTGCTTTGTCCGTATCTTTTGGCATTTCTGCTCTTTTTGTCAAAAGATCTTTCGGCAAGCCCCCTCTGTGGGAAGTCCCAGGAATCAAAGAGATCCTCTGCTTTTTTTACAAAATCCATAAGACCCCTGAATGCTATGGGGTCGTCAGAGTATTGATGCCATATGAGTCCATTGTAATCGCCGTCTACTTCTTCATCAATGCACAGGCTTATCAGGTTTCTTGCAAAAAGCATTTGTTTCGTTTCAGCCATGTCATCACTCTTTCTTTTCATTTTTGTAAAAAAATCTATCAACATTTTGATTATACCCCATTACTGCAGGCTCATACAATTACATTTAACAAAACAGAAGACCGCGTGAAACATATCACGCGGTCTCCGGTTTCAGACTTCAGTCCGCATTACTGATCGTTATCGTTATCCTTGTCCTGATCTTCATCTCTTTTTTTGCCTGTTACGATCAAAGTGATGGCAGCTGCTGCCGCAATAAGGATCGCAAGCATTCTTGCAGGATCGTTTGTTGTATCTTCTGTCTTTCCTCTTCTTGCTCCGAGAACCGCAGCCCCGTCTCCTGCACTTTCTTCACGTCTTGCGCCCAGAACTACCGCACCGGGTATAGGTGTTGCAGCTGTAGGAACAGGATCGTCATCGATAGGTGTAGGATCATCTCCTGTATCGTCAGGTGTTACCCTCAGTGTACCAAGATCAGGAGTTACATCGTAGTTCTCAGAATTTACATTGCCCCAGGATACTACTTCATAAGTGTTAGGAGTGCTTCCAACTTCAGTGATGGTTCCTGTTGCCTTAAGCTTAACATTCTTAAGCTCTGCCTTAACAGCTTCAGGTGCATCATCTGCAGCTACCATATAAGCCACGTTCTTGGTAAGAGCTCTTCTGTTGTATACTCTTGTAGCACTGCCGGTATGAGCCTTTACTCCTGCGCGTTCGATAATGAGCTGACCCATGTTTTCCTCGTCCTCAACGAACCTGAACTGTCCGGTAACAACATTATCCTCAGGGTCAAGTACCTTGGCTTTGCTAAAGTCCATGGTCATTGTATATGTGCCTGCATCTCTTTCAGCAGTCTTAACCTTTACTCCGGATACTCTGAACTCTGCTCCGCCCTCGATAGGAGTAAGCGTAATCACATCATCCTCGTTCATCTTTGCATGAGATACGAATCCAAAGAGGTTAGCAAAGAATCTGGTAAGCTCCTCTACTATCTCCTCAATAACAGAAGGCTCTTTTGCTTCACAGGTAAGCTTGAAGTCAAAGTCTTTCCAGGTATCTGCGATGTAAGGAACATCCACGGTTTCTACAGAAGCCTTAACAACGAATGCATCCTCACCTCTGTCGTAGATCTCAAGCTGACCCTTATCGGAAACTATCTCGTAGTTGTCCTTATCTGCTGTAACAAATGTAAAGCTGTAATCATTGTCGGTAGAAGGAGTGACATCTGTAATGGAAGTTATAAGCTTGATGGTTGCGGTCTCATCATTTACTAAAACAACCTCAATCTCCTTGTTATAATCATCCTTTGATATCTTCTTTCTATTCTCGGAAGCCTCTACTGTAGCGCCTGCCCTTAAAGGAGTTCCGTCGTACATCTTCCTTGCACTATCAGTCTTGATGCTTATCTGTGCAGGAGTGATGGTAAGTGTTCCGGCTGTCTTTGTAATATTTTCAGCCTCAAAGGAATCCGTCTTATCGACACCGTTCTTAAGGATCTTAAAGGTTCCTACAGGGTTATTGCCTTCCTTGGAATCAGCCACATTGGTTGCGCTTCCGGTGGCAACAGCTTCCCATGTAAAGCCTTCGGGAACACCCTCAACTACGAAAGACTTGTTGCTTGCGCTTCCGTCTGCGGTAAGAGGCTTACCGTCATAAACCTTTTCATCACTGGGTGCAGTAACCGTGATCTTGGCAGTGCTGTTCTTCTTTACGGAAATCTTTCCTAGTGAAGGAGTTACATCATAGTCATCAGACTGAACATCACCCCAGCTGATCTCTCCGTACTCGTTATCCTTTTCTTCTCCGTATTCTGTAACCTCTGCTATGGCATGTACTTCAATACCTGACTGCGCATCGTATCCCTTAAGCCCGGAAACTTCCGTCTCATCATCATAGGTGTGAACATTTCCGTCATAGTCAAATTCCTTGCTGCCTGTGGAAATGATCAGCTCAGCAGGTGTAATTGAAAGTTTTCCGCGTACGATCGTAGGCTCTGCAAGACTCTCTGTCTTTTCATTGCCATCCTTGTCGTAGAAATGATACTCGGTAACTTCATTCAAAACATCATTCTCTACCACGTGAGTGATGGTTCCGCTGACAGTCACCTTATGAGTGAAATCATCAGGGAGACCGGTAACCTTTACCTTAGATTCGTCTGTGTAGGTGCCATCAGAGGTAAGAGGTGAGCCGTCATATGCCTTGGAATCATCAAATGTTGTAATTATGATCTCCGCGGTGCTTCTTGTAACGGTAAGTGTACCGAATTCTTCGGTCACCTGATAGTTATCAGGATCCACATTGTTCCAATTGATGACAGCGGTATTGTTGTGATATCTGTTATCATCATTGTCATTGACTTCGGTCTGAGATCCCGTTGTCTTATAAGTTACGGTATCCTTATCCCTGTCAATGATGCCTGTAAGCTCTGTCTCTTTATCCCAGATAAGAGGCTGTCCGTCGTAGCCCTTGGACTGACTTCCTGTGGAAAGAGTTACAGGCTTCTTGGTAATCTTAATAGTTCCTGCCTTTGTCTTTATTCCTGAGAAGCTGGAAGTCTTATCAACCCACTCTTCGCCTACTTTCTGAAGGATCTGGTAGTTATCCTTTACAGGATTGTTATCGTCAGCATTATCCTTGTAATCTGTAATGCTTCCGCCTGCCTCAGCTGCTACCTTGAAGCCTTCAGGGAGCTTGGACTTATCATAGGTTACAGTTGTGTTAGTAAGAGGCTCGCCGTCATACTCTTTTTCATCAGAAGCTGCTGTAAGAAGGATCTCTGTTGTGTTCGCTGCTACAGAAATTGTTCCGTAAGCATTGGTTCTTTCGTAGTTATCGGGATTTACGCCGCCCCAGGTGATGTCTGCAGTATTGGTCTTGGTTTCGCCAACTTCCGTTACAGTCACATTGGTCTTTGCAGAAACAGATGCTTTTTCTTTTTCGATGATACCATCTATTTCAGTCTCATCATCATAGCTGTGCTCTGTTCCGTCGTACTCAAATTCCTTTGTTCCTGTTGTAACGGTGATAGGAGCCTTATTTACGGTAAGTGTTCCGACTGCAGTCTTGATATTTGTAAAGGATGCAGTCTTGTCGTTATCCTCAGCGTCATGAATCTCATAGCCTGAATCCACGGTGTTATCAGCGCTTCCGGCATCAGTGATGGTTCCGCTTGCTGTAGCAACAACAGTAAATCCATCGGGAAGCCAGTTTGCTGTAACCTTCTTTTCGCCCGTGCCGTCGCAGGTAAGAGCCTCACCGTCATAGGTCTTTTCATCACTGGGTGCTGTGAGGATTATCTCCGTATTATTTGCATATACCCAGAGATCTCCAAGCTCATCAGTGATACTGTAGTTACTTGCTTTATAATTGCCAAAGTCGATGTCATAAGTGTTATCGGAATGACCAACTTCCGTCTGTGCACCATTAGGTGTAACAACTGCGCTCTCGCCGTTTATAAGTCCTGTAATGGATCCTTCGGAATTTGTAAGAGCTGTTCCATCGTAAGCCTTGGAGCCACCGCCTGTGGTAACGGTCGCAGCCTTAGGTGTTATGGTAAGCTGTCCGCCAACAGTCTTTACCTTCTTGAAGCTGCCGGTCTGGTCTTTTCCGTTCTCATCATAGAACTTGTAGCCGCTCTGAACGATGTTGTTCTTGGTCTCTTCATCCTTAGGATTATCCTCAACGTTGGTGATAGAGCCTGCTGCCACAGCTTCATAAGTAAAGCCTTCAGGAAGTCCTGTTACTGTAACTTCGTTGTTTGTAAGAGGCTGTCCGTCATATTCCTTGGACTGACTTGCAGCGGTAAGAACCACTTCGTCAGTGTTATTTTCTGTAACTACGAGACGACCAACAGTTCCACTTACAACATAGTTGGATGACTTAACAGATTCTTTTACAGACTCCCAGTCAAACTCGTAAGTGTTGTCGGATTCATCGATCTCAGTCTGTGTTCCGGTGATGGTAACTGGAACTGTCTCGCCGTTTACTAAAGTCACATCCTTGGAAGCATTCTTGTGATCTGCATCAAAGGATTCGATAACACTTCCGTCTGCATAGGTAATCTTAGCACCTGCAGTAAGAGGTGTTCCGTCATACTCCTTGGTTCCGCGATCTGTCACAATCTTTATCTGAACGGGATCGATCTTCAGAACTCCGTTTATAACTGTGATATTAGTAAAGTTATCTGTCTGGTCTTTGCCGTTTGCGTCATAGAACCTGAATCCTTCATCGACGATATTGTTCTTGGTTTCGCCTGTAGGATTGTCCTCAACGTTTGTGATGCTTCCGGTTGCGGATGCCTCATAAGTAAAGCCTTCGGGAAGTCCGGTTACTGTAACTTTACTGTTTGTAAGTTCTGTTCCGTCATAGGTCTTGGAATCATCTGCTGCAGCAACCTTGATCTCAAGGTCGCCGTTCCTTTTGATCTCCAAAGTTCCTACAGTTTCGGAAATCTCATAGTTTGACTTTTTAACGGTATCTTTTACCGCATCCCAGTCAAACTTGTAAGTGTTGTCGGAAGTACCAAACTCAGTCCTTGTTCCGGTGATGGTAACTGGAACTGTCTCGCCGTTTACTAAAGTCACATCCTTGGGAGCGTTCTTGTGATCAGCATCAAAGCTTGCTACCGTTGTACCCTCAGCATCTGTTATAACAGCGCCTGCTGTAAGAGGTGAGCCATCATAAGCCTTTTCGCCATCATCGGTAACAATTGCAAATGCGGCGGGATTAATGGTGAGCTGTCCGCCAACCTTTGTTACGTTAGGATAATACGCTGTTACATTCTCACCGTTTGTATCATAGAACTTATAACCGTCATTTACTGTATTGTTTTTGGTTTCACCTGTAGGATTGTCCTCAACGTTTGTGATGCTTCCGGTTGCGTCTGCAACCCAGGTAAAGCCTTCAGGAAGTCCTATTGCGGTAACATAGCTGTTTGTAAGAGGCTGTCCGTCATAAGTCTTGGAATCATCTGCTGCGGTAAGGGTGATCTGTGCAGTTGAATTTGTTACATTAAGCTCTCCGCGGGTTTCAGATACATCATAGTTATCAGCCTTGGCTGTTGTACCTGCATCCTTGCTCCAGTCAAGCACGTAGGTATTCTTGGTAGAGCCAACATTCGTCTGGCTTCCTGTGATACTGATGTAAACAACCTCACCGTTAACCAGCTTAACCTGCTTTGCTTCATGATCATGCGCAGCAGAGATCTGAGTACTTTCAGATACATCCTCAGTTGTTCCGTCTTCCTTTTCCTTCTTTGTGGTTGCAGTTATTGTTGCTCCTGCAGTAAGAGGTGTTCCGTCGTATTCCTTTTCATCACCGTCTGTAACAATTGCGATGGAAGCTTTTTCTACCTTAAGTACTCCGACTACTCTTGAAATGTTCTCTTCAGGGAAGTTATCTGTTACGTCCACCAAAGAGCCGTCTTCCTGCTTTTCGTAGATCTTAAGGTAATCTTCATCGACTACGTTTTCGCTTTCGCCATAGTCTGTGCGGCTTCCGGTTACATGTGTATCAACCTTGAACTTGTTAAGATCGATACCGCCAACGGTAACACTGTTAAACTCAAGAGGTGTTCCGTCGTAAACCTTGGTCTTGGATCCGGCTGTAAGTGTGATCTTGGCATCGGATCTTGTGATGGTAAGAGTTCCGAAATCCTCATGAAGAGTATAGTTTGTGCTGTTTACATTGCCCCAGTCAATAACTGCGGTATTGTTATGGAATCTGGTTGTATCGTCTGCGTTGTATTCGGTAACAGAACCTGTTGTAGTGTATGTTACCTTGTCCGCTTCTGCATCTATAAGGCCTGTAAGCGTAGTCTGAAGCGTATTTGTAAGTGCGGTTCCGTCGTAAGGCTTTGTAGCATCTCCTGTCTTTAATGTAATATCAAGAGGATTGATGACAAGTGTTCCTGCCTCTGTTGTTACGTTTGTAAAGTTTGCAGTCTTGTCTTCGCCATTTGCATCTCTGATAACATATCCTGCAGATACGGGATTGTTCTTTTCCTGTCCTTCCTTCCAGCTCTCGGATACATTGGTGATTGAGCCTGTTGCTGTTGCTTCAAGTGTAAATCCTTCAGGAAGTCCATCTGGTGTTACAGTAGGTGCAGTAAGAGCTTCTCCGGTGTAATCTGAAACCGCAGAATCAGCAGTAAGAGTAATAAGGCTGTCATTTTCTTCAATTGTAAGAGTTCCCTTACTTCCGCTTACTGTATAGTTACTCTCTGTTGCAGTTGCGCCTGCATCCTCACTCCAGTCAAACTCATAACCGTTCTCACTGCTTCCGATCTCGGTCTGTGATCCCTTGATGGTTACATAAACAGTCTCACCATTTATGAGATCTACCTTCCAAGACGCGTTTGCGTGGTTATCAGGAATATCGGTTGTTTCTGATGTTTCGCCGCTTGTTGCAACTACTGTTGCTCCCTTTGTAAGAGCTGTTCCGTCGTAGTCTTTTGTTTCTCCGTCAGTGGTGATGCTGATGCTTGCAGGAGTGATCTGAAGCTTTCCGGGTACCCTGTTGATGTTGAGATTTGCGGTAACATCATCGCCCGCTTCATTTGTAATAACCAGAACTTCCGCATTGGCTGTAACTTCGCCATCGGAAACATTGGTAACAGTCTTGGTGGACTTGTGCTCGCCAAGATGGTAGCCCTTAGGAAGAGGAGATACTTCTACTGTTGCACCGTGAGACTGACCGTCATATACGAAGGTTCCGCCTGTGGTGGTTACAGTGATCTCTTCAGCATATTCATTTACAGTAAGTGTTCCCTTGGTTCCGCTTACAGTATAGTTACCCTGAAGAGCTGTTGTTCCTGCAGCTTCGCTCCAGTCAAAGCTATAGGTATTTTCGGAATTGCCAACTTCAGTCCTTGTACCTGTGATGGTCACGTAAACTACTTCGCCGTTAATAAGATCTATCTTCTGAGGCGCATTTCCATGATCACCTGCTACAGGTGTGGTAACGGTAGTCTCGCCGCTTGTTGCAGTTACTGTTGCGCCTGCTGTAAGAGCTGTTCCGTCATAGGTCTTTTCTCCGTCAAGGGTTTCTATATTTATCTCTGCAGCCTTGATCTTGATCTTACCGTTAACGTAACGGATATTAAGCTTACTTGTTACATCTTTTTCCTGCGCATTCCAGATAACCAGCTGATCTGCGGTTGCTGTCTTTTCGCCGTCAGATACATTGGTTACTGATGCAGTTGTGCCAACTTCATGAACTGTATAACCATCGGGAAGGTCGATATCCTGAACTTCACCTGTATGGCTCTGACCATCATAAGTAAACTCGCCGCCTGTTGTTGTTACAACGATCTCTTTCGCATACTCATTTACGGAAAGAGTTCCCTCGGTTCCGCTTACTGTATAGTTGCTCTCAAGAGCTGTTGATCCTGCTGCCTTACTCCAGTCAAAGGAATAAGTATTCTGGGAATCACCAACCTCTGTCTGAGATCCTGTAACAGTTACATAAACAACTTCGCCGTTTATAAGATCGATCTTTTGAGGTTCGTTTCCATGACTCTCGGGAATAGGTGTGGAAACAGTTGTCTCGCCACTTGTTGCGGTTACAGATGCGGCTGCGGTAAGAGGCTGTCCGTCATAGGTCTTTTCACCGTCCAATGTATTGATGGTGATCTCTGCAGCCTTGATCTTGATCTTGCCGTTCACATATTTGATATTGAGCTTACTTGTTACATCTTTCTCCTGCTCATTCCAGATAACCAGCTGATCTGCTGTTGCTGTCTTTTCTCCGTCAGAAACATTTTTAACTGATGCAGTTGTGCCAACTTCATGAACTGTATAGCCTTCAGGAAGCTTGATGTCCTGAACTTCACCGGTATGGCTCTGGCCATCATAAGTAAACTCGCCGCCTGTTGTTGTTACAACGATCTCTTTTGCATACTCCGTAACGGTAAGGCTTCCTTTGGAAACATCACCTTCCTTATAGTTCTTTTCAAGCGCTGTATTTCTTTCATCAGACCAGTCGATTAAATATCCGTTCTCTGAAGTTCCAACCTCGGTCTGTGTTCCTGTTATCTTTGCATAAACGATCTCGCCGTTAATAAGCTCTACTGCCTTGACTGCATTTCCATGATCCGCAGCAAATTCTGTTTCCTTGGTAGTAGCTGCGCTCTTTGCAGTGAATGTTCCGCCTGCTGTAAGAGGCTTGCCGTCATAGACCTTGTCATCCGCATCCGTATTGATGTCGATGGTTGCCTTGTTTATAACGAGAGTATCGTTTTCATACTTGATATTAAGGATTTCTGTAACATCATCGCCTGCGCTGTTTCTGATAACCAGATGGTCACAGGTTGCAGTAATAGCTTCATCTGTAGCATCCTTTGCCTTGGCATCCGAAGTCATGGTCTCTACAGTGTAGATGCCCGGAAGACCGTCGATAGCCACTGTTGCGGCATGCTCTTTTCCGTCATAAGTAAAGGTTCCTGCTGTTGTAGTAACAGTGATCTCTCCCGCATAATCTGTAACAGTAAGAGTTCCAAGCTCATCAGTGATGTTATAGTTTACTTTCTTTGCTGTTGTTCCTTCAGCATCCCAGTCGATAGCATAGGTATTATCTGAAGATCCAACTTCGGTCTGTGATCCGGTTACTTCATAAGAAACTGTTTCACCGGTCAAAAGACCTGTCACTGTGATCTCATCTTTTGTAAGAGCGGTGCCGTCATAGCTCTTTTCATCAGATCCTGTGGTTATGGTAACTTCCAAAGGATTGATGGTAAGTCTCATGCTCTGAGTGTCATCGCTTGTGGTATCTATTACAAAATCAACATCCTCGAATTTAGTGCTTGTGCTGTTAAAGTCATTGACATCCAGGTACTCGGTTGCAGCAACAATAACATTTCCGCTTGCATCGCGGGCAACATTCGTAGCTACAGCGCCGTCGCCTGTATACTCAACATCGGAGGCACTAAATTCACCGCTATCGATGGCATCAATCAGATTGCCGTCTGCATCGGTATAGGTTGCGGATACAACTTCGAATCCCTTGCATTCCTGGGACTGTCCGTTGTAATCCTTTTCATCTCCAAGGCCCTTAACTTTTACAGTTAAAGTTACAGGAGTGTAGATCGCATAGAGGATATTTGCCTTGGGATTTTCAGGGTCCTTTTTGTTGATGTTATCCGCTGCAACGATATCGGTAAGCTTAACCTTAAGACCGCTTCCGTCTGCCTGAGTATTCCAGGAAGTCTGGATGTAGCCCTTTTTGTTGTAAACTGCGCCAAGTGCAGCTTCAAGCTTCTGGTTTACAAGAAGGCCTTCACGCTTGTACTGCTTATTTCCGATACTTTCAAATCCGGTGGGAACAGTAGAGGCAGTCACTTCACTTGTAGGAGCATTGGGGTGAAGGGTGATGGCTGTTTTCTCATCTTCTCCGCCTATTGAACCGGTGTCAGCATATTTTGCCGTAATAACAACGCAAAGGAATTCTTCGTCACCGACAGTTACCTTCTCGCCGTTATTGGCGTTTATCACATCCGTATCAATATGGAATACTTCATTTGGAAGGTAGGTCTTATTATCAATACCTGTAACCTCCCAGCCCACAAAGCTGTAGCCCTCGTTTGCTTTTGGAGGAGCTGCTGCTACTGCAGAAGTATTTGTTCCGTAGCTGTACTCAGGTATAAATTCATTTCCGTTTGTAAAAGAGCCGTTCTCGCCGGATCTGTAGACGAGCTTAATAACGCCCTGGTATCTCCAATGAGCATACAGAACTGTCTTTTTGGTTATTCTTCCATACTTGAACTCAGTCTTGTTATCAATGTACCAGCCAATGAGCTCAAAACCGTCCTTCTTAACGCCGGTGATCAGATTGTTTCTCTCAACAGGCTCTGTGGAATCAACTTCAAATGTGGCCACATCTCCGGTAAGGTGGATCTTGCCTGCGTTGATACCGTTTAATAACTGATTGATGTATTCTCCGCCTTCGGGATGAAGAACAACCTCATACTTTACAGGCTTGTAAACGCCGTAAACAACAGCGCCGCCATCAGGCATGGTGGAATCAAAGCTGAACTTTTTATTCTCTTCTCCTTCAGGTCCCTTGTACCAGTCAAAGCCGTATCCATCCTTTTCAGGAGCATAGGTCTTGCCTACGATCTTTGCCATCTTGCCGGCTTCATCATTTACATTCTTAAGAACCTGCTCATAAGGAATACCGCTTATCTTATCCTCGGTAATATCTCCTGTTACGGGATCAACGAGCCTGATGGTAAGGTCGAATTTCTTTCTCTCATGAAGGATATACAGGTTCTGGTTTTCATCTATAGTATCCACACCGGGTCCGTTGGGATTTTCTCTGGGATCATGGCATTGGGGCCAGCTTCTCCAGGAGGTATTGTTAAGACTATAGGAGCTTAAATATCTTGCAACATTAAAACCGGTATATTTATTGGTAAAATCAAAACCGTAATCTTCCAAAGGTGTGGCATTGGCAGCCTTAGTTATATCTAAAGTATATTCTCCTTCAAGGTTCTGCTTGAAGTGGTAAGCCATATACGGCCTGTTATTATCCTTGCCCGTTGCATAGAGAGTATGTGTTCTCAAGAAAGTGTCAAGGAATGTTGTTCTTGAACCTGTAGCAGTGTCTCCTGAATGGGAATCATACCAGTCATACTCTGAAGGCCATGGATACTGACTGTCAAATTTCTGTCCGTATAAGCGCTCATATTTCTTATATTCATTCCAGCTTTTACTGTATGAACGGGTATATCTGGTTCCGTCGTATCTTATTCCGTTGCCGTATGTCCAGTACCTGCTTCCGGGATAACCGTGACGTGTCAGCGGAACATATGTCCCGTTCACCAAGCCATACTGAGTACCGCTGGTGCTGGTGGTTGCTGTATATTTATAATCATACAGCTGGAATGTTATGGTTACCTTCCTGCGCTGCACATATACATTGACGATGGTGCCGCCGTCAGCTTTTACCTGAGTGGTGTCTCTTCCCTTGGAGTCTTTTATCTCAACTCTGCTTCCAAGAGTAGTATCATAAGCAAATCCAATGTCAGTCTTATTTGTATCGGTATTTTTGATTCCGCCCACTGTATTTCCGGAGTTGTCAGCCACATTATTAGTGCTCCAGGTCTTCCTGTTTGCACCTGTGCCTGCCGCAACAGTGATTGTATTATTTGAAAAAGATGTGGTGATGGTTGAGTCGGTACTTACACCCTCGATCTTCTTGCTGTAAGCGTAGTCATAGTTATTTCCGCCTTCAACCGACTGATACCATACAGCAATGCTAAAGGATGATTCAGGCTCTGCTTTCCATGTGCCGTAAAGATAAAGCTCCATCTTTTCCTGAGCTTCAGGGATCGTGCTAATGATGTCATCATAAGCAGATGTAAGCTTATCGCCGTTTTCATCAGCAAAAGCAGTACCTGTTTCAGTTCTTGACCAGCCTTTGAATTTATAACCCTTACGGGTAGGATTGCCGTTTGCTTCCATTGACTTGATAACGGCGTTTCCAAGTTTTTCGTTTTCTTCAAGATAAACGGGACCTGTGAAGGTTGATCCGCTTCCGTTTCCTTCGAATCTGATCCAATAAGCCTTTACGGTTACTGCAAAGAGATAGATGCTGTCAAGGCCTGCTGCCTCTGCGGCTGCTGCCTCCTGTCCAAGATCGATCTCTTTATAGATTGTTGTTCCGTTCTTTTCCTTTGCCCAGCCTTTGAAAGCTCTTCCTGCAGCTGCAGGGATCTTATGCTGATCATCATCAAAGTTGTACTTAAGATCTTCGCCGGGCTGTTTGTGAACTGCGTCAACGCGCCAGATCTCGCCGTCGGTTCCGATAAATGTTACATAGTAAGTAACGCTGAATACAGGATAGATATCCACAACAGCCTCAGCGGTAACATCGCCTACTGTATACTTGCCGTCAGGATATTCACTGTCAGCATCCTTAAACTCCACCTTGTTTTCAGGCTTTGTGTTGTTGCCGTCAATATACCATCCTGCAAATTCATGATTGGCAGGAATTGTGGGAATACCCACGTTGGCTATTACGTCGTCCTTCTTTACAAGCTTGGAATAGAAAGGCTCAGCGCCGGTTTCTGCAGCCTTTTCCTTGGAAACATCATAGAATCTGTAGGTTGCAACCTCACGCTGTGTATTGTTATTGTCATTACCTTCACCAACGATGATGAATATAGAGAACTCATTTATCTCAAACTCTGCGCCTGTGGCAACGGTTGTCTCCTCGCCGCCTACCTTTGTTTCCTTTGTGGAAACGTCGGCATCTGAGATCTCTTTTACTTCTCCGCCATGCTCATGGAGAACTGCAAAGCTTTCACCCTCGATGGTTTCCTTTAAAGTGATGGAAACCTGAACAAACTTTGCATCTGCAGGCTGAAACTCTTCCTCGCCCTTCATGAACTTGATGTCAACAGCCTTTGCGGAAGTGGCATTTTTCTTAACTTCCTGAGCTTTTTCAAGGGCTGTTTCATCATCTACATATCCTGCAACGATCTTTGTTCCTGCCGGGAAAAGACCTTCCTCTGCAGTCACGGATACGATAAGATCGCCAACTTCATTATCTTCAATGGATACAGCAGGCATCAGCTCGGCTATATTCTCAGCTGCTATGAAGTTTGCGGTATATGTGACATCTTCTTTAACATCACAAGGAACGAAGGTGGCCTCTGCGCAAACCTGTGCTCCATCTTCATCTGTCCATCCTGCAAATGTGTAATTGTCATTCCATGGGATTGCTGTGGCGCCGGAGAATTCAGCGTCCTCGTTATTGATATCAACAGTTTCTTCCGAAGCAGAAACTTTACCGCCCTTTGTAGCCTTGTAGGTTACGGTTACAAGCTTCTCTTTAACTGTCTCTTCCTCTTTTTCGATCATTTCGGAGCTCTCAGCGGAAGCCTCCTCAGAAGCTTCTTCTGCTGCCTCTTCCGAAATATCCTGTGAAGAATCGATGCCAGACTCGTCATTTAAAGCGCCCTCACCCTCTTCAGGTAAAGCCGCTTCCCCAGTCTCCTCATCTTCTTCATCATCCGCGGAAGCATCTTCCTCGTCATCTGCTTCCTCGTCATCTGCTTCCTCGTCATCTGCTTCCTCGTCGGAATCCTCCTCGGTATCCTCATCCGGATACTCGAAAATGGAGTCATCCTCATCTTCGTTTTCCTCGATACGTTTTGCCAGTTCGTCGGTATCCTCTACCGCATAGACCTTGGTGTTTGCGAAATCACTTCCAAAAGTGGTCAACACCAGAGCCAAAGACAGTATGAATGCCAAAACTCTCTTAAAGCCTTTACGCATAAACAAAATCCTCCCTCATAAGATTTTTATGCACGATATATAGTTACAAAACAGTAAAGTAAGTTACGATACGGAAGATTCCCTATCTACACTCTCGCTCTGTCCCTTCGACATGGCGCCGTCCATAAGCTTGATGAGTTCGAGCATACTTCTGAAACGCTCGGTTCTGTTCTCTTCAGCCCATACAACCTTGCCCTGCCAGGTCTCGTTCTGACAGTACTCAACCTTTACAATAAAGGTCCCTTGCTTTCTGTCAGATGCTTGAATTGAATTGTTTGTCTGCTTGTTTTTATCCATGATGGTATCCTTTCGCTTATACCATTGTAAAAAATCACCTATCATACCACCAATCATATTTGTGTCTTTTTTTGTAATAAAGCGAAATTTGTGTGAACTTTAATGAATTAAAAAAGCCCCGACTTTTCCGGTCGGGGCAATGCATTTACTATATGAACATATTTCTTTCAAGTTCCTCTCTTGGAAGGAAGGGTGCCAGATCCTCAAGCGGCGGGCTAGTCAGCGTTCCGTCAGGCTCTCTTCTGGCTGAGCTCTTGGGCTCCCACACCTGAGTGGTATCCGTAAAGACCTCGCAAAACAGCGGCGTATTCGCAAAGGCCGCTTCGGTTATTTTCTCCTGCAGCTCTTTTCCCGTTCTGATGGCCATATACGGTATGTTAAAAGCTGCCGCTATCTTTTCAAACTCAGGAAATGCCAGGTCGCTGCTCTCAGGCCCGATACCAACTTTGCTGTAATCGGAAAAGAGATTGTTCTGGGTTATCCTGATGGAATGATAGCCCTCATTGTTAATAAGGAATATCTTTATGGGAAGTTTGTTTGTAACAACAGTCTGAAGTTCCTGCAGATTCATCATGATGCTGCCGTCGCCTTCAAGGCATATGGTCTCTTTTTTGCCGGCAGCAATACATGCTCCAATGGCAGCGGGAAGTCCGTAGCCCATGCTGGCAACAGCGTTGTTGATGATAAATCTTGTACCTTCTTTTATGCAAAAGGCCTGATGACCTGCAACGCAGCAGGCACCGTTACTTACTGCAGTAAGGCTGTTCTCCTTCAGGCTCTCGGAAAGAGTTCTGATAAAGCCGTAGACATTTACCTTTTTATCTCCCGTCATGCGCTGGCACATGGATACTACAGGATATTTTGATTTCCAGGTCATGCACTGGATTCGCCATTCATTGGCAGGAGAAAGATATCCATCCGAAAGCTCCTTATCCATTGCTTCCAGGAACTCTTTTACATCCGCATGTATCTTTTGATCCACATGTATAGTGGGCTTTTCCATTTCAGCGGGATCAATATCCACCATTACGACCTTGGCAGCCCTTGCCCAGGTATCGGTGTTGTAGCCCACCTGTCTGATGGAAAGGCGCGATCCCAAAACCAGCAAAAGATCTGAATTCTGGATGGCAAAATTGCCTGCCCTGTCACCCATGTTTCCGCCTCTTCCGCAGTAGAGTGGATGTTCATCCTCTAAAAGATCTATGGAATTCCAATAGGTGCACACGGGAACTCCCAGCTTATCGACAATCTTCCTGAATATGTCGTAGGCTCCGGAGATCCTGATTCCGCCCCCTGCGTAGATGACAGGGCGCTTTGCATTTTTAATATCAGAAAAGAGCTGCGAAAGAAGCTCCTTTGTAAGCTCATCTTTTTTGCTTTCAGATACGTCAGCCTCTGCGCCGGGATCAAAGCCTTTTAACTTATCAGGCTCTACTTCCGCAGCCTGGAAGTTTACGGGAACATCGATCCACACAGGTCCCGGGCGGCCGGTTCTCATAAGGTGCCATGCCTTTTCCAGATGGTATCTTATATCAGCAGGATCCTCCACCATCACTGCATACTTGCAGATGTGGCCGGTCATCCTTGTTATGTCATATTCCTGATCCCCTATGGCTCTTGGAAAAGAGCTGATATCACAGCCCTTTTCTTTTGCCAGATTTTCCATGTATCTCACCGTGGTGTCATAGCGCACCTGCCCGCTAACCACAAACATGGGAAGAGAATCAAGCCAGCCTCCCAGAACTCCCGTTATGGCATTGGTGCCTCCGGGACCTGAGGTGACATTAAGAGCCGCAACTTTGTTATCAAAGCGGGCGTAGCTCTCAGCTGCAATGGCCGCTCCCTGCTCATGATGAAAATGAGTGCATTTTATGGTCTTTGCATGTCCGAAAGAATTATTCAAATACATAGCGCCACCGCCTACTACCATAAAGCAGTCGGTGACGCCTTTCTTTTCAAGAAATTCTACTATGTAATCAGATAGTCTCATGCTGATCCCCGCATATTATTACCACTTGATCCAGGGTGCCTTTCCTGTCTCAATAAGAGTTGTAAGTTCGTCTCTTTCTCTGGAAGTATCCATGCACTTCCAGAAGCCGTCGTACTTGTATGCAGCCATCTGGCCGTCGCGGACCAGGTTGTGCATAGGCTCTTTTTCAAAGAAGGTCTCATCACCTTCTATGTAATCAAAAACTCCCGGATCAAGGACCATGTATCCGCCGTTGATCCTGGCTCCGTCGGAATCAGCCTTCTCTCTGAAATCCTTTATGATGGAGGAATCCTCCTCACCAAGGTCAAATACTCCAAACCTCTGACCTGCAAGGATCGCAGTAACTGTGCAGATCTTGCCGTGATCCTTGTGGAACTTAAGTAGCTCGTTCATATCAACGTCGCAGACTCCGTCGCCGTAGGTCAAAAAGAAGGTCTCATTTCCCACATGCTCTTTTATGCGCTTGATACGTCCGCCTGTCATGGTGGCATATCCCGTATCCACTATGGTAACTTTCCAGGGCTCCGCTTTTTTTGAATGGAAAGTAGGTTTTCCGCCATCGGCAAAATTAAAGGTCACATCGCAGTTATGAAGATAATAGTTTGCGAAATACTCCTTAATGATCTCCTGCTTGTAACCTGCGCAGATAATGAATTCATTAAAGCCATAGTGTGAGTATTCTTTCATGATATGCCAGAGAATGGGCTTTCCGCCTATCTCGATCATGGGCTTGGGGCGCAGGTGACTTTCTTCACTCATGCGGGTTCCAAAGCCTCCGGCAAGGATTACTACTTTCATATAAGCTCCTTTATTGTAAGGATATCATCAACCGTCTTTTTCGCCGTCAATTGTTGTATCGATGAGTTTAACGTTTTTTCCGTTATAGTTACCATAATATCCCGTGAGCTTGCACTTTTCAATGGTCACGTTCTCTACGGCATATTTTCCGCGGCACTTAGGACGAAGGTAAGTATAGAAGGTTCTGTAATGCCAGTCATACTTATCTTTCTTGGTATTCATAGTGGTATCTTTTATAAGTATATCTTTGCAGATACCGTCGCCGCTGCAATCCTCGTTGGGCTCAAAGCATATGCAGGCCGCAGGCTGTCTGTCTCTTACACTGTAGATATCGCAGCCTATGATGCTGAGATTGTCTGCATCCGTAACGGTGATGTTGTTTCTACGGTTGTTATGGATCTCGCAGTTTATGATATCAACGTTGTTGTTACCTTTGTTCAGAGTGTAATCACTGCTGTAATGCTTGGTGGCAATATAGATACCGTCGCACTGGAAGCCGCTTATCTCCATGCCTGTTACAGAAACGTTGTTACATCCCTGAATAGCGATTCCGTAGATGTCCACACTGGTGCTCTCTGTTCCGGCACCGGTGAGCTTTCCGCCGTAGATGTGCATATTGTCTCTTTCATCAAGTCTTATGGCCGCGGAATCTCCCTTGTATACCGAGCTTGCTTCAGGTGTCAGCACAAGCTCTGCGGCATCATCCAGATAAAGCGATACTCCGGGCTCAAGTTTTAAAGCGCACTTGGTCCTGCCCTGACTTACGGATAATTTAAAGGTTCCGGCGCTCAAATATACATTCTTTATTGAGCCTTCATAGGCATCTTCTATAGCCTGATTTATCTTTTTGGTAGCATCCTCGGATCCTGTAGTATCAATTCCATATTCAACTACAGCATCGATATAATCTATGTCATAGAACCACTTTGCATAGAAGTGGACTGTGCCTGTTGTGCCCTCTGAAATAGCGGGATCTTCCACGGGCTGAGTCATCTTTTTATCCCTGTACCAGCCCTTGAATTCCATGTCGGCTCTGTCTGTAGCTGCAGGAAGAGGAGCTGCCAAAGTGTGCACCGTATCTTCCGCAGTGTAGAACTTTGGATTTTCAGGGTTATACTCGCCGTACTTGGAGTGGTATACGATCTTGTAGGTTGCAAGCTCCCACTGGGCATACAGCGTAAGAGGACTTCCGTCCTTTTCAAAGGCACCGCCTTCAAAGAGACTTGCGCTCTTTCCGTAGAGGTCATCGCCCTTTATGGGTTCTGTCTTATCCACATAGTCTCCGTCTTCGTTAACCACTTTTGCGGCAAAGCTGATTCCGGGATTCTCCGCTGTGGGATTTTTAAGAGTGTTCCAGGATGTCACTTCATAGCCTTCGCAGATATATCCGTTCTTACTAAGGTGATATACACGATCGTAGGCAAGGCCCTGCATGCTCATGGTAAGGCCTGTTGCGGCATCATTGTTTTTATCAAACTTTATGGTAAAGCGTGCAGGTACCCACTTGGCATAAAGAGTCATGTCCACATAAGGACTAGCTATGATATTTCCGGCTGCTTTCTTGCACTTTTTATCCTTGTACCAGCCACCGAACCCCCAGCCTGCCTTGGTTGTGGTGGCAGTAGGAAGAACGTATCCGCCTTCATATCTTCCGTCATTATTTGTAACAAAGCCCGCCTTGTCTGTTACAAGCTGCGCTGTTACTTCACCTGCAGCGCCCTTTTGCAGCACTTCAAGGTTAAGGTCGTAGTTTATGGTATATCTTGTGGTTGCCCACTTTGCGTAAAAGACCTTGTTTCCTGTGGTTCCTTTTTTGATATTTCCGGCTTTCTTTTTAAACTTGGCATCTGTGTACCATCCAAGGAAGGTATCTCCAAATCTGTAAGGCTCAGCCAGATAACGGATCTCGCCTTTCTTTTCCTCATCGGTTTCGTTTATTCCGATATATCCGTGGGTTGTATCCGCAGTTTTGGGGCCTGCCAGGATTATCTGCTGATCCACACCATAGGTGAAGTTTCCGCCTTCTGGAACATCCGCAAAATCTTCTGTATTAACGTTATTAAGAGTAACGGTATATGCATCCTTTTCCCATACCGCATAGAGAGTCACCTTATCACGGTAGCTCTTTGGATCTTCTTTTGCTCCTGCGATATCGGGAGTTGCAAGACCTGTTACAGCTTCTTTATTCTCATAAAGAGTAAACTCAAATCCGTCGTTAGCTTCCTTAGCAGCAGCTCTCTGTGATGCAGAGAATACGCTCCAGCCCATGAAAGAATAGCCCTTGATCTTGAAGCTGTTTGCAGTAAGATTTTTGGCTACGTTGTATTTCATGGCCTGGTTCTTCATCTTGCCTGTAACTGTCAGATTCTCAAGAGGCTTATCTGCATCAAAGGAAATGGTATATCCTGCCTGATCGCCGTTTTTCCAGCGGGCATGAAGCTCAAGATCACCGTAGGTATCCTTTGTGATCTTGTCTATCTTTTTTTTGAATGCAGCGTCGAGATACCAGCCAAGGAACTCATCTCCTGCCTTTACAGGAGTCTCAAGAGCCTTTTCCTCGCCATAGGTATACTTGATGTCATCCATGGCATTACCGCCGTTTGCGTCAAACTTTACGGTGTATTCATAGTCGCCCCACTGTGCATAGACAGTGATCTTTGCATTGTTTTTAAGTTGCTCTCCAAGTGCAGCATCCGCAAAAGCAGCAATAGTCTTATCTTCAAAATGTCCGTAGGCAAAGCTGATGGAAACGCCGGGATGCTCTCCGTCGGGAGTAGCCACAGTATTCCATCCCTTAAACTCTCCGCCCTTTTTCACAAAGAGGTTCCTGCTTAATTTCTCTGTAGTCTGGGCGTAGGTAAGAGCCTGATTCTTCATCTTTCCACCGGTGTTTCCGTTACCCTTGTAGATAAAGGTGATCTTGTAAGGAGTCCACTTGGGATAAAGGTGAAGATTACCGGTGGTCTTTGCTGTAATTGATTTAAATGCCTTTTTGCAGGCTGCATCAGTGTACCAGCCGCCAAAGGTATAGCCTTTTCTTGCAGGAGAAGTAAGGGTCTTTTTGGAACCGCAGCTGTAAGTACGAACAGGCTCTGCTCCTGCAGGGAAATCCCACTCTGCGCCTTCTTTGTCGTAGGTTATGTCAAAGTCACTGCTCCAGATGGCATAAAGCTTGAATTCCAGGTCAAAATCAATGTCATCATATTCATTCGGGAAGTTATCAAGAACTATCTTTCCTTCGCCGTTTCTTTTAAGGATACCGGAGAGTGCCTCTTTATCTGCAAAGAGCTTGTCTCCGCTTTCCTTTGTCCAGTCTTTGTTAAGGGACCATCCAATGAGGGAGCTTCCCGTTTTCTTAAACTTATTTGCAGGAAGCTTTTTGGATACTCCGTAGGAAAAAGCTGCAGAAGGCATACTTCCGCTTGTGCTGCCGTTTCCGTCAAATACGATCTTGTATGTATAGGGAACCCACTTGGCGTACAGATTGAGATTGCCTGTGGTTCCTTTCTTTATGACTTTGGACTTGGTCTTGTAAGCACTGTCCTTGTACCAGCCGCCAAACTGATAACCGATAGGCCATACAGCTGTATCCGGTGTAGGAACAGCGTACTCAGCATCACTTGGCTTGTAGGTCTTTTTGTATGTGGAAAGATCTATATCCACGCCGTTTGTGTGATAGGTGATCGTATAATCTTCAGGAGCCCACTGTGCATAGAGAGTCAGTATCTCTCCTGCTGTTCCGGTTACAGCCTGCTTATCGATATATGCCGTGCCTGATCCGTCTGCTGCGGTATTCCAGACAACTGCCTTCCCTTCAGTGTTTTTGAAAAATCCGTAGCCCTTTCTTGTAAACTTGATGGGACTTAGCTCTTTGGAAACACCGTCAGCGATGGTCTGCTTTTTCATTTTTCCTGCAGTTGCACCGTTACCGTAGAAATATACGGTGTAGGTCGCAGGCTTGTTTTCTATGGTAAAGGTAACGGTCTTACTTCCGCCGTAGTCGCCGATACCTCTGATAGTAACCTTAGCCTTGCCCTTTTTATCGTTGCCGGCATAAGAGCCTTCAACTATTTCAAAATCATCTTCCGTAAGGAACCTTCCGCCCAGCTTTACCTGGATCTGTGAAACATCCAGTGTAACAGGGGTTCCTGCATAAACCTGATTGGGTATGGATACAGAAGCCTTGGCAATGTTGGCTGTAACAAGGCGGTATTCTCCTGTTGCAGCGCCCTGATAATTGCCCTTTCCTACGATCTTTACCAGCATTGTTGTATCTGCAGGTACTATGTCCTCAGGGAAGGCCTCCTCGCCTGCATATTTGTCTCTTCCATCCAAAAGCTTCGTATCATATTTGTAGAAATATGAAAAAGTCTTCTCATAATCTTTTCCTGCAGCAAGCTTCTTGCCGTCAGTATCGTATATAGAAACGGAAGTTTTATAATTACCTTTTTTGTAGGCATAGACTTTGTCCGCAGCTGCAACTTTACTCTTTCCGCCTGGTCCCTCATTACCTATCACTTCAAGGTTTCCCTTGCGGATAAGGAACTTGTAGGTTCTGCTGTCTTTAAACTTTCCTTTGCCCTTTATGGTCACTGTAGGAGTTTTCTTTCCTCCTGCAGTCTTGTTGTTGGAAAGGCTGAGGGTATAGTCTTTTCCTTCCTGTAAAACGCTGTCCTCGTATTTTACAACCACAACAGGTCTGGTTCCGCCCTTTGTAAAGGCATAGATGGGAAGCCCGTCCTCGTCGTGCTCATCGGAAACAAGCTCAAAAGAAAATCCATCACCGCTTCTTATGCTTATGGCCTTAGATGCAGCAAACACATGTGTTCCGCTCTGTTCTTTGATTTCAAGAAGCTCATTTCCTTCCATGCCTGATGAAGCTAAAGCCGCAGCATCACTTGCAGCTTCTGCGCTTTCATCTGATGCCCCGGAACTTGCTTCTATGCTTGCATCAGCGCTTGTTTCACTGCTTGCAGCATCTGCGGCATCTTCTGTGCTTGATCCGATGGCAGCTTCGTCGCTTGCACCTGCATTTGCAAGATCGCTTGCGCCTTCAGCGCTCATATCCTCAGAGCCTGTTGAAGCCGCATCCTCTTTATCTTCCTCATCAGCATCCTTTTCCCAAAGAGCGTAGAAAATACGATCATCCTCAGGAATAACCTCTGTATCATCATCTATTATCTTATCTTCAAAAATGATCTCGACCGGATCTTCCTCCATGTACCAGCAAAGGAATGAATATCCGTCCCTTACAGGCTTGGGAAGCTTTTCAAAAAAGATCTTTTCATCCTCAGCCTGAATATAAGCATCTTTATATAAGCCCTTTTCCAAAGCGAAGATCTCTATCTTCGAAAGGTCTTTTTCATCCGCTTTTTCCACATATTCATCAAACTCTCTTAAATCCAGCAGTCCATCTGCTTCAGAGAGCTCAAAATATCCCTTGCCGGCATCAAGTGTAACCTTGTACTCTTTGACGATCTCAGGCGTTTCTTTATCATCGATATCGGCCTCGCCGGAATTAACTTCATCACCTTCAGAAGTTTCATCTCCTGCGCAGCCTGTGAGAATTTCCTCCCGGTCGTCCTCAGGCTCTTCCGACACCTCCTGCTCACTTTCAAGGGAAGCCTCTACAGAAGCAAAAGCATCTGCATCCTCTGCCGCCCTTACCTGCATCGCATCTGCAAGAGCTCCTGATCCCATCATGATAAAAGACATTATTAAAGCAACTACACGTTTCTTCATTCGCAATTTCCTCATAATCCTCATAAACACTTAATTTAAAGGGTTCTTTCTTGAAACCCCCTACAAATATATATCGGCTTTTTCGCACTCATCCATTATATACAAAGACCCCCTGCGGTCTACATGTTTATAGTAATTTAATAAAGAACGGGCCGGCTCCGCAAACTCTGTTACACAAGAAAGAATGTCGCTTGCGACATTCTCGCGCCGAGCGCGGTTGCTGAAGGCAACATATTCCTATCGTGCGAGTGCGCATCCATAGCGGAGCGCTTTTTATGATATAGGAATTTCGGAGAAATTTCCTATATCATGAAAAAGGACTGTTGCAAATACTTGCAACAGCCCTTAATGTTAGATCTCAGGTTAAATCAGAGATCGAAATCTCCTGCAGTCTCTTTGTTTACAACGTAGTAAGCCTTTCCTTCTTCAGGCTTTACATAGATATCAAGCTCCTTGATATCCTTGCCGCCGTACTGCTTCTTTGCCTTGGAAACAAGCTGTTCCTCGGTGTAAGCCTTATCTGCAAACTGAAGTTCAACCTTTGTAATTACCTTTGCTGCCATTTTTATTCCTCCCCTTCTAGGAAAATAATGTACCCTCGTGTCACTTATAGGACACTGTTAGGTAATATTTTACTACGTTAATCTCAAAAAGCAAGTGAATGTTTCACGGTATTTCAGATACTTTTTATCATAAACCGTTCCTTGCAAAGATCACACATACAGCAGCAATGGCAACTCCGATAAAGGAAAAGATCTTCATCCACTTGAAGGTTTCCGTCTCATCTTCATTGTTTTTATTAAGCTCGGCAATGGTAAATATCACAACCGATATAATAAAAATCACCGCCGCATAAATAGCCAGTAATCTGTTCATTTAACTTCCTCATTCTCCGTCAATTCTCATTCTGCTCATCATACTCTGTCTGATCATATTTTCTATATCGGGAAAATCTGCCTGCTCAAACCAGTTCACATTGGGGTCGTGCCTGTGAGCCGCAGCCTGTATACGATCTGCGATCTCACTTCCTGTTTCACGGGCTGTGGGGAAAGCCGCCGAAATATCGGATACTGCCGTGGCTGCCTGTGTACCTGCCTGAGCATCTTTAGCGCCGGTCTGAGTCGCATTGCCACCTGCCTGAGCTGTCTGGGCAGAAGCCTGAATTTTTGCAGCTGCCTCCTGAAGAGCCGCCACATTAGAATCCGTTTGGGAAGCACCAAGCTCCTGAGATATGGCATCCGTCAGAACAGAGGTGAAATCCACCTCGGAGGTGCTGCTCTCGGTTCCTGTCAGAGATGAGGATAATCCGCTCTCATCAAGAAGCTTTTTCGTATCTGAAATTGAATAAAGGTATTTGTTGACGACACCCGTCAGACTGCTGATATCAAATGCCATTTCCTTCCCCCAAAGAACAAAGTATAATAGAGTTAACTCAATTATATCATATGTTTCACAAAAAGGAGTCCCTTCCATGTCGCTTAATACCGAAATTGACAGCTTCCGGCAAAGATTCAAATATAACGCGGCACAGCTTATTGCATTCGAAAAAGATCCCGCCGTAGTGGAACAAAAGATCCGAACTGCAATAATACTGTTATCGGGTTTCATCATATACACTCTGATAGCCATATATCCCTGTATTCAGAGGAAATACTATCACGGTGCAATCACGAACTCATCCATCATCATTCTTTTCAGCGTGATAGCCTATATTACACGCCGCAGGAAAAACCATGTAAACTCTACGATCATAGGTTCTTTTTCCTTATGCGGTATTCTGTTTTTTCATTTCATCATGGAGACAAACTGGACTTTCGGAATGGATGCCTTCTGGCTGTTCATACTGATACTTCCATTTATCACCGACTACATTGCCGGAGTTCTCTACGGCTCGGTTGCAGCCCTTAGCGGCCTGTTTTTAAGTCTTCTGCTTTTTAAGACTCCCCTTTTGGGCTACCTGCAGCCCTACGGCAGCAACATGGTGCAGTGGTTTTCGGTCATCTATGTGGTAGTCATGTTTGCAGCCGCCGTAATTGAATACGAGCTCACAGCCTATCAGATCGATAAAAAGATATCCGATGAAAAGATCGCTTATTTCCAAAGAGAAAGAACCCAGAGGCTCAGGGAGCAGCTTGCCATTTATGAAAGTAACGATCAGACCATCAGAAAATACAGACATGATATCCGGCATCACAACAGAGTTCTTGCAGGCTTTATCAAGGATAAGGAATATGAAAAAGCCGCTTCCTACCTGGAAGAGTATGACTCAAAGCTTGAAGAGATCACAGCTGTTTCCTTCTGCGACAACAAAGTTGCCAACGAGCTTTTATCCATTTACAACTACAGATGTCACAAGATGGGCTTTAAGCTTCGGGTAAGAGCAAATCTCCCGGAGAGATTTCCCATCGAAGAAATCGATCTTACAAGCCTTCTTGCCAACGCCCTTGAAAACGGTGTGGAGGCTCAGTCTCATATTGAGGAAAGTCATCGCGGCATGATGATAGACATAAGCTATGACGGCCGCAAATTAAAGCTCCTTACCAAAAATCCCGTTTCGGGAATCGTAGAGTTTTCCGAAGGCGGAACCCCCATCAGTACGCGCGCGATCCAAAGCGGCATAGGAACCCAGCAGATAAAGGCCATCGCAGAAAAGTACGGAGGAATCGCAAGCTTCACCCAGGAGAAAAATATCTTTATCGTAAAAGCGGTTATGACCTGTATGTAAATTAAAAGGACTCCAATCGGAGTCCTTTTTCATTCACATTCAATGTGTTTCTTCGTGTTCTTTTATCTTTTCTCTTATCCTGTCCTGCACCATCCTTGCGATCTCTCTGGTACTGAGGTTCTTGTAATCCTCATAGTAAATAGGATCAAGGTAGTAAACATAAGCTGTTGCAGGGCCCCTGTGTCCGTCGTTGTATACTTTGTAGGAATCAACAAGTGCCACGGGAACGATGGGAACCTGCGCCATCTTGGCAACCTTAAAGCTTCCAGCCTTGAAATCCTCAACGATGTTCTCGTTGTTTTCCTTGTAGCCACCCTCGGGGAAAAGAATGTACTTTTTGCCCTCTTTTAATTCCTCAGCCATCTGCTGAAAGATCTTTATTGCATGCCTTGGATCGTCAAGCCTCATGGCCTTACCGCCGGTAAGCTTTAATATCTCGGCAACAAGTGCCATGTGGGAACGGTTTTCGTCAATTACAAATGCAAGCGGTTTTCTGTGAGTTGTAAAAATACCCGGCACATCATACTTTCCCTGATGATTGGGATAAAGCATGTACCCGCCCTCTTGCGGCAGCTTGTCCTGCCCCTTACTTATGGTAACCGTACCCATGGAATCATTCATTTTGGTGATCATCTCATTGGCAAGGGCGTATTTTTCTATCTCCGAATGTTTGTTGAAAAGAAGCCAGATCCTGGCTTTTATCACGTAGTAGATTATCCTGTGGAGATTTATGAGTATGGCGCGATGAAAATTGCTCATAAAAAACCTTTCCTTCTGATCATAATTTCTCTATCAGTGACTTAAATCCGTACTTTTCAAACTCGGCTTTTGCCTTGTCTGTATCAAATTTTATCCTAAAGTCATCAAGCTCTTTGCCAAAGGTATAATCCCTTCTTATCATGGCAAGATCCTTGGACATTTCAGCCATGTCCCTGTACTCCAAAAGAGCCTTCATGGGGCTTCTTGATATTCCAAGGGATTCTTTCCAGTATGCTCCGAGGGCCTTAAGTTCCTTGTCTCCGTCGCACTTATCAATCGCCTCATAGATTCCTTCCAAGGTTCCGTACTCTGCAAGAAGAGGAATGGCAGCGCTGCTGACGCCCTTTACTCCGGGGATATTGTCACTTGAATCTCCCTGGATGCCCTTCAGATCCGGTATCTGCTCGGGACGGACTCCGTATTCCGCAAGGCAAAGAGGCGGTGTCACCTCAAAGGCTTTGTCCGGAACAGACACATTCTTTTTGTTGTAGCCGTACTCCGTGCCGTATTTAGCCTGAAGCTCATCTGCAGTCTCCTGCTTGGTCTGAACCAGCCAGACTCTTGTATAGTCGCTTATAAGTTGCAGATAATCGTGGTCCTTGGTGATGATGTAGGACGGAATCTCCTTTTCAAATTTGGAAACCACGCTTCCCACAATATCATCAGCCTCGTAGTTGTTGTCATATAAAACCTGAAAGCCCATGTTCTTTAACATGTCTTCCATGTTCTCAAACTGTTCCTTCAAAGGCTGGGGCGTATCGCCTCTGTTCCCCTTATAATCAGGGTATTTTTCACGTCTGAAGGTGTCTCTTGTGGTATCAAATGCAAACATCATGTGGGTAGGCTCCTGCTCCCTCATGATCTTTAATATAGCCCTCATCATGCTGTACATGGCATTGGTGTACTGTCCTTTGTCATTGTGCATGATCTGGGAATAGAGCTTTTCTTTTTTCTCGGGATCCTTTTCAAACAAAAGAGCTTTCGGCAGGTTTCCGTAGTAGTTGGTAACCAGCATGGAGCTTCCGTCGATAAGGATGAACTTCTCTTTTGACATAATTACTCCCTGTTAAAACAGTCTTCGCCAAAGCGTACTCTTGCGTGAGCCTTGATGGCTTCTACGCACTTTTCAAATCCCAGCTTGCTGGAATCAAGACACAGGTCGTAGTTCATGGCATCTGTCCACTTCTGTCCCGTGTGATGCTCATAGTAAGCGGCGCGGTACTTATCCTCTCTAGCCATGAACTTTTCAAGCTCATCGATTGGAAGGCTCTTTACCTTGGCAGCCTGCTCCACCAAAAAGTCATGGGGCGCATGGACAAATACGCTAAGGACGTTGTCATAGTCCTTTAACACAAAATCCGCAGCTCTTCCCACGATAACGCAGCTACTGGTCTCAGCCAGTTTTTTGATGGCCTTGGCCTGAAAATTGAAAAGGTTGTCCTCAGAAGTAAAGTCCTTACTCTCAGGGCCGATAAGTTCGCCTTTATAAACATTTACGGGTGTTCTGAAGAATCCCGAATTTCTCATTCTCTCATCTGTTTCAAGGAAAAGAGATTCGTTGATGCCGCTCTCTTCCGAAGCAAGCTTAATAAGCTCGTGGTTGTAATAGTGAATTCCAAGGTCATTGGCAAGCATCTCTCCCACGGTCCTTCCGCCACTTCCGTACTGCCTTGCAATGGTTATAACTATGTTTTTCATGCTTTAACCCCCTGATCAAAAACCTGTTACTCGCCCAGGTATGCTTTCTTTATGGTCTCGTCATTTAAAAGAAGTGATGCCTCACCCTCTTTTACAATGTTGCCCGTCTCAAGTACGTATGCCCTGTTTGCGATGGAAAGAGCTTTTTTCGCATTCTGCTCAACCAAAAGCACCGTAACACCGTCCTTGTTCACATCCTGAATGATGTTGAATATCTCATTTACAAAGATGGGAGAAAGACCCATTGAAGGCTCGTCCATCAGTATAAGATCGGGATGTGACATAAGAGCTCTGCCCATGGCAAGCATCTGCTGCTCACCACCGCTAAGAGTTCCCGCAAGCTGATTTTTTCTTTCCTCAAGTCTTGGAAATCTCTTGTAGATATCAGCAAGGGTTGCCTCCATCTCGCTCTTGTCGGATCTGGTAAAAGCACCCATCTTAAGGTTCTGCAAAACTGTCATCTCGGCAAAAACACGTCTTCCCTCGGGAACCTGCGCCATGCCAAGACTTACGATCTTGTGGTTCTGGATCCTGGTAAGCTCCTGTCCCTTGTAGGTGATGCTGCCGCCGTCAGCGTGGATAAGTCCCGACAAAGTATGAAGTGTTGTAGTCTTGCCCGCTCCGTTTGCTCCGATAAGGGCTACTACCTCTCCCTTGTCAACATGAAAGGATATGCCCTTTAAAGCCTGTATAACTCCATAATATACGGAAAGGTCCCGTACATCCAGTAATGTCTCCATAGAATTTTCTCCTTATTCCCCAAGATAAGCTGTGATAACTTCCGGATCGTTAAGTACTTCCTTAGTTTCTCCCTGAGTGAGGATCCTTCCGAAGTTCAGCACTGTAAGCTTCTCGCAGATTCCCGATACAAGCTTCATGTCATGCTCAATAAGAAGGATGGTCATATCAAACTCCCTGCGTACCAGAGCAATGGTATCCATAAGCTCTTTGGTCTCATTGGGGTTCATGCCCGCTGCAGGCTCATCCAAAAGAAGGAGCTTGGGCTTTGTAGCCATGGCTCTTGCGATCTCCAGCTTTCTCTGTTTTCCGTAAGGAAGGTTTGCTGCAAGAGTATCCCTTTCCTTATCCAGGTCAAAGACCTTCAGAAGGCGCATAGCCTCTTCGTCCATCTCTTTTTCCACCTTGCGGTATTTACCAAGGTGAAGCACTCCCTCAAGAGCGCTGTATTTATAGTGCTCCGCAAGTCCTACCTTTACATTGTCTATAACAGGCATATTCTTGAAAAGCCTGATGTTCTGGAAGGTTCTTGCGATACCTGCATGGTTGATCTCGATGGTGCTCTTTCTGGTGATGTCCTCACCGTCCAGTCTGATGATACCCTCGTTTGGCTTGTACACACCTGTCAGAAGGTTAAAGACTGTGGTCTTGCCGGCTCCGTTGGGACCGATAAGTCCGTAGAGCTCACCCTTTTCTATTGTGATATTGAAATTATCAACAGCACGAAGTCCTCCAAAGGAGATGCTGAGGTTGTTTACGTCTAAAAGTGCCATTATGCTGCCATCTCCTTTCCGCCGCGTTTGAAGTTAAAGCGGCCAAATGTCCTTTTCCTCCACTCAAGCACACGAGGTGACCAGTTAACGATCATCATGACGATGAGCACGATGGAGTAGATCAGCATTCTATAGGTATTGAAGCCTCTAAGGAGCTCAGGAAGAATATACAGAATGCAGGCTGCGATAACGCTGCCTCTGATATTGCCGATACCTCCAAGCACCACATAAACCAGGATCATGATGGAGGCATTGTAGCCAAAGTACTGGGAGGACGCCGTAAGGGTTGTGATGTTATGGGAGAAAAGAACTCCCGCAGCCCCGGCGATAGCTGCAGAAATGGTGAAGGCCATCATCTTGTAGCCTGTAACATTTACGCCTGTCGCCTCTGCAGCGATATAGTTGTCACGGATAGCCATGATGGCACGGCCATCCCTGGAATTAACAAGGTTCTGAACCACAAAAAGTGAGATGAGAAGCACTATCACAGCAATGGTAAAGTTTGCGTTGTGAGGTGTTCCCGTGATACCCATGGCACCGTTTACGATGACTTCGCCGCCCTCTTCAAGGCCAAGATCCATACTGTTTTTCATGTTGATATGAAGACCTCTGCCGTCAATACCAATGTACAGGGCATTGATGACGTTTTTGATGATCTCGCCAAAAGCCAGAGTAACGATCGCAAGGTAGTCACCCTTAAGTCTGAGTACCGGGATACCGATGAGGAATCCGAAGAGTGCCGCAAATGCTATACCGACAACAAATGCCAGGAAGAATCTGGGTGCTGTGGGAATAGCACTTTCGGTAGCCTTGGAAAAGAATGCACTTGTGAAAGCTCCGATACACATAAATCCGCAGTGTCCTATGCTGAGCTCTCCCAGGATACCAACGCAGAGGTTAAGAGCAACTGCGATAACTGCGTAGTAGGTCATGGGAACAAGAAGTCCCTTGATATGGCTTGAAAGACCGCCTGTCATGGACAGCACCTGAATGATGATGTAGGCTGCAATGACAATGCCGTAGGTTATGAGATTGTTTTTTGTTATTTTCTTATTCATACAAGCTCACCCCCTCAGACCTTTTCCTGAATAGCTTTGCCAAGGATTCCCGTAGGCTTTACAAGTAAAACCACAACCAGGATTCCAAACACAATAGCATCAGAAAGCTGTGATGAAATATAAGTTTTGGACAGGATCTCAACGATTCCCAGAACCAGTCCTCCGATCATTGCTCCGGGGATGGATCCGATACCGCCAAGAACCGCCGCAACGAATGCCTTGATACCGGGCATAGCTCCCGTATAAGGAGAAAGGGAAGGATAAGCCGAGCAAAGAAGAGCTCCCGCAATGGCTGCCAGCGCTGAACCGATGGCAAAGGTAAGAGCGATGGTCTTGTTGACATTGATACCCATGAGGGTTGCCGCGCCCTTATCTTCAGAAGCTGCAAGCATTGCCTGTCCCTGTTTAGTCTTGTTTATAAAAAGCTGAAGCGCTATAAGGATCACAACGCTGACAACTATGGTAACTATGGTAACGCCCTGGATCTTTAATGCTCCGTCCGCAAAGGAAAGGCCTTCCCACTTTACTACTGAAGAGAAGGACTTGATATCTGCGCCAAAGATCAAAAGAGCAATATTTTCAAGAAGGTAGCTGACACCGATGGCGGTGATGAGAACAGCAAGAGGAGAAGTAGCTCCGCGAAGCGGTCTGTAAGCTACAAACTCCGTTGTGACTCCCAAAAGAGTACAAAGAACGATGGCCACTATAATGCCCACCACAGAATTGCCGCTGAGCGCGGCACTTACTGAAAAGATAACATAACAGCCCACCATGATGAAATCTCCGTGAGCGAAATTGAGCATCTTGGCAATTCCGTAAACCATGGTATAGCCAAGCGCAATGATGGCATAAATACTTCCGAGGCTTAGTCCCCCGATTAGATAAGTAAGAAAACTCATCCTCTACCTCCCTGATATTTAATCAACTCTTAACATCATATCATAAAATCAAATACAAGGGGCACCTATGACAGCGCCCCTTGCTGATAAAATTTGTGTAGTTTATTGTTTATGACCCTTAGATCACTGAGCCGATACGTAAGCACCGTTCTTGATAACTACGGCCTTGGGTTCCTTGTTGGGTTCTCCTGAAGCATCCCAGGTCATCTTGGATGATGTAAGACCTGATGCCTCGATCTCAACCATAGCGCCCTTAACCTTGTCACAGATATCTGAAACGCTCATATCAGGTGTAACTCCTGCCTTTTCGATAGCTGCCTTGATGATGTAAACAGCATCGTAAGCATCTGCTGCGAACTGGTTGGGTGTCTCACCGAATTTCTCGGTGTACTGCTTTACAAAGTTAACTGTGAGATCGTCAGTAGCATCTGCTGCGAAAGGAGTAAGGAGCATAAGTCCCTCTGCAAGTGATGTGTCAAAGTTCTCAACTGTAAGGATTCCGTCCATACCGTCTACACCGAAGAATGTAGGTGCATAGCCCATTGTGTTAGCCTGTGTAAGGATAAGAGCTGCATCTGAGTAGTAGATGGGAAGGAATACCAGGTCTGCACCTGCGTCCTTAGCCTTCTGAAGCTGAACTGAGAAATCTGTGTTGTTGTCCTGAGTGAAAGCCTCTGCAGAAACTACTTCGTAGCTCTTGCCTGCAGACTCCTCTACAAACTTCTGATAAATACCTGATGAATAAACATCAGAGCTGTCGTAAATGATACCTACCTTGGTAGCAAGGTTGTGATCACTGATGTACTGGGCTGAAGCAATACCCTGGTTGGGATCTGAGAAACATACACGGAATACGTTGTCATATTTTACGCAATCCTCAGCAGCTCCTGAAGGAGTAAGCTGGAACATGTTGTCGTTCTTGCTGTTTTCTGAAACTGCGATGGAGCAGGCACTTGTTGTTGAACCTACAAGGATCTGCATACCCCAATCCTTAAGTGTGTTGTATGCGTTGACTGACTTCTCAGCGTTAAGCTCGTCATCCTCGCCCTTGTACTCGATCTGTGCACCGTTGATACCGCCGGCTGCATTGATCTCTGCAACTGCAAGCTCTGCTGCGTTACATACTGCATTACCGTAAGCTGCTGCGCCACCTGTAAGAGGTCCAATCGCACCAATCTTAAATGTAGCACCTGCTGCGCTGCCTTCTGCCGGTGCTGCTCCTTCTGCTGTCTCTGTAGCACCTGTGCTCTGAGCATCACCACATCCGACAAGTGATGTAGCAAGGAGAGCTGACGCCATGAATACGCTAAATGCCTTAGTGAACTTCTTCATAATATTTTTCCTCCTTCATAAGAGTGTAAACACAATGTATATATGTATACAATCTCGTATTTACTTTTAAAGGTTAAAGCATTGTAGTGTAAAAGTC